>JAXGNF010000008.1:0-51863 GCA_040768135.1 Thermoleophilia bacterium | reverse complement strand
GGTCCGACCCAGATGCTTATGAAGCGGGAGCGGCCCTCGTCCTCAGCGATGCTGCTGCCTTCAACGGACAAGCTCTGTCACCGGCTCCGGGTCTGAGTGTGATCAGGAGCGCTGCGGACGGGAGAAGCGACGAAGAGCCAGGCCTCCACCGATCAACACCACCACAACGATGCCGGCAATCATCAACTGGAAACCGGTGAACGGAAACACATCCCGTTGGACGAGGTCGAGTACTGCGCTGTCCAAGGGGTCCTTGATTGAGCTATCGGCATACTGAGCGAGGGTGGCATCGTTGAGATAGGCCTTCAACTCAGCTTCGGTATAGTCCCGGGTGAGCCTGCCGTTTTGCGCAAAGTCGTTGTAGATGTCTTGGGGGGTCCAGGCTAGTGCCGCCGCAGTGAGGAGCAGGGTGATCACGATCGACCCCAAAATCACAAGCGTCATTCTCTTTCTCATGTGCCCCTCCTTGGACCACCATAAGCCGTTTCCGGCATCATTCCCGTGCAAGCCACTACTAAAACGAAAACAGTCGGAATCAAGTTCACCCACAGTCTAAGGTATAACTGCAGACTTCTCAAGTCTCGGGGCGTCCAGCGGACAGTAGTCGGGCAGGCACGCTCTAAGCGCACCGGTCACGACGCGTCGATCACCGTGGGTCTCGGCGACTTCCAGGAGGCCTCGGAGTTGTCGCTCAAAATGGGCGCCATGCCCGTCGTACGGGCGCACCCCGCTTCGGAGTGCGACCCGCTTAACGAGAGGATGGCTGGTGTCCTGTGCTTCTTCGAAGGGATAAGTCAGGCTCTCCTCGAGTTTCTCTCCGGGCCGGAGTCCCGAGAACTCCACGCCCAGTGAGCGTCCGTTGTCCTTCCAGTAGAAATCGATCAGCCTCTGGGCCAAGTCGACGATCGATACCGGGTTACCCATGTCGAGCAGGAAGGTATTGAGGTCGCGCTCAGAACCCTCGCCGCCCGAACCGTTCTCGTCCATAAGGACGGCCGCCTGTATGACCAGTTGCACGGCTTCCTCGATCAACATGAAGTACCGAGTCATGTCGGGATGGGTGATGGTCAACGGTCCCCCGGCCTCGATTTGACTCCGGAAGATAGGGATAACACTCCCCTGGCTGCCGAGTACGTTGCCGAAGCGGACGGAGGCAAACGAGGTCTCTGGATATCGTTCGGCCATCAGGCGCATGATCAGTTCGCCGGCCCGTTTGGTCGCGCCCATCACGTTGCAGGGCTCTACCGCTTTGTCGGTGGAGATGTTGACGAACCGCTCCACTCCATAACGGGCTGCGGTCTCGGCCACAATGTAGGTGCCCTTGACGTTGGTAAGCACCGCTTCGTCCGGGCTCAATTCCATAAGAGGCACGTGCTTGTACGCGGCCGCATGAAAGACCAGGCGGGGGCGGTGCAGTGCGAAGATCTTGTCCAGCTTGCGTTCGTGACGGATAGAGGCAGGGTAGAGCGTATAGTGACGAAAGCCCTTGTTCATGAGTTGTTCGTGCAGATCGTAGAGCGACGATTCGTCGTGATCGACCACCACCAACCGTCTGGGGCTGAATTCCGCGATCTGACGACACAACTCCGAGCCGATCGAGCCCCCGCCTCCCGTCACAAGGACGGTGTGTCCCTGGACGTAGTCAGAGATGGCTCCCACATCGGTCTCGATAACTGGGCGGCCGAGTAGGTCTTTGATGTCTAGATCGCGGGCGTCTCGTAGGCTGACTGTTCCGGATACGAGCTCTGTCAAGCTGGGAAGCACCTTCATGGGGACTCCGGCGGGTTTGCACTGTCTGTAGATCGAGAGGATCTCCTCCGCCGTTGCCGAGGGGATGGCCACCACGATCTGGGTGACATCGCATTTCTCGACCACGGCAGGTGCGTCTGACACGCGCCCCAGCACGGGATACCCCTGGATGCTCATATTCTGCAGGTCGTTTCTGTCGTCCAAGAGGCCCGCGACGGCGGCATTGAGTGACGGGGTACGCTTGATCTCCCGGAGCAGCATATCGGCCGCCTGACCTGCGCCCACGAGGAGTAACCGCTCCGTCGGTTTGTCCGGTCGCGAGAGCGTCTCGAAATAGATGCGCCAGGAAAAACGGGCGGCGATCATGACGATTATGGTGGCAAGGCCGCCGCCGAGTACGACGGTGCGGGGGACCAGGTAGCCTGAGGTGCCGGGCACCAGAGGCCAGATCAGCACCAGTACGAACAGAATGGCTACAGAGACGAGACCGGCCTGACCAAGGCGCACCGCCTGCGTTAAGCTCATGTAGCGGCTGACTATGCTGTAGACCCCGGTGAACCAGCCGACGGTGATGTGCACTATCACAGCAGCCGCGGCAAACACGGCGAACTCGACGGTCCATGAGCGGAGGTCTCTGATGCCTCCCGCATAGCGGAAGTTGAGCACGATGTAGTACATGACGGCGACAATGGTTGCATCCACGGTCACCGCCAATACGTGGCTTCGATTCGGCCGGATCAGGAGTTTCGTACCCATTCACACCTCTTGTCCCACTGAGACGGCTGTAGTGGGACGGTAGAAATCTATCGTACTACTAAACTCAACTCAACGCACTGTGCATATACTATCGGCAGCCCTACGGAATGCATCAAGCCGTGGGGAGGGCAATTCCGCCGGGACGTAACAAGGTGCCTCCGACCCTTTCGTGGCCGGTGTTCTTGGCACCGGGTTATTGACACGGTTCCCAGAGCATCGTACCGTGTAAACATTGCCCGACCCCGCATTGATCGACACAAAGGAGGGCACTTCATGGCTGATGTTGCAAAGACCTGTGCCAACTGCGGCAACGTCCAGACGGCGGGAGAGTTCTGCGAGAAGTGTGGCACACGTATGCCGGCCACCGCTGCCCCAGCGACTCCGCCGCCACCCGCGGCCGTTCCGGGTGGCGCCGCCGGCGCAGCTACTGCCGGTGCGGCTGCGGCCGGAGCAGCGGCTGCCGCCCATGCAGCGCCCCAGTACGGGGCCGTGCCGTCGGGTCAGAGCGCGCCGCAGTACAGTGCTCCCCCGCAGGCACCCCCGCAGTACGGCGCCGGTGGGGGGTATGGGGCTCCGCCCCCGAGTTATGGAGGGCCGCGATACGATGGTTCGTCGTCGAAGGGCTTCTTCGGTCGGCTCTTTGACTTCTCGTTTCGGGAGTTCATCACTCCCAGCATCATCAAGGTCCTGTTCATCGTCTCTCTCGTAGTGATCGGACTGGGGGTGTTGGCCGGGATCGTCTTCGGCTTCATGGTTTCGGCGAGGACCGGGGTCATGTTTCTTATCGGCGGCCTGATCTACGGCTTCCTCATGTTGTTGTACGTCAGAGTCCTCCTCGAACTGTTCATCGTGTTCTTCCGTATCCATGACAACACGAACGAGATGGCTCGGAACAAACGCTAGTAGAGAGGCGCGCTGGGGTCACGTACCCGGCCCCGGGTCCGGCTCACGCGCTGAATATGCGGAGAAGACGCAAGGAGGCCGCCCCTAGGGGCGGCCTCCTTGCCTATAGTCTGTGCACGTTCTGCGGGGCGCCTGGTTTGGCTGAACGACGGATGCGGCCAGACCCCGCGTGCGGGGGCTGCGGCCGGTCAACCCCTGGTTAAATAGACGTCCTGGGCGCGTTGGACCACCCTGACCCCCTTGGCTCCCTCGGACTGGACCACCTTGCGCAAACCCTGCACGAGGGTGGCCGGCTTGCGGTCGGTGCCGGCAATCTGGACGCTGGCCTCCCCGGTCGCAAGGAACTCTGTGAGTATCTGTTTGTAGAAGCTTGAACGTTGACGTAGAGGAACACGCCGGGGAACCAGTTCGAATCCCTTAGTTTTGGCCATGATAGCCCTCACTTTCTGACGCACACGATCAGCACCTGATCGCGGGTGACTCTTGTTCAGCAAGCAATAACCCCTCTATCGGCATGGTGTGCCTATGGGTTGAGAGAAGAGCGTGCGAAATGAACGTGAAGGATAAGATGCGAAAGCTACGTGTCTAATGACATCGACTTTGACGTACTTCGACATACATGAGAAGTAGCCGACAGAACGATGTCAGCACGCGTAGTAAGACCACAGCCCGATCGGGTGGAGCGGCGACACGCCGACCGGAGAGGCAGCAGGGGGCCCACCGCATGAGTGGCAAGAGGACCCGACCAGAGGGGCGGTAAGGGCGGCGGAGACGGCTCAGTTGCCGGTCTTTCAGCCGTTCTTGACCCCGGTTCCAACTCCTTCGTAGGTGAAACCCAATTCGACCAATGCCCGTCCGTCCAAAGCGTTGCGTCCATCGATCACGAGGGGTGAGGCCATAACGCGCTTAGCCGCAGCCCAGTCGAGCTCCACGAATTCCTTCCATTCGGTTACCAGCACGCAGGCGTCGGCTCCCTCGAGGGCGGCCATTGCCGACGAGGCGTAGGTCACTTTGGGGAGCAGCGCTCGGATGTTGTCCGTTGCGATCGGATCGTATCCGACCACCTCAGCCCCTTCGGCTAGGAGGCGGCCGGAAAGCACAATCGATGAAGCCTCACGGATATCGTCGGTATTAGGTTTGAACGCCAGGCCAAGAAGGGCGATCCGTTTGCCGCGCAGCTCGTCCCCAAGATGGCGCTTGAGCTTGCCGATCACCCGGCGTTTCTGGAGTTCGTTCACTTCGATGACGGCGCTCAACAGCTGGAAGTGGTATCCGGAGTTGCCGGCGATCTGCTTGAGGGCGGACACATCCTTAGGAAAGCAACTGCCGCCATACCCGATGCCCGCCTGTAGGAAGTGCGGCCCGATGCGGCGGTCCATCCCCATGCCCTGCGCGACCACCGTGACGTCGGCGCCCGTGATCTCGCACACGTTGGCGATCTCGTTGATGAAGCTGATCTTAGTGGCGAGAAAGGCGTTCGAGGCGTACTTGATCATTTCGGCTGAAGCCACGTCGGTGACCAGCATCGGTCGCCCAAGTCCCTCGTACAGCCGGGCCACTCGGGCGGCGACCTCGGGATCGTCAGCGCCGACCACCACGCGATCGGCGTTCTTAAAATCGTCGATAGCGGTCCCTTCGCGCAAGAACTCCGGATTAGAGGCGTAGGTGATGTGGCGGTATCCGCGATGGGCCAGCTCAGCTTTGACCGCGGCTCCGGTACCCACCGGGACGGTCGACTTGGTCACAAGGACGTGCTCGCCCTCGTCTGGAGGGAGGTCGTCGATGGCCTGCCAAATGCGGGAGAGATCGGCGTCACCCGACGGAGTCGGGGGAGTGTCGACGCAGAGGTAGATGAACTCCCCCGATCGGTATGCATATTCGCGCTCGGTAGTGAACTCTATCCGCGCGCGATTGGCGGCGATCAGCTCGGCAAGGCCCGGCTCGTAGATGGGGACCTTGCCCTCGCGGAGTGTTTGGATCTTGCCGGCGTCGATATCCATGGCGACGATGTCGTGGCCCAATTCCGCCATGCAGGCGGTCGTGACCAATCCTACATACCCGGCACCGACCACCGTCAACTTACTCACCCGAAAGACCTCCTAGGTTCGATTATGCCCGGCGCCCGTGGAGTGGAATGACCACAACCGTCGTATGTGGCCCGGCTGCCGGACCACGCCCGCATGTTGCGCGTTGCCCGGCTATTGGGTGACGTTCGTTTCTGTCGCGAGGCGTGCGCGGCGCAGGCCTCGCGGCGTCATGTTCGGAGCATAGTCTACTAACTCACTCCTAGGAAGGCCAGGATGGCCCGTACGAGCCCGCTGACGATCTTGTCTTGGTAGGCGGGGGTCGCGAGCAGCCGGTCTTCCGCCGGGTTCGTCATGAAGCCGATCTCAGGGAGGATCACAGGTACATCCGACCAATTGAACCCGGTCATGTCGCTGCGGGCATCGATACCCCGGTCGACGGCGCCGGTGGCGGCAATGAGTTCGCGCTGGGCCAGTTGGGCGGCCTTCTTGGAGGCGGCCGCTATGTCGTCGGTCCAGCCTTTGATCGACGCGGGGTAGAGCACATGGATGCCCGAAACCGCCGAATTGCTGGAGCCGTCGGCATGGACGCGGACGAACAGGTCGGCCTTGGCCTCGTTGGCGATCTGCGCCCGTTGGATGTTGGAGATGTCGACATTCTGGGTGGTGCGGGTCATGACCACCTCGATGCCGCGCGCCGTCAAGGCATCGCGGAGTTTGAGGGACACGGCCAACACCAATTCGCTCTCAGGGATGCCGGTAGCAACGCCGGCCGTACCGCTGCTCACCTTGGGTTTGCGTTCGCTTGAACCTGGACCTACGGGCTCGGTGGCCGAGTTGCCCCTTGCCTGATGGCCGGGGTCTATGACCACCAATTTTCGCGCCTGGGCGGCGGTAGTGGTCGTAGGGGCTGCGGTCGACGTAGTGGTGGACCGGGAAGTGGTGGTGGGGCGGGCCGTTGTCGGCGGCAGCGTGGTGGTCATCCCTGGTTCTGTCGTAGGGGTACCGCCGACCGTGTTGCCGCCTGTCGTAGTGCCGTCGGTCGTAGTGCCGTCGGTCGTGGTGTCGTCTGTCGTGGTACCGTCGGCCGTAGGAGTGCCCCCGGTGTCTGATGAGGCGCCACCCGACGGATCTCCGCCCGACCCGGTGTTACCCGGCGAGTTACCGTGAGACGGACTCTCCCCCGGCGCGCTGCCGTTCTCAGATGGTCCTGCGGGACCCGGAGTGGTGCTTGTGACCGCGTGTGCCGCATTCATCGTCGTATTCGAAGCGGTTCCCATTCCCGGGCCACGCACGGCCAGTACGACCGCCGTTGTGACAAGTGCCACGAGCACCAGCCCGATGACCGCTCCTCCAAGCAGGTGCAGCCTTCGCCGTCGCTCCCGTTTAGCTTGGAAGCGGCGGATCAGCTCGCGGGTCTCGGGGTCGCGTAGAGGAGGTTGAGCCATCGCCGTCAGCCGTCGTAGCCGTTTGGGCTGGTGTGACGAGAGGCGAGAGCCTCCCTGATAAGGGTCATGGCTTCTTCGGCCGAGGAGGCGTACCAGACACCCTCAGTTCCTTGATCGTTCTGCAGCCGCCAGCCACCGACGATCACTACGGGCCGGCCGATTTTGCCGGCCAGACCGATCTCAGAAAGCGTGCCGAACTCCCCTCCTACGGCGATAACGGCGTCGCCGGAGCTGGCCACGGCCAGGTTGCGGGCATGCCCCATCCCGGTGGTGAGGGCGTAGTCAAGGTAGGGATTGCCTAGGGCACGGTCATGCCCGGGCAGGATACCGATGGTGACTCCCCCACCCTCTTTGGCTCCCCGAGCGGCTGCTTCCATGACTCCGGAGAGCCCACCACAGACCAATGTGGCTCCTTCTTGAGCAATAAGTCGCCCGACCTGTTCGGCCAAGGCGTACTCAGCGGCACTGCAGCGGCTGCCGCCGATCACCGAGATGTACAGGTGCTTCATAGAGCTAGGATAGCATCGCCTCCAGGAGCTGCAGAGCGGCCGCTTTGTCAAGAGGTTCGTTCCAATTCCCGCATTTGGGCGACTGGATGCAGGAGGGGCAGCCGCTCTCGCACGGACAGTCACGCAAAAGATTCCGGGCATCGCGCACCCACTCGGCGAAGCGTTCGAACCCCTGACGAGAGATCCCTACTCCCCCGGCGTGGCCGTCATAGACAAAAATGGTCGGCTCCTCGGTCTGGCTATGCACGGGTGTAGAGAGACCCCCGATGTCCCAACGGTCGCACATGGCAAAAAGCGGCAGCAGGGCGATGAGGGCGTGCTCCACCGCATGGATGGCGCCCGGGAGACGGACCAGCTCTTCCTGAGAGGGGAGTAGCGCCGGCGGGATAGTGAACCACATGGACTCGGTGACGAACTCCCGCGAGGGCAGGTCGAGCTCCTCGGTGCCGAGGACTTCGTCGCTGCCGGTGCGTTTCTTCTGAAAGGCGACCACCCGGCTGGTGACGGAGATCTCCCCCAGATGCAGGGTCAGGGGCCCACTAGTGGTCCGTAGGCTCTCACTCAGTATGCGGGTGTCGGTCTCACGCCGGGGGATAGTGTGGTAGGTATCCCAGAATGGTCGGACAAATGCGAGGTGTTTGTCCAAGTCGAGTTTGGTGACCAGATAGGCGTCTCCCATATGCAGGTACACTGCCCCGGGGTGAAGAGCCGAGAAAGCGGTCTCGGCCCCCTCGGTGCCGACGATGTCACCCGTATCGTCTTCGACGATGGTGTACTGTTCCCCCGCCGTGGTTCGCAGCCCGATCTTTGCTGCAGGAAAGTCGGTATCGGTGGAATGCCAGGCTTCAGTGCCTTGGATGTCGCCTGCGTGTCGCAGCAATCCCTCGGTTACGCAGCGTTCGAGGGCTTGGCGCAGACGCGGGCCGAAGAACTGTTCGTCTTGGACCACCAAGGGGCTCTCGTAAGCAGCGGCTGCCAAGTGGCGGGTGTGGATGAAGGGATTGGCGAAGTCGACCGTGGCTGCCTCCACTTCACGGGTCAGGAGCTCATCCGGGTGTTTGACGAAGAACTGCTCGAGGGCATCGTTGCCGGCCACGAAAACGGCCAGACTCTCGCCTTTGCCCCTCCCGGCCCGCCCCCATTGTTGCCAGAGGCTGGCCATGGTCCCAGGATATCCAACGGTGATAGCTGCATCGAGCGCGCCGATATCTATGCCGAGTTCGAGGGCGCTTGTGCTGACTACGGCCAGGAGTTGCCCGCCGAACAGCATGGCCTCGATACTACGTCGCTGCTCGGGCGTGTATCCGGCCCGGTAGGGGGAGACTCGGTCTGCCAGGCGTGGAGCGGTCTCTTTCAACCGGTCGACAGTCAGTTGATAGATGAGCTCAGCACTGCGCCGGGACTTGGTGAAGCAGATGGAGCGGATGCCGGCGCGGACGAGTTCGGCCAGTAGTTCGGCCGCTTCGGCGTTGGAGCTGCGCCTGACGTTGGCTTGGTCTTCGACCAGTGGAGGTTGCCAGAAAACCACTTTGCGGGGGCCTACCGGCGCTCCGTCGCCGCTGATGTGGCGTACGTCTAATCCGGTGAGGTGCCGGGCGTGCTCACGGGCGTTACGGATGGTAGCCGAGGCCAGGATGAAGCAGGGTTGCGCTCCGTAAAGCGAAGCAACCCGGCGCAATCGCCGGAGCACATTGGCGACGTTGCTACCGAATACCCCCCGGTAGGTATGGGCCTCGTCGATGACCACGTAACGGAGGTTGAAGAAGAAATCATCCCACCGCTCGTGATGGGGGAGCATGGCCAGGTGGATCATGTCGGGATTGGTGAGCAGCACGCGGGATTTCTGACGGGCAACCTGTCGGGCAGCGGCCGGAGTATCGCCGTCATAGGTGGCGACCTCGATGCCTCTGCCTGCGAGCATGCGGAGGCGACGGAGCTGGTCCTGAGCGAGGGCCTTGGTGGGGTAGAGGTAGACGGCGCGGGCGTGCGGGTCGCGAAGAAGCCCATCGACTACCGGCAGGTTGAAGCAGAGGCTTTTGCCCGACGCGGTGCCGGTGGTGACCATGAAATGGTCGTCCGACCGCGATGCCACCCAGCATTCGGCCTGATGTGTCCACAGGCGGGTGATGCCCTGGGCGGCTAGGGTGTCGGCGAGCTGCAGATGTAGGTCGGCGGGCAGAGAGGTTGACTTGCCCGGACGCCCGGGCAGCACCGTCTGTGCCTCCACTTGAGGGAACCGCTCGGGAGAGAGGAGATCGAACAGTTCCCTACTCATACGTGTTCGCCTAGTGAGTATCGCCACTGAGTCGTTCGCCTACCAGAATGTTCGGATTCACGCCTGCGTTCGTCACTGTTGCTGTTGACAGGCCAAGCGTAGCCGCTTCGGCGCGGGGTGAGCATACGACCAAAGGTGGAGCTAGGGCAGCACATCGAGCGTAATCATCACTATCTGCGGGCGAACGAGCAGGCGGATGGGCATGAGGCTGCTCGTGCCGACCCCGTTGGAGACGATCACCGTGGTCACGTCGTTGGTCACCAGGCCGGTGCGGTACTTCTGGCCGAACTTGGAGGGTACGTACGGTGACCAAAGGCCGAACAGGCTGACCTGTCCTCCGTGCGTATGTCCGGATAGAACCAAGTCGATCGAGTCCTCAGGGATCCTCTCTGAGTAGTCTGGGTTATGGGATACAAGGAGCACGAAATCATCCTCGTCCACGTCTTTGAGGATGGGTTTCAGGCGCGGTCTCCCCTCGTCGAGGTCGCTCACTCCCCCGATCCGGATGCGCGCCCCGGCTTTGTCGATCCATACCGCCGAGTCGAAGAGCAGGGTGATACCGGCTTCTTCGATGGCCCGGATGACCTCGTTGGGTCCATTCACCCCTTCCTCGTGCTCTCCGTAGTCGTGGTTACCGAGCACGGCGAAGACCCCCAGCGGCGCCTGCAGGTTGCGGAGCACGGCGAAGCATGACTCGGCGTAGCCGGTTTTGGCATACACGTAGTCCCCACCCAGCACGACCATGTCGGGCTCGAGTGAGTTGACACGCTCCACAAGCGACCTCACTCGTTCTTGTGAGAAGAAAGGTCCGCGGTGGATATCGGTGAGGAGCGCGATCCGGGTACCGGCGAACACATCCGGCACATCCGGGTTGGCGAAAGTGTACTCCTTGACCTCAAGGCGGTAGGTCTCGGTAAATCCGTAAGCGAGGACTGCGGCGACCACCACAGTGATGGTGATCAGAACCGCTACCCAGCCCGGCCGGCGCCCTTTTCTAAGGACGCTCACGTCATCCGGCGCGCCGGCTCAGCCGGCGCGCAGTAGGCGGTCAGATGCTGACGGCCGCGTTTTCTTCTTACAGCAGCCTCCTACCGAGGGACACGGACAAGGTCGCGCTCAATCAGCGACTCAGCGATCTGGATCGTGTTGAGCGCGGCTCCCTTGCGCAGGTTGTCGGCTACCACCCAGAGGTTAAGGGCGTTCTCGATGGTCGGGTCGATACGGATGCGGCCGACATAGGTCTCGTCTCGGCCTGAAGCATCGATAGGCATGGGGTAGATGTTGTCGGCCGGATCGTCGGCCAGCATGATTCCCGGGGTGGCGGCGAGCAGTTCGCGGGCTCGTTCGACGCTGAGGGGCCGGGCGAACTGCAGGTTCAGCGACTCAGAATGGCCGTTCTGCACCGGCACGCGTACACAGGTGGCTGTCACGGCCACACTTTCGTCCCCCAGTATCTTCTTGGTCTCGTCGACCATCTTGCGTTCTTCTTTCGTGTACCCGTCTTCGAGGAACACGTCGATATGCGGCAGGCAGTTGAACGCTATCTGATGTGGATAGATATTAGGCCGGACGGCTTCGCCGGCGAGGACTCTGGGGGTCTGTTCGAGCAACTCAGCCACCGCCTTCTGGCCGGTACCCGACACCGCTTGGTAGGTAGAGACCACTACGCGCCTGATTTGGGCCTCGTCGTGGAGAGGCTTCATGACGTGCACCATCTGGATGGTAGAGCAGTTGGGGTTGGCTATGATGCCTTTGTGCCATTCGAGATCGTGAGGATTGACTTCGGGGACGACCAGGGGCACCTCAGGATCCATACGCCAGGCTGAGGAATTGTCTACCACGACGCACCCTGCATCCCGAGCGAAGGGGGCGAACTTCAGCGACGTGCCCCCACCGGCCGAAAACAGGGCGAGGTCGATCCCTTTGAAGCTGTCGGGCGTGAGCTCTTGGCAGATGATCTCTTCGCCGGCGTACTGCAACCGGGTTCCCGCGGATTTGGCCGTAGCCAGGGCCACCAGTTCTTTGACCGGGAACCCCCGCTCCTCAAGGATGCCCCGCATAACCCGTCCCACGGCGCCTGTGGCACCCGCCACTGCTACTCGATATTCCCTGCCCACGATGCCTCCTTGCCCGACCGACAGCCCGGAGATTCTAGCATTCACGCGCTTCTCCAGCCGGTAACAAAGGGCAGGGGGGTCCCTGATGAAGCCGGCTCGCTATGACCGATTAGGCCGGAACCGCCATATGGCGATCACCAAGATTCCAACGATCCACATCCAGACAATACCCATGGGCCGGAGAACGTCGGCGACCCCCCAGTTCTGCAGCGTGATGCCATGCAGAGAGTCCATGACCCACGCGGAAGGCAGCACGCGCGCCACCCGCGCGAACCCCGCCCCGGTGATCTCGAGCGGGAACCATGCCCCGCCCAGGGCGGCCAACAACTGCGCGGTGATAACCGTGGTTGCGATGACGGCCCCCTCGGAGCGGAAGAGCGAAACAATGAGGAGACCCAGTACCGCCGCCAACATCGACAGCGAGATCATTGTCACGAGGAGCGCAGACGGGTTGCTGAAGTAGTCGACCCCGAAGGCGAATTGGCCGAGCAACACAAGAAGGAGTTGCTGTCCGAACGTCAGCATGACCATCGCCAACATCTTGCCTCCGATGATCTCGCGGGCCTTGATCCCGGCCACACTGAGCCGGCGAAGCAGCCCCTGGCGTCTCTCCCACACGACGTTGGCGGTTATTCCTATGAGGCTGAACAGCACCCAGTTCACAAGTGCCCCTGTGGAGGCTTGGTCGAAGCCGCCGACCTGAAGGGTGGTCGACCCGGCCGCATCGGTCACCTGCACGGTGATCGCTGGGGCCGCGAGGGCCGCGTCGACTAGGGAGCGGGCAGAGTCCAGCGGAGCTTCATTTGCCGGACGGCCTGTTTCGAGGGCGACCTGTTCGGCAGCCGCCTGAGAGGCGAGCGTCGCGATATTTGTTTCGGCGAGCACCGTCTGTATTGCCTGGAGGACCGACTGAGCTCCGCTCGAGGTCAGGATGCGTACGAAAGTGAGGGTGGCGGGCCCGCCCGTCTCCACGGCAGCGCCGAACCCCTTGGGAATGATCAGAGCGGCGGCCACTCTTTGGTCTTGGACGGCCTGTTCCGCTTCGGTGGAGGTCCTGGGCTGCAGTTCGAGCAACGGGGCTTGGGTCAGCTTTGTGACGAGTTGCTCTGCGGTTGGGCTCCCGTCCGCGTCAACCAAGGCAACAGGGAGGCGGCTTCCTTCTTCACCGGCGCTGGGGATCAGTAGCCCGAGAAAGACGGTAAAAACCACGGGCAGCACCAGCGTGAACAGTGCCGCCAACGGATCACGGCGGTTCTGCAGGATTTCTTTCATGGCTATGGCCCACGCGCTTCTCATGCGTAGCGTCTCCTAAAAAAGAAGGTGGCGATGCCGAATAGCGCTACGGCGAAAGCGAGAGCGACTCCCAACTGGAGGGCGATGCTTCCCCACGACCCTCCATAGATCACGCTGTTCCAGCCTTCGAGCAACCATCCCAGCGGGCTGACCCGCCGAACTATGGCGAACGTTTCCCCAAGATTGGCCGTACCGACGAAGTTGCCGCTGATCAGGCCGAGGAACACGAAGATGGCCGCACTGATCGCGCCCGCCTGGCCGGGGGTCTTCGCGAAAGAGACGGTGACCAGCCCAAGTGAGGCGGCCACGAGGGCCCCGACCAGGGTGAGTGCGGCTGCAGGTCCGGGCTTACCCCATTCGGCTCCTAGAAGAAAGCGGCCCGTCACGAGAAGGACGGCCGCTTGGATCAATACCACCATAAACACCGATACGTACTTGCCCCCCAAGATCGTGCTTCGGGGCGTGGGGGTGGTGAAAAGCCGGGGGAGCGTGCCGCTACGATGCTCGTCGAGGATGCTGCGTGCCGGCGTGGCCGCACCGAAGAGCATGAAGAACAGCATCATACCCAGGAGCACCTGACCGGCTACGTTGGGACGTTTTTCAGTGTCGACCCCCTCAACCATGGGATTACGCTGTTCGAGGGTGAGAGGCGCCTCGCTTTGGGCCTTATAGGCCGTGGTCTCTGCCGCTTTGGCCGCCAAGGCAGCGATGGCTTTCGGGTCGGTCACGCCCACAGAGACGGCCAACTGGGCGGCCGCTAGGGCGGCCGCCCGTCCTCCGTTCAGGGACTGGGTGACCGAGCCGACTACAGCCGCAATGATGGCGGGTCCCACGTTGAGGACGGGGTCCTTGTATATCTCGACCTGCGCACCGGCAGTGCCTGCACCCGGAGCCATGGGGCCCAGGAGGGCCGCCGACAATCCCGGCGGGATGATGACCGCCGCGGCCGCGTCGCCCTTGTCGACCGCGGCCCGGGCGGCCGCAGGGGTCTCCGCCGTTGTGACATCCAGCAGGTCACCGACCTGGGGGGAGGTAAGGGCAGCAGTGAGGGTGGCGCCGGCGGCGGGTGTGCCCGCCCCGGCGGCCACATCCTGGTCGACTATCACCGTCTTCACGACCGCGACGGAATAGTTGTCTCCGGAACCGAAGGCTGCTCCCATGGCTCCGGCCAACAGCAGCGGGGCCACGAACATCATGGCCAGAGCGGCAATGTCGCGGTAAACATGCCTGAAGTCTTTCCACGCGATGTTGAGCGCCTGCATCATCGAGGGTTCAACTCCCCTGTGGCCGGCATCAGTGCTGTGAATATCGTACTTGGACTATCGTCAGCACTTGAGTCTCCTTGCCGCGCGGCTTGATAGTCCTTTGGTCTCTCGGCCTCGCGGCTTGACAGTCCTACGACCTGTCAGTTCCGTAACGCCCGACCGGTAAGGTGCAGAAAAACCATTTCTAGATTCGGTTCGGCCAGGTTTATCTCGGTGATGCGTGCCCCTGCAGTCCGAGCCTCGTCAAAAAGCCGGGGCATGAGGGTGTTGGCGTCGTCGACAAGTAGCTCCACCCGTCCGTTTTCGGGGTCGGAGACACTGGAGACCCCGGGAAGCCCGCGCCACTTAGTCGCCAGGGTCTGGGCCGCACGATCCACCGCCAAGTCGATGCGCGTCTGTTCCCCGACCAAACGGACCAATTCATCCTGGGTACCCAAAGCGATCATGGCGCCTTTGTCCATGATCCCGATACGGTCGGACAGCTCTTGGGCTTCTTCCATGTAATGCGTTGTATAGAGCACGGTGACCCCGGCGGCGTTGAACGCCTTTACTCCCTCGAGGATCGCCCGCCGGCTCTGGGGGTCGATGCCCACCGTAGGTTCATCGAGATACAGGAGGCGAGGGCTGTGCAACAGGGCCGCTCCGATGTTCACTCGACGCTTCATGCCGCCGGAGTACTTCTGGACTCGGTCTTTCTGCCGGTCGACCAAACCTATGAGTTCGAGCACCTCGTCCACCCGCTTGTTGAGAGCTGCTCCCCTCAATCCATACATGCGACCCCAGAAAAGTAGGTTCTCTCGACCGCTCAGATCTTCATACAGGGCTATGTCTTGGGGCACCACGCCGATGAGTCGTTTGACTTTCTCGGCCTCTTTGGTCACAGAGAACCCGCCTACCCGGGCCTCACCTGCATCGGGTTTGAGTAGGCAGGACAGGATGGAGATAACAGTGGTTTTGCCGGCGCCGTTGGGACCCAATAGGCTGAATACCTCGCCCTCTTGGATCTCGAACGAGACGTCGTTCACCGCTACGGGGCCTTTGGGTGGGTCGAATTGTTTGCGAAGTCCCTCGACCACGATGGCTTCCATCTCACCCTCCCCGTTCCTCTTCGTCCGTCCCTCGGCGAAACGCTTCGCTTGTCCCACATGAGGGGCTCAGATCCACCCGCTCCAGAGGCCTTTAGCTGAAGACCTCCTCACGGCTCACCATGTCTTCGTGGAGTTTGAAGGCGGCATGAAGCGCCTTGACAGCCGTGTCGACCTGGGACTTGCGTATCACGCAGCTGATCTTGATCGAGCTGGTCGAGATCATCTCGATATTGATGTTGTTCTCAGCCAGTACCTCGAACATCCTCGCGGCGATCCCGGGATAGGTTTTCATTCCAGCGCCCACCAAGGTGACTTTGGCCACCTCTTTGTCCAAGTCAAACGAGGAAAAGCCCAGCTCCTCTTGCAGTTCGGTGAGGACTGTGGAGACCTTGGGAAGATCGGCCTCAGCCGCTGTGAACGAGATGTCGGCTGCGCCGCCCGCCGAGACGTTCTGGATGATCACATCGACGTTGACGCTCGCCCGGGCGAGGGCGGTGAACACCTTCGCAGCTACTCCTACCTGGTCGGGTAGATCGTGAACGGTGACTTTGGCGTCATCGAGAGCGTAGGTCACACCGGAAACGATGGCTTGTTCCATGCCTCTCCCTTCTGGTCCTATCAGAGTTCCGGGGGCATTGGTGAGGCTGGAGCGCACCCATAGGGGCACGTCGAACCGGCGGGCCACCTCGATGCTGCGCAGCATCATGACTTTGGCGCCGGCGGCAGTGAGCTCCAGCATCTCGTCGTTGGAGATGAAATCCAGTTTGCGGGCTTCGGGGACAATGCGGGGATCGGTAGTGTAGATGCCGTCCACATCGGTGAAGATCATGCAGGCTTCTGCCCCCAACGCCGCCGCCAATGCGACCGCTGTGGTATCGGAGCCTCCCCGGCCGAGCGTGGTCACGTCCTGGGCCGTCGAGACTCCTTGGAAGCCCGCCACCAGGACGATCTTGTCCTCTTCGAGGGCTTTGAAGATGCGGTGAGGCCGGATGTCGAGGATCTTCGCCTTAGTGTGAACGGTATCGGTCACGATGCCGGCCTGCGACCCGGTAAGCGAGATGGCTTCGTAGCCCAATTCATAGATGGCCATAGCCACCAGGGCCGCCGAGATACGTTCTCCCGTGGAGAGCAGCATGTCCATCTCGCGCGCGGGCGGATCCTCTGAGATCTCGTGCGCCATCTCAATGAGGTCGTCGGTTGTGTCTCCTCGCGCCGAAACCACCGCGACCACCGGGTGGCCGGCCACCCGGGCCTCCACGATGCGGCTGGCGACGCGCTTGATACACGTGGCGTCGGCTACCGACGTTCCTCCGAATTTCATCACGATGATATTGGTGCGCTCGGCCCTGCGCTCGGGTCCGCCGATAACGACGTACTGCGAGCCGAGCGCGTCCTCGGGCGCAGGTAGCGGGTTCTGCTGCGGTTGCTGTGACTCGGCCACGGGGATCAGTGCTCCACTTGGATCGCCATTTGCCAGAACGCTGAATTCTAACCGATTTTTTGGAGCTTGGTGGGAGATGTCTCCCCAGAGCGGACGTTACCGTCTTCTGAGAACAGACGTCACAGCTCGCGCCGCCCGGTCAGTGCGCGGCCCAGAGTGACCTCGTCGGCGTATTCGAGATCGCCCCCCATGGGCAGACCGGCTGCAGGTCTGGTGACCCTGAGTGTCCCTGCAGAGATCAAGGGACGCAGTTCCTCAGCAAGGTAGAGGGCGGTGGCCTCTCCGGCCATGTTGGGGTTGGTGGCCACGATCACCTCTCGTATGTCGCCCTCATTGACACGCTCTAGAAGCTCAGCCACGTGAAGATCGTCCGGTCCGATGCCGTCCAGCGGAGAGAGAGCGCCTCCCAGCACGTGATACAGCCCCCGATACTCGTGGGTGCGCTCGATGCTGATGAGGTCGTTGGGTTCTTCGACTACGCAGATGGTGGTCTGGTCTCGCGCCGGATCCAGGCAGACTCCGCACAGCTCCTCTTCGGTGAGGTTGAAACACCGGTTGCAGAAACGGACGGCCTCCTTGACGTCAATGAGCGCCTGCGCCAGAGGCAGCGCGTCCTCGGGGGGGAGTTTCAGCAGGTGGAAGGTAAGGCGTTGGGCCGTCTTGGGCCCTATGCCGGGTAGTTTGCTCAACTCATCGATGAGCTTCTGCACGGTAGGGCCGAACATGCGTGGTGACTTCCGGGCGGGTTGCTACGAGACGGCCGGGCTGCAGAGCCGGAGGGGGCGCAACTCTGCGGCTAGAAGGGCAGACCGGGGATGTTGAGGCCCGCGGTGATGCCCCCCAGCTTCTTGTTCGCCAGTTCCTGCGCAGAACGGAGGGCTTCGTTGGTGGCTGCCATGATCATGTCTTCGAGCATCTCGACGTCTTCGGGATCGACGGCCGTGGGTTCGATCTTGATGCTCTTGATCTCTATGGCTCCACTGACTTGCACCGTGACCATGCCTCCGCCCGCGGAAGCCTCTACCGTTTCGTTGGCCAGATCTTCCTGCATTTTGGCCATATCGGCCTGCATCTTCTGGACCTGCTTCATCATTTTTTGATAGTTTGGGTTCACCGGCATCTCCTCGGCTGATCTAGCGCGTGGGCCCATCATCCATGATCTGGGCGTCAAACTCTTCCTTGAGCACCCGGATCAACTCGTCCCTGCTCAGGATTCTAGCATCTTCGTCTTTGGTGGCCGGCTCAGGCGTCGGACCGGTTGCAAGCTTCGTGGTCACACGGAGCTCCGTACCCGTGACCTCGAGCAGCGCCTCGGCAATGGCCAGGGGGTTGTCCCCGCGTGCGACTTGGTTGGCCTGGAAGCTATAGCCGGCGGGGAACTTGATGACCAGCTCGTTGTCCTCGATACTGTCGGGTCTGCCCTCTCCCAACAGAGCGGGGAGGCCCGGGGCCCGTTTTTTGACGGCCTCGAGCACCAAAGGCCATGCGCGCCTCAGGTGGTCGATGTCGGGCGCTACAGTGGGTCTGGCCCGGCTGCGCGAATCCGCCGGCGTGCCCGATCCAGTGGCGATGGCGGGAGCAGACCGTGAATCAGGGTGCGCGGCAGTTTCGGACGCGTCCGAAGGACGGGCCGGGGGGGGAGTCGCAAATCGGGTCGAGTCGACTGTCCTTGCTCCCTCGATGCCCGATGGCACTGTGGAGTCGCCGGCCGGTGCAGTCTCCACGTCCGACGGTACTGTGGGGCCGCCGGGAGACGCCTCTGCAGCGCTCCGAGATATCCCCCCAGCACTACGGGGCGTCCCGGCTCCGAGGACGGTCGCCTTGATCAGCACCAGTTCCAACTCCAAGCGCGGATCTGATCCTTGTCGGATGGAGCGTAACGCCTCGCCGAGGAGGTCGATAAGGGTGATGGTGCGGGCTACAGATACCCGACCGGCTTGGCTGCGCAGCCTATCGGATTGTTCCTCAGTTGCCGCGATACCGGCGGGCAGGCCGTCGGTGTGTTTGACTACGTAGAGGTCGCGTAGGTGGGTCAGCAGGTCTTTGACGAACTGGGTGTAGTCGGTCCCCGCTTGGCTCAGCCGTTCGACGAAGAGCAGAGCGCCTTGCGTGTCCTCCTCATGCACCAGGTCGACGATCTCGAAGAGGAGGTCGTGGCGGACTATCCCCAGGATGTCGAGGGTCTCCTCGAGGGAGATCTTCCCTCCGGTGTAGGTGGCCAGTTGGTCGAGGATACCGACGGCGTCGCGGAAGCTGCCTCCCGCCGCCCGGGCGATGACCATGAGGGATGTCTCGGCTACTTCGATGTCTTCTTGCGCAGCCACCCCAGCCAGTACGCCGACCACTTCTCCCACCGACGGGCGGCGGAAATCAAAACGCTGGCAGCGGGACAGGATAGTGGCCGGTACTTTGTGGGGTTCGGTAGTGGCCAGGACGAAGACGGCGTGGGCGGGGGGCTCCTCCAGGGTCTTGAGCAGGGCGTTGAAGGCCTCGGGGGTCAACATGTGGACCTCGTCGATGATGTAGACTTTCACGCGACCCTCTACCGGAGCAAAGTGCACTTTGTCTCTAAGGTCGCGGATGTCGTCGATGCCTCGGTTGGAGGCCGCATCCATCTCGATCACATCAAGAGCGCTTCCCCGACGGATGGCCAGGCAGTTCGGGCAGGTGCCGTCGGGTGTGGCCGTGGGTCTGCCTTCGCCGGCCTCGCAGTTCAAGGCCATGGCCAGAATCTTGGCGGTGGAGGTCTTGCCTGTACCGCGCGGACCGGTGAAAAGATAGGCATGGCTTACCCGATCGAGCTTGATGGCGTTGACGAGGGTACGGGCCACGTGGTCCTGCCCGATGATATCCTCGAAGCGCGCCGGGCGGTACTTGCGATACAGAGAGACTGCCATGCGCCGGTTGGCTCCTTGATAGCGCTCGCCGAGTGGCGCGATTATATCAGCCGTCCTCATGGGGTCCGTCGTCTAGGGCGCTCCGCCCGCTCCGCAGGGACGAAGCGTGACTCGTGGCGGGTTCGGGTAGCATGGATGTGAACTGATGTGGGAGGCTCATGAGTAGGAAGATACGCGATGCGTTCCTCGAGGTGGCGGGACCGGTGATACCGGTGGCGTTGCTCGTGGCCTTCCTGCAGTTGGTTGTTGTGAGGGTACCCTGGGAACTGTTCGCACGGTTCGGAATCGGGGTGGTCCTCGTAATAGTGGGACTCTTTCTCTTTCTGGTCGGCGTCCGTTTGGGCCTCATACCGGTGGGCGAGTATGTGGGTGCTCATCTGCCCGAACGGGTTCCCGCTTGGCTACTGGTTGGGGTGGTGCTGATCATTGGGTTTGTCGCCACCATCGCCGAACCGGATGTACGGGTACTCTCCGACGTGATCGACAGTGTTTCGAGCGGACGCCTGACCTCGTCTGTCCTCGTGCTCATAATCGGGGTGGGGTTGGGGTTCACGCTGGCTTTGGCCGTGCTACGTCAGGTCACCGGGGTGCCCATAGCCCTTGTCTTAGGGGTGGGGTGGGCGATTGTCCTGGCGCTGTTCCTTTTTGTGGCTCCAGAGTTCGTCGCCATCTCTTTGGACTCAGGTTGGTCGACGACCGGGCCGCTAACAGTGCCGTTGATCATGGCGATCGGCCTCGGTGTGGCTCACACCGTGGGGAAGGCGAGCTCGCTCGGAGACGGCTTCGGCCTCATTGGTATCGCCTCGCTCGGTCCTGTGCTCGTGTTGGCCATCATCGGTCTCTTCGCGTAAAGGAGGGCTGTGAACGATCAGGCCATAGGCGCCCTTCTACTCGACACCCTGAGTGAGTCGGGTCAGGCCCTGGGACCCTTGGTGGCAGTACTGGCTGTGGTCTTTCTCATTTTCTTCCGGGACGTTCCCAAAGAATCGTTATGGGCCATGGTAAGAGGGATGATCATCGCCGCCCTGGGTCTGACGATCTTTTTGATGGGGGTGCGGATCGGTTTTATCCCCTACGCCAGAGAGATGGGATTCCGTCTGGTTACGGAACGGTCTGTGGGCGTTTCGATCGTCACAGGGTTCGCTATCGGCCTCACCGCGACGCTGGCCGAGCCCGCGGTGCGCATCCTTGCCGGGCAAGTCGACCGCTTCTCAAGCGGCTATCTGAAAGAGCGGACCATCCTGTACACGATCGCTTTGGGCGTAGCGGTCTCGGTGGCCCTGAACATGGTACGGATCCGGTACGGGATTCCTCTTCTTTACATTGTGGGCCCCGGTTATCTCCTGGCCGTGATCTTGGTGGCCCTTTCTCATTCCTCCTTCACAGCGCTGGCGTATGATGCAGGGGCGGTGGCCACAGGTCCTATGTCGGTGACGTTTGTCATGTCACTGGCCATAGGAGCCGCTCTGGGGATGGGTGGAGACCCGGCGGTTGAGGGGCTGGGTCTCATTGCGGTGGTGGGTATGGCTCCTATAATCTGCATACTGTTGTTGGGACTGATCTACAAACCACCTTGGAGGCGCAAGGAATATGAATCCTGAAGAACTCCACCATGATCTTATTGTGACCATCATCCCTAAGGGATCGGCGGAGAAGGCCCTACGGGCATCCCGGGAGGCGGGTGCTGAGGGGGGCACTGTTCTGTACGGCCGGGGGGCAGGCATTCACGAGAAGCGTACGATCCTGGGCGTTCCCATCGAACCCGAGAAAGAGATCCTGCTCACCGTTGTGCCCCATACGCTGAGCCGACAGGTGCTCGAGCGCATAGTTGAGGCGACACAGCTGAATCTGCCGGGCAAGGGGATCGCCTTCGTGGTTGCTCTAGACGGTGTTGCGGGGATCTGTCATAACGAGGCCTGTTCGGACAACAGGTAGCCGACCTGGGCCGGTACCTGAGCCGGTCGTCTTAGAAAAGCTCCCCGTGGACGCGCGCTCGTTCGCGATCGATCTGATCGGGGGTGGCGCCCAACTCAGAAAGAACGTATTCCGTCATGCCGAGGGCCACTTCGCCCTCACCGGAGAACACCTGGTCGGCTCCGGCGGCGCGCAGGTCGGGGATATCGGCCAGGTAGGCGGCCCTCACGATCACGTGGATCTTGGGGTTCAATTGCCGGGCGAGCTTGATCACCTCCTTAGCGTTCCTGAATCCTGACACGGTCAGGACCAGGGTTCCCGCGGTCGCGACCCCCGACTGTTCCAAGATGGGCCGAAGGGTGGCGTCGCCGAAGAAGACCCTGACACCGGCCTTCTTCAACTCCTGCACGGTCTTGAGGTTCATCTCTATGATCGTAGGCTCGATCCCCTGCTCTTGGAGCAGCCGGGCAAGGGTGCGGCCCACCGGACCGTAGCCCACGATGACCGCCCGGTGCTGTGGGTCGAGCGGGGGGCTTTCGGTCGTAGACATCGGAGTCGGGGTCGTAGCGGGGACTCGGAAGTTGAGGGCATGGGACAGGCGTGGTCGCCGCGAGACCCAGCGGCTCAGAGGTCCGACCGTCTTATATACGAGCGAACTGAGCGAGATGGAGACGACGGCGGCTCCGATCAGGCCGTTCACCGCATCGGCGGAGAAGATCCCGAGTCCGACCCCGAGCGTCGCGATGATGAACGAGAACTCCCCGATCTGACCGAGGGAAGCAGCCACTCCGAGCCCGATCCTGCTGGGGTAGCCGAGGAGAGTGGTGGTTGCGAGCGCTATCAGCGGCTTGGCGATCATCACGAGCGCCAGGGTGAGGAGCAGAAGTCCGGGAGATCTCACGATGGAAGAAGGTTCGAAGAGCATCCCCACCGAGACGAAGAACAACACCGCGAAAGCGTCGCGCATGGGTAGAGCTTCAGAGGCGGCGCGGAAGCTGAAATCAGACCGACCTACCACCAGTCCTGCCAGCAACGCTCCCAAAGCCATCGAGACTCCGAAGACCTTCGCTGAACCGACCGCGATCCCTAGCGCGACAACCAATATTGTGAGGGTGAAGAGCTCGCGCGAGCGGGCCGCTGCCACGCGGCCGAGGATCCAGGGAATGACCCGACTGCCCACCACAATGGTGAAGATCAGCAGTCCTACGATCTTGAGAAGCGCATAGAATATCTGCAGGGCTGCGTCGCCAGCGGAGCCTTCTGCGCCTCCAAAGAACAGGGGGATGAGCACGAGGGCGACTACGGTGAAGAGATCCTTCAAAACCTCCCAGCCGACGGCTATGTGGCCGGTAGGCGTGTGGAGGTGGTCGTGATCGGAGAGGACGCGGATAAGAACGACCGAACTGGCCAGGGAGATGGCGAAGCCGTACACGATGCCCGACGGCCATGTGCCTCCGGCCCATACCAACACTGCGGCTCCCAGTGCGGTCACTATCACGATCTGGGCCAACGCTCCCGGCACCGCGACCCTTCGTACCGCCAGGAGTTCCCGGAAGTGGAACTGTAGCCCCACGCCGAACATCAGAAGTATGACCCCGACGTCCGCGAGTTGAGCCGCCACTTCGCGGTTGGCATCGAAGCCCGGCGTGGCCGGCCCCAACGCGATGCCGGCGATGAGATAGCCGACAATGGGCGATAGACCGATGCGCTGTGTCACATAGCCCAGTACCAGAGCAGCCGTGAGGCCGGCGGCCAGCGTGAGGATGAGATCGAGCTCCTGCATGGTTGAAGTTAAGAGAGAGTAGGGTTACTCGTCGTCCAACGCTTGTCCCCCTACCACAAGGACGTCGCAGGCGGCTCCTGACAGTATGTGACGGGTGACGCTGCCGAGTAGCATCTTTTCGAAGGTCGATTCGCCCTGCCTGCCCATGACGATCACATCGACCTCGAGCTCTTCGGCTTTCTGCAGTATGAGCCGGACGGCCGCGCCGTATTCGACCGATCTGCGAAAAAGCCGGGTCGTCTCGCCGGTGCGTTCGATCAGGTCATCGATCTCCAAAAGCGCTTTCCGCCTGGTCTCGGCCCTGAATCGTTCGATTTCGTCGCCTGCGAGACCTGCAAACTGCAGCCTCGCTTCATAGGGGACCGAAGCGGCATGGAAGACCGTTATGTCGGCGTCTGGGGCGATCATCACCGCGAACTGCAGTACGGCGGCCGATCCCGGACCGAGCGCCACCGGCACGAGTGCGTGGGCATAAGGCCCCCGGGGCGGCCTGTTCGTCACGAGCACCGGGCGCGTCGACCTACGCACTAACCGTTCCGCGGTCGTCCCCAAGATGTGATCGCTGAGCGCACTGGATCCGTGGGCTCCAAGCACGAGCACGTCGGCTTCTGCGGAGGCCTCCAGGATCTCCTCAACGGGATTGCCGGTTCTGACTTGATGAGATACCTCCACTGCCGCCTCACAGGCGGTATTGGCAGCCAGTTCTCTCAGGGAAATCCGGGCTTCGTCGGTGAGACGGTCTTCGATGTCCGCCGGCATGCCCAGCAATCCGCCCAAAGTTCTCAAGAACGGCCCACTGACCACGTGCAGCAACTCGAGCCGGCTCGATTGCTCGGCGGCAAGGAGCGCGGCGCGCCGGACTGCATCACAGGCGCCTTCCGAGAAGTCAGTGGCCGCCAGAAAGGTCGTCGTCGCTACCACATGCTCCTTTCTTGCGCTGCCGGTATCCCGCCGGCGGTAAGAACCGGACTCGTTTGTCGCACAGACATCAAAAAGACAAAGACCGTGCACCCACCTCCGAAGACGGACCTCCAAGCGCCCGCCGGTAGCCGGCTCAGGCCAAGCTACCCCGCGGCACATGAAAGAGTCCGCTTAGGGCTGCTACCTCCCGGTCCTGACCCGGTTCACGGATTTCCATTGCGCAGGACCTGGCCGTCAACACCACACACCGGCGTCAGACCTCACAGGCCCGCTCCTCGGGTGGGAGTTCAGCCCCGCTGAAGCGGTTTGCGGGTTACAGGGCACCGCTGGCTCCCCACCTAGCACGGTCGCAGCGAAGTATACAGCAGGGGCCCGATGGCGGAGTCGAAGAAGGGGTGCTGCCGGAGTCGGGGGCTATGGACCGGCCGAAGGGGGCGTCGTGGTGGCCGCGGACGATATAGTCGCCGTAACTTGGTCGACGATGGGCTCAGATGTCTCGAGGAAGCGTTCGAGGATGGCGGCTGCGTTCTGGGGGTCGTTCGAGGGTGCGCCCAGTGTCTCGACGACGGCATACGCGTCGCTCAGCATGTCGGCTACAGAGCCCTGGGCCAGACTGCGGCCTCGATTGAGGGCGTAGTAGACCTCCAGCATGGCGGCGTCGGCCGTCTCGAGCGCCTCTTCGGCAAGTGCCTTTCGGCAGGTCAAAGCGTTAGTGCGGGCCTGTATGCCGTAGTAGAGGCCCAACAGAGGATCATCGTTGGCAGCGTCGATCTCGCTCAGGTAGATGGCAAACTGATGCTGGATCTTGGCGTTGTTACGCAGCAGCTTGTCCCATTCCGTCATGAGGGAGCCGGTGGTCGGCGGAGAAGAGCCATCAGTAGTCGACGTCTGAACCGAATCCGTTGCTGCTGTGGTCGTGGTTGCGTCTGAGGAACATCCGACTGCAGTGGTAAGAGCAACGACCAGCACTAGTAGGCAGCCAGCTACTGCCCCTGCCTTCGACATACGCGTGGCCAAAGCGGTCTCCTCCCGGAAAGATGGCGGAGTGGGAGGGATTCGAACCCTCGAGACGGGTTGCCCCCGCCTACACGATTTCCAGTCGTGCTCCTTAAGCCATCTCGGACACCACTCCGCAGGGTGTTTTAGGCTTCGAGCAAAGCGCGATTATAGCCCAACCATCCGGTTCGACATGAATTAGGGACGCCGGGCGGCGCGGCTCGGCGTCCGGCCCGCTGAGGTCGACCCCATAGAACGGGCGGAGCTTCACGGCCAGGTAGGTCGCCCTCCCACGATGACTGTCCAGACGATGAGGGTCACTCCGGCGAGGAACGTCCCGGGAACGACGAAGGCCCCCACCGGATCTCGGGTGATCTCGGAGGGGTGAAGGGTCCAAAAACCGACGGCGCTCAGTACTGCGCTCACGACAATAGCTAGGATGATCTGTCCGCCTCCCACACCCAGGTAGATGACGATCGTGCCATAAGTGGCGAGTGAGCCCAGCACGAAAAGCAGCCGTACGGGGCCAACTATCTGCTGGCCCGCGCCCTGCCCGATCAGGAGGATCACGAGAGTGGTGAGAAAGAAGCCGATGCCTACAAGCAGATACCCAGAGGTGCTGTCGAGAAAGGCGATCTTAGCGGCAAACTCACCCTGCGCGAACGTTTCGGGCATGCTTTGTCGCAGGGCGTGACCGGCCACATGGAGACCGTGCCCGATCATGCCGATGCCGAGACCGATCCAGAACAACCAGGCAAGCGGGCTGGAAATGATCGAATAGATGTTGAGAGTGCCCCGCGTTGATTGGTTGAGAACCAGGAACAGCCGGGTGAGGGCAAAAGCCGCAAGGGCCGGCAATAGCACGAGAAACAGCAGATCGACAAGCGGTAGGGCCCAAGAGCCTTCTGGTGCCGGAGTTCCGGACCGGATGAACTGGAAGAATTCCCAAGCCACGACCGAGAGCATGACCCAGAAGACACTCCGGGCGACGGGTGCCCTCGTTCTGGTTTGGCCCATGCCTGTTATCACGACGTCTCCCGCTGTTCGTGTTCGATGGCAAAAGACTGCCCCGCCCGGCCATTCTATCGCGCGGCGGTCTGGTGGGCCATCAGGCGAAGAAGTGTCTTCGGTCTACACGATGAAGGGCAGAAGGGCCTTTCGGTCGGCCGGATAATCGGGAAACCGCTCTTGGTACCAACGATGGGTCTTGATGGCCCGTGGAGCCAGGTTGGCCACAGTCCAAGCGAAAAAGGCCAGCGCGCCGAGGTTCCAACAACAAAGTGCCCAGCCTCCCCATTCCATCATCTCTCCCAAATAGTTGGGGCAACTGATGAACCGATATCCCCCGCCGTGCGGGATCTTATAGCCGTTCTCGCCAGGCTCCCGCAACTCTATGAGGATCCGGTCGGAGTGCTGGTTGAGGGCGTACCCGCACCAGAAAAGCAGTGCTCCCACCACGAAACGGGGGTCGTAGAGCCAAGTGGCTTCGAGCGGGGGCCCCAGGGTGAAGAGGTAACGGCCGTTCAGGTAGCCGTTGCCTACGTTGAACACCGCTCCCATGGCGACGATCGACACGGTGATGCTGGGGCGGCTGCCGTGCAGGCGGAAGGGATAGATCAACGAGCGGTGGAGATAGTGGGCCACCCAGAACACCAGGAGCACGAGGCTGACCGGGCTCGACTTACGATCGCTTGTTCCGTAGATGACCAGGAAAGTGAAGAGCACCGGGATTTCCATCAGTATCCATCCCCAACGGGCATTGATGCGTGGTCCCCATCCGCTGCGGGTGAAACGACCATAGGGAGCCGTCACAAAGAAAAGCGCCACGAAGGTGGCGGCTGCGAGAATCATCCAGGCTATTACCAGCCAGCGGTAGAAAGTCGCTTCGTCCATTGAGCACTTATACCATCTGAGGGCTGCTCGCGCACGACGTGAGCGGCGTGTGGTGCGGTCGGGCGGCGAGAGCCGACCCGCGTATAAGGCCCTCGGTATACTTCCGCGCCGTGGAACAGATCATCAACATCATCGGTCCGACGGTGTTCGCGATCGCTCTTGGGTACCTCTACGGCCGAGTGAGCCGAGATGCGAGCGTGGCCACCCTGATCGACGTAGCCATCTTCATCGCGACTCCCTGTTTGGTCTTTTATTCGCTCTACGAGAGCAAGATCGTGGTCGGCAACGCTCTTAACATCTGGGCTTCGAGCCTCATCGTCATGGTGGGCAGCTTCGCAATCGCCTGGCCGGTGTTCGGCCTCCGGCGGAAGGGGAACTCCGCGCTCTATTTGCCCATTTCGTTCATGAACACGATCAACATCCCTTTTCCTATCCTCTACCTTGCTTTCGGGGACGAGGGAGTGGCGAACGCCGTGCTTTTCTATATCCCAAACGGCCTCCTCATTTATTCCGTCGGCATCTACATTGCCTCGGGCCACAGACAGCTCAGGCAGGGGATCAAAGCCGTGCTACACACTCCGCTCATCTACGCGGCGGTGATCGGCCTGATTCTCAATCTCACAGGAGTATCCCTACCCAGGGTGGCCGCCAATTCGCTTGAGTTCGTGGGCCAGGCCTCGGTTCCGTTGATGCTGCTTGTGTTGGGTATGAATATCGGCCGTTATCGTTTCACTCAGATCCCCGTGACTCTTGTGGCCAGCGTGATCCGGGTGGGCGGGGGGTTTGCTCTAGGGCTGCTTGCCGTATGGCTGTTGGGCATGACGGGGGTGCCGAGGGCCGTAGTGCTTTTTCAGGCGGCGATGCCGAGCGCCGTGGCGACGGCGGTCCTTTGCAGTAAGTACGATAACCAGGCCGAGTTGGTATCGTCGATCGTGCTCACCACGACGATCATGGCGGTGGGCGTGATCCCGGCGCTGCTCTACTATCTGACGTAAGGTGACTTTGCGGGGAACCGCATGGCGGTGAGGCGTACTTGGGCAGGGTGGACGGGAGAGAGCGTGGCAGGCCGAGGGGGGCGACCCGCGGTGGGGGCGACGGGCTTTGAGGAAGGAGGCCGGCCGACTTTGAGAGATGGGGATGTGAAAAAGGGGGCGATCGGTCCTTACCTACGAGACGGCCGTCCACCCCGGTTCGAAGCCATCGTCTTCGACTTCGATGGAACGCTTACGCAACCGGGAGCGCTTGATTTCGCCGCGATTCGAGCGGCGGTAGGTTGCCCGCATCATATCGGCCTGCTCGAGCATCTGGCCTCGATCGACGATCCATCGGCCAGGCGGCCCAAGGAGGAGATCCTCCATGCGGCCGAGATGGAGGCAGCCACACTTTGCAGGCCCAACGAGGGAGCTGCTGAGTTGGTGGCTTTCCTACGTGGACAGGGGATCCCGATGGCGATCATCACTCGCAACAGCCGGGCGGCGGTGGACAGGGCCTTCGCCAACCTTCCTGGAATGAATCCGGCCGACTTTGCGATCGTGGTTACCCGAGATCTTCCTCTCGGTCCCAAGCCGTTGCCTGATGGGGTTAGGTTCGTGGCCGACGGGTTGGGCGTAGACGTGACCCGGTTGTTGATGATCGGGGACCATGCCTTCGATGTGGAGGCGGGGAAACGAGCCGGAGCGCCGACGATGTTCCTGTGGAACGATCCGGCCGAGTCTCAGCCCGACAGGGGGGCGGACTTCGTAGTGGGAACGCTTGCCGAGGCCCTCACGGTGATTCGATGGGGACTGCCGTTACCCCCGGGCAAACTGCCCATGGATCTGTTGGAGCAGGCTCTTGCGGGAATCGCCCCAACAGACTCGGCCCTCCTCGTGGGTGCCGGGATCGGGGAGGATGCGGCTGTTATCGACATCGCGGCAGATGAGGTGCTGGTGCTGGCGTCTGATCCAATCACCTTGGCGGCGGATGATATGGCCCGTTACGCGGTGATTGTGAACGCCAACGACGTAGCGACGAGCGGAGCCGCTCCCCGCTGGCTGCTAAGCACCATGCTGTTTCCCCCCGGCTCGACCGCCGGGGAGGTGTTGGCCATGGTGTGCGATATCCAGGCGGTCTGCTTGGACTGTGGGGTCACGCTTTGTGGAGGGCACACAGAGATCACTGATGCAGTGTCGCGGCCTCTAGTGGTGGGGACGATGGCGGGCACGACCCGCTCCTCCGCCCTTCTAGATAAGCGGACGATGCGGGAGAGTGACCGGATCCTCTTGACCAAGAGGGTCGCGGTAGAGGGTACGGGGCTCATAGCTCGAGAACACGGCACTCGCCTGCGCGAAGCAGGATGGACAGAAACGGAAATCGCTGAGGCCGCTACCTTTTTGGACAAGATCAGCATTGTAGACGAAGCACGCGTGGCCGCTTCTTTTGCGGGGGTCGCCGCCCTGCACGACGTCACTGAGGGCGGGCTCGCGACCGCCGTGAGGGAATTGGGCGCAGCCGGCGGCCGCCGGCTGCGCCTCCACTTGGACAAGATCCCTATTTACCCCTATACCGAGCGCATCTCTGAAGATTTGGGCCTTGATCCTTTAGGGTTGATCGGCTCGGGCAGCCTGCTCATCGTTTGTCGGCCTGCAGAGGCCGGTTCCCTGAAGCGGACGCTTGAGGCTGCCGGGGTCGAGGTGTCCGATATCGGTGAGGTTCTAGAGAAAGGCGATGGGGTGGAAGCCTTCCGCGACGGGGTTCCGACGGAGTGGCCCAGCTTCAGCCAGGACGAGGTGTCACGCCTCGGTCGTCCCCCCGCCACCGGGTCGAACAGGTAGAGATGAGATTTCTACGCTCTTCTCTTGAGGCGGCTGGGCACGCGTTCCGTTCGCTCGGCATCCGCAACTACCGCCTGTTCTGGTCGGGTCAGTTGGTGTCCCTGGCCGGGGTTTGGATGCAAGACATCGCGCTCAGCTGGCTGGTACTCAGCCTGACCGATTCGCCAGCAGCGCTGGGTCTCACTATGGCAATCCGATTCCTCCCCGCCCTGGTCTTCTCGCTGTACGGCGGCGTCATCGCCGACGCGTGGCCGAAACGACGGACTATCTTGATCGCGCAGCACATCCAACTCTCTGTGGCCCTCACACTGGCGATCCTCACCTCGACGGGGCTTATCACAGTGGCCCTCATCTATCTGCTTGCCGGTATCCGCGGGTTGGTTGAATCGGTGGAAGGTCCCGCCCGCCAAGCGTTCGTCCCCGAGATGGTGGGGACCGGCCACCTGCCGAACGCTGTAGCCCTCAACTCCATGCTGTTCAACGGGGCCCGTCTGGTTGGGCCGGCCATCGGGGCCGCCGTGATCAGCACTCTGGGCATCGCCGCCTGTTTCTTCATCAATGCCGCCTGTTTCCCTGTGGCGATCGGGGCGGTGGCGGCCATCCGGACGAGTGAGTTGCATCTGGTCTCGCGTGCCCCGCGGAGTAGCTCGTGGAGTCAGTTGCGCGAGGGCTTCCGGTATGTACGGTCCACTCCGCAGGTAGTAGTCATCTTCATCGTGATGGGAATGATCGGAGCTTTCGGCTACAATTTCCAGACGCTGTTGCCTCTGGTGGCCAAGTATCTGCTCGGAGCCGGAGCCTCGACATTGGCCTGGCTGACTACGACCATGGCGGCTGGATCGGTGGTGGCAGGTCTGTTCGTCGCTTATCGGAGCCGGCCGACTCTTCAGTTGTTACTGGGATCGGCGGGAGCCTTCGTGGTGCTTCTCGCGGCAGTGGCTTTTTCGCGGTGGACGGTGCTCACTTTGGCCCTGCTGTTCATCTCGGGCTTTTTGGGAGTCCTCTTCATGACCACGGCTAATACTCGGCTCCAACTGGGGGTGCCTGACCATCTGCGGGGTCGGGTGATGGGGATATACGTGCTCCTATTCATTGGGACTACTCCGATCGGGAGCTATCTCATCGGGTTTCTGGCCGAGCACTTGTCGTCGGATTTTGCGACCAGCGTGAGGGGGACCGTCCTTTGCCTGGCTGCTTTGTGTGGAGCCGGGGTACTCGCGGGACTCGTCTATCATCGTCGTCATGGGGCGGCATCGCCGGGGGGAAGCGGCTCTTTTGCGGAAACGGCCGATGGGGCTCAGTGAACGGGTGACGGAGGGCGACCGATGTCTCGGCGCATCTGTTCGGTAGGTAGGCGGGTATCTATCCCGGGTGACGCCCGCAGAAGGCTGGTGACCAGGTTTCTGCTGGGGTTCGCCGCGATGGTGGCGGTCGCGGTGATCCTGTTGGCGGTGGCCCTCTGTGGTTGTGACGGCGGCCGAGGCGTCAGCGCTCACCTGCAGGGCGCGGTAGGTGTCGGTGATCCCTACTATCCCCGGGCCGGTAACGGTGGCTACGACGTCGTTTCCTACGAGATCGCTATGGCCATCGACCCCAGTACGGGGACGATCTCGGGGAGCACCACCATTGAGGCGGTGATATTGGAAGAGCTGGGTTCCTTCAGTCTCGACTACGCGGGTCCTGAGATAACCAGTGTCACGGTGAACGGAGCCACCGTCGGTTTCCGGCGCGATAGGGACAAGCTGATCATCACCCCTGCGGAGCGATCGGCGTCGGGACAGACTCTGCTTGTCAAAGTCGCGTACTCCGGCAGGCCGGGGACGCTCACGGAGCGGCAACCGTACCCTATGGGTTGGCAGCAAAAAGGACGGGTCAGCTACACGTTGGATGAGCCTCTCGGGGCGGCCACCTGGTTTCCCGTCAACGATCATCCCTCAGACAAAGCCGTTTACACGTTCCGTCTCACAGTCCCGATGCCCTATGTGGCGGCGGCTAACGGGGTGCTTGTAGATACAGAGGAACTGGGGACAGGCCGGACCTTTGTGTGGGAGATGCGACAACCGCTGGCGGGCTATTTGGCTGCGGTCAGTGTAGACGAATACGTCATCGTGGAGAGTGTCGCCCCGAACGGAGTGCCGATAAGGGACTTCTTCGCCAAGGGACTGGTCGAGGCGGCACAGGCGGCGTTTTGTCGCACCGGTGAGGTGCTGAGCTTTTTCAGCGAATTGTTCGGCCCTTACCCGTTTGAGGCGTACGGGGTGGTGGTGCCGTCTGTTGAGACCGGGGCGGCCATGGAGAACCAGACCCTGTCGCTCTTCGGTCGCGATGTGCTCGAGCATCGGATGTCGGACCCGCTCGTTGGGGCCGTTTACCTGTCACATGAGCTCGCCCACCAGTGGTTCGGCAACAGCGTGACCATCTCGGGTTGGCAGGATATCTGGCTGAACGAAGGATTTGCCACGTATGCCTCCTGGCTTTGGTTGGAGCACGACCACGGCCCTGCCACCTTGGCCGCGATGGTGGAGGAGAGCCTTTTGATGTTGCGGAAGGAGGCTCATAAGCCGCCCGGTGATCCGAGCATCGACGAACTCTTCGGCGTGAGCGTCTACCGGCGGGGTGCGTTCACACTTCATGCCCTGCGGCTGACGGTAGGAGATGACGTCTTCTTCGAGATCCTGCGGGAATGGGTAGGCCGCTACCGTTACGGGAATGTGACCACTGGAGACTTCGTGGCACTCGCCCACGAGAAGGCGCGGGCGGCGAATGTGTCATCGGAAGTCTTGCGCGGTCTCTTTGAGGCGTGGCTGTATCGGGATGGTCTTCCCGATCTACCCGGTGGGAGCCACGGGCCGACCGTGTCCGGAGGGGTGAACCACTGAGGTCGGGCGGTAGGTTACTGGTCCTTGCTAGAGCCGCTGGGCCTGCCGGTCTGCGGTAGCTCTTTGCCCTCAAGCGTTGTGATGGCGGCGAGAGTCTCTGGGGGGAACGGGGTGCGCGTGCCGGCCACATAGTCGTACGAAACGATGACGGCGTCGCCTTTGGCGGCCGGTCTTTCCAGCTTCCGGCTGTAAGCGGCGTGCTCCATTACTACTTGGTCGTCCCCGATGGAGGAGATACGTGCTCCCACGGCCAGTGTGTCGGGAAAAGTCACGGGGGCTAAGAAACGGCAACTGACGGACTTGATGATGAGACCTGCTTCCTGCCAGGTCGGTCCCGGAGGATCGATCCCCAGTCGCATGAGGTATTCGATGCGGGCCGTTTCGAAGTACTGCAGGTACATGATGTTGTTGACGTGCCCAAGATAGTCCTGATCCCCCCACCGCACTACGATGTCGACGACCACCGGATAGTTCTTCAGCATTTCGTCTCCCGCCGTTTAGGGAATCTGCCGCCCGGGATTGTAACCCGAGAGACGTGGCCGAACCATGAGGGGTGATGCGGTTTTCATGGAGTATCCTTAACAGTCATTGCGCTTGTGGAGCGTAGATCGTCTGGGCTGTGGAGTGTCAACGATCGCATCGAATATCTGTTGAGAGAGGCCCTGCACTGACGCTGGAGCCTGTACGAGAAAGGACCGGAGGATGAAGGACCCTCGGTTGGACAAACTGGCCGCTAATCTGCTCGACTATTCACTGGACCTCCGGCCGGGGGACAAGGTTCTCATCGCGGGAGAGTCCGGGTCGTTAGACCTACTGATCGCCTTGGTCGAGGCAGCCTACGTGCGCCGTGCTGTCCCCTACGTGGAGTTCGGCGACGAGCGGCTCCGCCGCGTCTGGCTTCTGGGTGCCACAAGAGAGCAGATGGACTTGCGGATCTCATGGGAAATGAACCGCTTAGAAGACGTAGATGCCATGGTGTCGGTGCTGGCCGGCGCCAACGCCTCAGAACTGTCCGATGTACCTGGACACATTATGGAGGCCTCTCATCTGGCCGCTGAGCCGCTCATGGAGCTGTATGAGAAGAAGAAGTGGGTCCTACTTCGCTATCCCACGCCTTCGGCCGCACAGGCAGCCGGTATGTCCACTCAGGCCTTCGAGGATTTCTGCCTGGACGTCTCGACTTTGGACTACGCCCGTATGGACAAGGCCATGGACCCATTAGTCGAGCTGATGCAAAACACTGATAGAGTGCGTATCGTCGCCCCGGGCACCGATCTATCACTTTCCATCAAGGGTATCCCGATTCTTAAGGCTGCCGGCAAGAACAACATCCCCGACGGAGAGATCTACACGGCTCCAGTGCGGGAGTCGGTGAATGGCACGATCCTCTTCAACACACCCTCTCTTGAGGATGGGGTGACATATGAACGCATCAAGCTTGTCTTCAAAGACGGCCGGGTGGTCGACAGTGATGCCGGGGAACCCGAGCGGTTGCGGACCATGCTCGACACCGATGAAGGAGCCCGCTACCTGGGTGAATTCGCCCTGGGTCTGAACCCCCGCATCGATCGGCCCATGAAAGATACTCTGTTCGATGAGAAGATCGGCGGCAGCCTGCATATCGCCCTTGGACGGGCCTACGAGGATGCCGACAACGGCAATCGCTCTAGTATCCACTGGGACTTGGTGCTGATCCAGACACCCAAGTGGGGGGGCGGCGAGATCTATTTCGACGACGTCCTGGTGCGCAAAGACGGGCGGTTTGTTCTGCCCGGCCTGGAGGGCCTCAATCCTGAGAATCTGGCCTAGAGAATGAAGCCAGGGGGAGGGTGGACGTTCGGGGATTCTATCAGTCTGCGGTCCTGCGGGCTTGTTCCTCTTGGGCGGCCGCTTCTTTCCAGAACGGGAGCCGGGCGCCGATACGCCATCCTAACCCTACGAAGAACCAGGCGAATACGCAGGCTCCGGCTGTTGCTGCAGCCACAGGCCATGCTGGTAGATCGAGGGCGAAGAAGTCCCGGGTAAACGGGATGGCGAAGGCGCCGATGAGGAGCATCACCATGGCGAGCACCAGCCACAATCGCCATCCGCGCAGAGGACGCTCGATCGCCGCGATCACGCGCCACCCGACGATACAGAAGATGATGGTCTCCATCGTCTGAGCCTCGGCGACCGAGGCTCCCAGCCTGCGGAGCAGCAGATAAGAGAGGAGCATGGCGATACCCGCAAGTACACCGGTGGGTATGACGAAGCGGGCCATGCGGAACACAAAGCCGGGAATGAAGCGGCGCGGATTGGGAGCAAGGGCCAGGAAAAAACCGGGAATGCCGATCACCAGGCCGTCGATGATGGTCAGGTGCCGGGGCAAGATCGGATAGGAAATGGTGAGGGCCGCCACCGCAATGGCCAAGATGGCGGCCCAGACGCTCTTGGTCGTGAACATCTTTGACACGCGCTCGATATTGGCCGTTACCCGCCTGCCCTCGGCTACCACATCCGGCAAAGTCGAAAAGCGGGAGTCGACCAGCACCAACTGCGACACCGCCTGGGCCGCCGCCGTCCCGCTGCCCATGGCTATCCCCATGTCGGCTCTCTTCAGGGCGAGCACGTCGTTCACCCCATCACCGGTCATGGCTACCGTGTGACCCCGGCTCTGCAGGGCTTCGACCATGGCCCGTTTCTGGTCGGGATCGACACGACCGAACACCGTGGTCGCCTCCATGATCTCAGCCAACTCCTCGCCCTCCGGGAGCGTGCGGGCGTCTACGGCCCTTTCTGCGCCGGGAACACCGGCTTTTGCGGCGATGGTGGCAACCGTGGCTGGGTTGTCGCCGGAGATCACCTTGATCTCCACTCCCTGCTCTTGGAAGTAAGCAAGGGTCCGCGGAGCATCAGAGCGCACTCGTTCGCTCAGGATGACCAGGCCTACGGGCCGAAGGCCCGAGGGCAGGACCTCACCGTTCAGACCGGCATCCGTATGGGAGAGAAGCAGCACCCGGAGCCCCTCGTCGGCCAAAGCGGCCGCCCGGGCGCGCGCTTGAGTGTTGCCGGCCGCCTCAGAAGGGGCATCTACCGGAGTCTCAGACGGTGGGGGGCCGGCGGAGGCTCCGTCGGCTATGATTTCCGGGGCCCCCAGGACCCAAGAGCCTCGGCCCGCGATACGCATGGCGCTCCATTTGCGGGCGGAAGAGAAGGGGACCGAATCGTCGATGATCCAACCCTCAGGAGCCGGCAGCGCCTCACCTATGGCATCGAAAGTGGAGTTGCGGCCCGAGGCCGTATTTGCCATGAGGCCGAGGACCTTGAGAGAGAGGGCATCGGGGCTCGGATTCTGGCTGTCGCGCATCTGCCCGGCAGTCGTTGTCGGGTCTGCTTTCGATATCATCGGCGGTACCAGTGGCAACCCCTCGAACCGCTCGAACGCAGGGCGCGGCTCGGTTATGGTGCCGGTTTTGTCGATGCAAAGGACGTCTACGCGGGCAAGGCCTTCCACAGCCGGCAGTTCTCGGGTAAGGACTTTTCGCCGAGCCAGTGTGACGGCCGAAACGGCGAAGGCGATGCTGGTCAGAAGGACCAGGCCTTGCGGCACCATAGCCACTAGGGCTGCGACCGTGTTGTTGACACCGTGGACTAGGGATGCGTCCATGCGAAACTGAGCCCAGATCAGGAATGCGCCGACGGGGATGATGCCTACCCCGATCACGCGGAGTATGTTGTTGATACCCGTGACCAAGTCGGAGCGGAGGCGTTCGTAACGTCTCCCTTCCCCCGTCAGTCGCTGGGCATAGGCAGCGGATCCCACCGCGGTGGTCCGGAACATGCCGCTTCCCGCCACCACGAAGCTGCCCGAGAGAAGGGGATCGCCCAGGGTCTTGGTCACCGGCACCGACTCCCCTGTGAGGAGCGACTCATCCACCTCGAGACTGCGGGACTCAAGAGTCTCACCGTCGGCTACAATCTGATCACCCGCGGTGATACGGACCACGTCATCGAGCACCACTTCGGCTACTGGGATTTCTTGTTCCCGACCATCCCGGATGACTTTTGTGGCGGGGGCCGTAAGGACTGAGAGCCGATCGAGGGCGATTTTTGCCCGCATCTCTTGGACGATTCCGATGAGTGCGTTGACGACGATGATGGCTCCGAACAGCCCGTCCTTCCAAGACCCGAAGCTGATCACCGCCACAAAGAGGACCCCTAGAATGAGGTTGAACCAGGTGAAGACGTTGGTGCGGATGATGTCCCAGGTAGTATGCCCCCCGGGTCGTGGTGTGACATTGGTCTGGCCTGCCTCAATGCGGTCGCGGACCTGAGCGGAGGTTAGACCGGACGTTCGGGGGCCGTCCCGCTCGAGAGTTGTCTCGTTATCGGAAGCTACTCTTGCATCAGTAGCTGCTCTGGCATCAGAAGCTGTTCCGGGATCGGAAGTTGCCTCGGGATCGGAAGTTGCCTCGGGATCGGGCCGGGCGTTGCCCGGTGGAATCAAGTTGTTCACGATCCGGGCTTGTGCCGATGAACGGTGATGTTGAGCCATCGGTCGTACCTGCAATCAAACTCCGCGGACGTACCGATGCGTAGCAACCCGATCGCAGCGGCCGGACCGTCGCTGTTCGGATGCTCCTTGGCGATGAGTCCGACGAGGGTATGGGAACCATTTCGGGCAGCGAGGCCGACCAGATCGCGTGGCAGTTTTGCACCCACCGTCCGCCTGTAGGTGTTTGGTGGTAAGCAGACCGCACCTTCTGTGATGCGGCGGGAGCTGGGGCAGGAGCGGTGCGCGCTAAGAGACCCCCATTCAAGCACAGGCCCGTCGTTCTTGAAGAGGGTGGCATAGTCTGGGGGGCGATGACCGGTGAGGCGGGTCTTCTCACGGCCTACGGCCTGGGACGCAGGATCCAAGGTCGCCATTGTCTGGGAAACCGTGTCGTTGTGAATGTCGAGTATGTCCTCGAGGTTGGACTCGATCGTTGCTCGGGTCGCCACGTGATGTCTCCCCCAAGTCAGAAGGTCGTATTCGCTCGCTGCGCAGACTAGAGGGTACCACGGAGGGTATGTAGGGCCATCAGAGGGATGCGGAGGGACGACAGACAGTGTCGGCTCTTGGCCTTTGGGTCCCCGAGGGAGGACCACTCGAACCTGGTGCAGACCGGTGGAACGTCAGTCTACCGGGTGGGAGCCGCGCGGGTCGGCGGAGCTCGGCCCTCGTGGGCTTGAAATGGGTTTCTCGTATAAATTATCCACGCCCTCTTCGACCAATGCTGGATTCACGCCTCGTCTGCGGTGCCTGGAGTCCGCGCACCCCTCATTGATCACGCGGTCTTTGGCCCCGGCGTAGAGGGCGAGACTCTCAGAAAGAACCTGGACTCTGATCTCCGTGCCGCTGTCGTCTTGGGCCAAGAGGGCCAAGGGTCGGCCGGAATCCGCGAAACGGACGGTGATTTCTCGGAGCCTGCTGCAGTCAACGCTGGCGAACTCCCGTTCTTAGCCCCCAGGTTCGGCAGAGAATTCCTCGACCAGTGCGAGGACCATGGTGATCTCGTCTTGGGAGGCGCTGGCGATCCTCACGAGGGGACGTCAGGGGTCCGACGGGGACATGAGCGGCTTGGTAGCCGTTAGCGAGAACATCAGCGGTATCTCGGGCATCCCGTCGGGTAGCCGATAGTAGCCTTCGGCGTCCTTCACCATCCACGGGAACCAGCGCCAAGCCAAGTAGGGATATTCGCGTAAAGAGGTGATGTGTAGGCCTGCCTCGATAAGGGCCCCGCCGATATCTTCGAACGTATGTTGCCATGAGTAGGACACCCCGGCGAAGTCGGGATCGGGGGCTGCATAAGAGCCTTTCTCGTCCCAGCGGAGGGCGTTTCGGTCGAAGTAGCCGTAACGGAAGTGGAGCGCAGGTTCGGGGAGTCCATCGTCAAAGACCCAGGCGAAGGGATGGGCGTCGGCGATGAAGAACACGCCACCCGGATTGAGAGTACCGGCGATCGTGCAGGCCCACGGGCGGAGGTCGGGGATCCAGGAGATTGTCCCGTACGAAGTGAAGACCACGTCGAAACGGTCCCCGGCCAACACGGTGAGTACCGCTGCGGTATCGGCAACGTCCGCCTGGACAAAACGGGCCTCGATTCCCACCTCGCGCGCCAGGCGCCGGGCATGAGCGACCGCCCTTCGGGAGAAGTCGACCCCCGTCACCCGGGCGCCGTGACGCGCCCACGACAGCGTGTCGAGCCCGAAGTGACACTGCAGATGCAGGAGGGTCTTACCTTGAACGTCTCCGACACCCTCCAACTCCACCGCGTCCAGGGTATCGCGTCCCTGCTTGAAGCCCTCGACATCGTAGAACTCGCTCTTCACGTGAAGGTCGGTCCAGGCGTCCCACAGATCGCGGTTGGCGCGGACGAGGGCCGCCGCTTGCTTCACATCTGCGGGTGGCCGGGGCGTCGTGTCGCACGGCGGCAGCACATCGCCGGGTGGCTGGGCTCCCGTTTCGGGCGACTGAGAGAGCACTTCAGGGGTCGGGCCCGGCCGCTCTCGAATGTCATCTGGGTTGGCGTCCATCGTGGTCATGCTAACAGAGACGCCGGCGGGAGCGCCGGAGTGATGCGTTTTGGGCTGCTGCGTCCTGGCTTTTCGGCCGGAGCGCCGGACATGGGCGCTTCAGTCGGGAGCTAATGCCAGCCCCCTCCGCGTCTATTACCGGTAGCGTCTGCGGGCGCTGCCGTTGTATATAAGGCGGGGTTTGGGTTTCTTCGCCGTCCGATTGGGATTAGGTATCAGGCGCTGCATGTAAGTGAAGCCTTCAAGGTCACGACAGGGTAGAGGTTCTCCGAGCATAACCTCGATCTGTCGGAGTTCGCCTGCCTGTTCGGCAGCCAAGAAGCTTATGGCCGCCCCCGAGGCTCCCGCACGAGCCGTACGGCCGATACGGTGTACGTAGTCCTGGGCCTGAGAGGGCAGGTCGTAGTTGATCACGTGGGAGATACCGTCGACGTCGATGCCGCGAGCTACGATATCGGTGGCCACCAGCACTCGGTAGGTGCCGTCTTTGAATCCGTCGAGGGCCCGCTGACGCTGGGCCTGAGTGCGGTTCGAATGGATGGCCGCCCCGCGGATGCGGTTGCGCTCGAGTTGGCGGCACACACGGTCGGCCCGGTGCTTGGTGCGGGTGAAGACCAGCACCCTATCGAGCTTCTCCTCCTCGAGAAGGCGCACAAGCAGGTCGATCTTCTGAGGCTCCGCTACCGGGTACACGGCCTGCGAGATGGCCTCAACGGGCGTGGCGCTGGGTGCGACCTCCACTCGCGCCGGGTTGGTGAGAGTAGGCCCGGCGACGCGCATGACGTCGCTCGACAATGTGGCCGAGAAAAGCATGTTCTGCCGGCTTGGGGGCAAGAGGCTGAGGATACGGCGCACATCGGGCCAGAAGCCCATGTCGAGCATCCGGTCGGCTTCGTCAAGGACGAGGATCTGCACATGGGAAAGATCGACGTCACCCCGCTGGTGTAGGTCAAGCAATCGTCCGGGAGTGGCGACCAGTAGGTCTATCCCTTTGCGCAGTTTCTTCAGTTGCGGGTCGTAGCCGACACCTCCATAGACGGCCGTGACGCGCCGGTCAGAGTATTTGGCGCAGGCCCGTGCTACTTCTTCGATCTGTCCGGCCAACTCGCGCGTAGGGGTGACGACAAGAGTGGTGACGACTCGGGTCGCAGCGGCGCCTCGGCGGCCGCGGGCCCCTCCTCCGTTGTCCCGTGCAGCGTAGGCCGCAGGGACGGTAAGGGGCTTGGTCAACTGGAGGGCGGGTAGGATGAAGGCCGCCGTCTTGCCGGTGCCGGTCTGAGCACAACCAAGTATGTCGCGTCCGGCGAGAGCGAGCGGGATCGCCTGTTCTTGGATGGGGGTGGGATCGAGGTAGCCGAGGTCGTGTACGGCTTTGAGGAGGCCTGGCTCCAGGCCTAGTTCAGCGAAACTCATATAGGGTATTGCTCCTTGCCGTGCGTCTCTCTGGATGCACTGCCGTTGTAGACGCAGTTGATCCATTCGAGTCTTGGGCAGAAGAGCGCGGGGACAACCGTGTCTGTAATATGGTCGAGATAGTATACCTTACGTGTCCGGCGGCCGTGTTGGACTACCGCTATATCACTGGCAGACAGGGCCCGCCCGGCGGCCGTGCCGGGTTTTCGTCGACCCGGCTACATGGTCCGGGTCTACTCCGGAGGGAGGTCCACCACCCCCCAAGGTGCTCCCAGAGTCGTCATCAGTTCAAGGAACGGGCCAGGGTCGATGCGCTCGGGTGCCAGTACTCCGGTCTCACCCACCAGACCTCGCACAAGCATCACAGCAGCGGCTGCAGCCGGGACACCAGTCTGAAAGCCGGTACCTTGGACACCGAATTTCGCGAAGGCTTCGTCATGAGAAGTGGTTTGATACATGAAGCGGCGTACAGGCTTCCCGCCCTTGGTCCCTTCGCCCAGAGTCCCGACGCAGGCAGCGCCGTGCAACCTGCCGATTAGGTCGACCGATCGCGGTAGCCGGGATACCAGTAGGTCGAGGGGTCGGAAGCGCGCTCCCTCGAACTCGATCTCTTTGTTGTGAGCAAAACCGAGCTTACGCCAGACGAGCAGAAGATCAACCCATTCGTCGGCGAGCGCAATGAAGAAGTCGGCGTACCGGAGTCCCTTGCCTTGGAGGTACATAGGCATCAGTTGCGACTCTTCGTGGTCAACGTTCCATACTCGCATGCGCCCGACCGGCGCAGGGAAGTCGAACTCCCTCGAAACCGTCAAGGGCTCCCTGCGGATGATCCTACCGTCCTCAAAGGCGTGCGGCGGGAGGATGAGGCACTCCTCGACCATAGTGCTGGGAGAGAAACCGGGGGCGAAGTCGACCCCATCGGCGGAGCTGTTGTCGCCGTCGTATACGGTCAGCCTCTCGAGGGTATCGAACTCGTCGTAAAGGGCCCGGGCAAACACGTCGGTCGCTCCTGGGTCCATCCCAAAAAAGACTAGAGCGGTGAGCCCCTTACGCCTGAATTCGTCGTCCAGGGCGATCTCCTCGTCTACATCGGCTGTGCCGACTATGTCACGGGGTCCGGCGGCCGCCATGTCGAGGTAGTGGGTGCCGGTCTCAAGACAGGCGTTCATGACGTCGAGGTTGTATTCGGGGATGAGGGCGTTGATAACGAAGTCGACCTCGGACAGCGTCCTGACGAGTGCTTCTTTGTCCTCAACGTCCAGTGGGCGGGTCTGGCCTTTGCCGAGAGGGAGTTTGGGGGCCACTGCGGCCAGTCTCTGCTCGTCGATATCGGCCAGCGTCACCGATTCGACTTCAGGGATGGAGGCGAGGATTCGCGCCGTCACTTCTCCTACGGAGCCTACCCCGAGCTGAAGAATTTTCACGACTCCTCCTTCTCAGTTAGTGGCGCTACTGCCATAGTACACCGTGTTGTGATCGGGAGGATCGCGGCTATGGACGCCGGCCCCGTGGTAGGTGAAGCAACCATCGAGTGCGAAACGGGCTGTGTGCGTAGAGGTCCCCTATTTGGTGTCGGAGACCTTGGGCGGCGTCACTCTTTCTCGCGCCGGCCTACGAGGTCGTACGAGCGAAGCTGCCACTCCCAAAACACATAGTGCCGCGAAGAGGGCGAAGCTGACTCGGGCGCTGATCAAGAAATTGGGGTAGTCAACAGGCTCGATCTCGTGCCGTCCTACGACGAGGGCCAGTACGAAGGTCGCCAAACCCATGCTCAGGCTCTGTCCGGTCACGCGCATGGTAGCCAGGGTGGCCGAGGCGGTTCCCACATGGCGCCTATCTACACTGCCCATGATCGTGTGGGTGATCGGGGATGCGAAGAGCGCGAAGCCCACCCCGAGCAGCGCGAGCACACTGAAGATGTACCAGTAAGGGGTGGTTTCACCGAGGAACGCGAACGCGAACAAACCGAATACCGTAAGGCTCATGCCCACAGAAGCCAGTGATCGACCCGGGAGCCGGTCGGCAAGACGACCGGCCACTATGGATAACCCGGTTTGCACAAGCAGGCCCGGCACCAACACGAGGCCGGCCGCTTGGGGGTCCAGCCCGCGTGTGTACTGCAAATAGAGGCTCATGAGGAACGCCATGGCGTACGTGGCCGCATAATTGATCATGGCAGCTCCGTTGGAAAAGGCGAAGACTCGGTTACGTCGGAAGAGGTCGAGGCTCAGCAAGGGATCGTCCGCCCGTGCCTCCCACCAGAAGAACAGTGCCAGTCCCAGCAGGCTTGCCGGCATGAGGATCACCCCGGTCGCGCTGGGGATGTATGTGAACCCGAGCAGCAGAGCGGAGAAAGCGATCGCCCAAAGGACCGAGCCAATCACATCAAAACGTGCTGTTTTTGGTTCACGCCATTCGAATCTGCGGAGTTTCCAGAACGAGAGGGCGGAATTGAAGACGCTCATCACGCCGGCCGCCACGAACAGCATTCTCCACCCGGCATTGCCTGCGATGATGCCTCCGAGCAATGGCCCGGTGGTTGTCCCCAGGTAGACCCCGGCCACCATGAGGCCGAGGGCTCGCCCTCTGGTCTCCGGGGGTTGAGAGAGGGTGATTATGGCCATGTTGGTGGAAAAGAGCAGAGCAGCCGATAGGCCTTGGAGCGCACGCAGTAGGAGTAGGACACTTTCGCTGGGGGCCAGTGCGGAGGCGAACGAGAGGATCGTGAACGCCACCAGACCTATCAGAAAGACCCGGGTGCGGCCGTAGAGATCGGCTATGCGTCCCACCGTCATAAGCACCGCCCCGGTGGCCAGCACATATGCGGTCGACAGCCAACCAAGAGTTACCGCGGAGACGCGGAACTCCGCTTCTATGAGCGGCAGCGCGATGTTGATAGACGACGCCATGAAGGTGGCGTTGAAACCTGCAAACGACGTGGCGAAGAGGATGATGCTCTGTGTCCTACGTTCCATGAGGCTACAGCGTACCAGTCGGAGGGTATACATCACGAGTGGTCCTGCCGTCGTGCTTCTGAGCGTGCTGTATACTGCGGTCCTTCTAGTGGAGTGATTGGGAGACTCAATGAGGGCGAACTTAGTTAGCCCCTCGTCGGCGCACCTTTCGTACGCCATTCGCGACATCGTCAAGTTCGGCGATCTGGTGCGTCAGCATGGGGTCGACATTACCTGGGAGAACATCGGCGATCCTATCGCCAAAGGAGAAGTAGTTGCTCCTTGGATCCGGGAGATCCTGCACGGAGTGATCGATCTCGACGAGTCGTGGGGCTACTGTCCCACCGAAGGCTTCTTAGAAGCGCGCGAGGCCTTGGCTGCGCATGTCAACGCCCGGGGAGGCGCACGGATCTCGGCTGCAGATATCGTCTTCTTCAACGGTGTAGCCGACGCGGTGGCGAAAGTCTATGGGTTCCTGAGTCCACATGCGCGGGTCATCGGTCCCTCTCCCGCCTACAGCACCCATTCTTCTGCCGAGTCGGCGCATTGTGCTCTTCCGCATCTCACCTATGATCTTGATCCCTATAACGGTTGGCTGCCCGACGTGGCCGACCTCAGACGTAAGATCGAGAAGAACCCCTCTATCGCGGGAATCCTGATCATCAACCCAAACAACCCTACCGGTGCCGTGTATCCGGTGGATTTGTTGGAGCAGATAGTGGCTCTGGCCCGAGAGTTCGGCCTGTTCTTGGTTGCAGACGAAATCTACATACACATGATTTATCCGGGAGAAGACACGGCTCATCTATCGGAGGTGGCTTCCGACGTACCGGCCATAGTCATGCGCGGTATATCCAAGGAACTGCCGTGGCCGGGCTCGCGATGTGGTTGGATCGAGGTGCTTAACCGGTCGCGTGACCAGAACTTCTCTTCGTATGTCGATTCAGTCTTGGCGGCGAAACGTCTAGAAGTATGCTCCACGAGCGGACCACAGCTGGCGGTGCCCCGCATATTCGGAGACCCGCGGTACTCAGGACACCTGGCTACACGTGCACAGATGTACGCCGAGCGGGCGCAGGAGGCGTACGTAGCTCTGGGATCCATACCTGGGATCAAGGTTCATCGTGCACAGGGCGCCTTCTACACGACCGTGTTCTTCGAGCACGGAGCCTTAGATCGCGAGAACCATCTACCCATAGAGGATCGCCACCTGCGGGAGTTGGTCCAACGGCAGTCGACGGGCGTCGCTCCTGACTGGCGTTTTGTCTACCACCTTCTGGGCTCGACCGGGATCTGTGTAGTCCCGTTGACAGGCTTCTACACTCCGCATCCGGGCTTCAGGTTCACGCTTCTTGAGAGCGACGATGCCAAGCGCGCCTGGATCTTCCGCACCCTGGCCGAGGCCGTGGCTACGTATTTGGGGAGCGACGCAGGCTCCGCGGCTCATAGCGGAGACGGGTTACACAGTCAGTCGTCTGGTCGGTGGCGCTCTTCTACCTAGTCCGACGGATGGTTGCCGACCGCCATCTTGCCTTCCATACCCGACAATCGGCGGGAAACCACGTATCCGATGCCCTTCAGCACCCGATAACCGATGTGGTTGTTGATCTCGAATATTCGGCGGAGTTTGGTGCCGCTGATAACGACGATCGTCGACTTCTCAGCGGTCATAGTCGTGGCTGTGTAGATGTACGGACCTGTCAAGGCCGACCAGCCCACGACCTGTCCCGGACCCACTTCGTCGACCGCCACCTCTTTGCCACCCGGGTCTGTGCTCATGATTGTCACACGGCCGCTCTTCACAAGGTACAGATTCGAGGCCGGTGAGCCTGCACGGGTGAGGCGGGCACCCTTTCCCAGCTCCTCAGTCTTGGCAATCGCGGCTACAGTCTCGAGCTCCCGCTCGTTCAGCTCCTCGAAGATCTTGAATTCCCGCAAATCGTCAGCCTCGGTCAGCACGGTGACCCCCTTTCATCCGTGTTCCGGCCCTGGACGCATTCTACCCATAGGGGCATTCGTACAATCCGCGAGGCGCCCACAGATTGGGCACATTGTCGGTGGGGCTGCCTGGCTGGTGTTAGCAACCTTCTGCTAACGTACGGCAATGGATGCTGAAACGTCAGTTCGACCTAGACCCGGCGGCCGGATTCGAAGGACACTTCTTTTTGTTGCTGGGTCGCTGTTTCTTGGAGTGGGGATAGTGGGGGTCGTGGTCCCGGTGCTTCCGACTACACCGTTTCTGATTCTCAGCGCACTTTGTTATGCGCGAAGCTCCGACCGCTACTACCGGTGGTTGCTGACTAATCGGCTATTCGGTCGCTACCTTGACGACTACCTGCATGGCCGAGGCATCCCTTGGAGAGTCAAAGCGCTCACTCTGACGTTCCTTTGGGGGGTGATGGGAAGCACCGTCGCGTTTGCAGTGGATGCGTGGTGGCTGCGGGCGCTTCTGCTGCTGATTGCCGTCGGGGTGACGGCTCACATAATCATGCTCAAAGGCGGTGGCCGTCGGCCACGGCGCGGCTAGGCCGACGACTTGTCTTGGCCGGGCTCGTCGTCTGCGTCCATCCTGATCCGCCAGCGACAATCGTAACCTGCGGGCCGCTCGCCTGGTGGGGCAAAATCGCAGTACACGCGAATGCGCGGATCGACCTGTCCGGCTAAGCCTTCGAGATCACGCTGGTGCATCTCTCTGCACTCGTATTCGGGTAGTCCTCGGGTCCGGCGGGCCTCCTGGGTGGCGCAACAAGGAATCGAGATAACGATCTCATCGGGCGACTCTTCGATCTGGTGCTCGATCAGAATAGTCCAGGGATAGAGGCGAAGGACTTTGAGAAAGCCCTCCAAGCCTTTCTCGGTGATATTGAACCGACTCACCAGATCCCGTGCGCCCAGGCCCGACACGCGGGCCCAGACCCGTTCGTTCAACCGTTCTGCGGCGGACTGGCCGTAGTCCTCGGCCATGTAGAGGAACCAGAAGGAGTCGACCACCCGGTAGTGCCGGAGCAGAAACTCAAGATAGGTCCGCAACTCGCCGGCGTCCATGGTGTCGATGCGCGAGAAGTCCATGGTGGCGAGGATAGCGCAAAACGTCGTCCGGCGAGGAGGGACGGATCAGCTCGTACGGTGCACAACCACGCAGTTGACACGGACTAGCTCAGTCGCCCGACGACGTAGTCGGTACGTATCGACCCTACTCCTTGTGCCAGTCGGTGCCCACCTCGAGAGCAGTCGCTTCGAGCGACCGGTTCACGTCACGGATGAACTCCACCAGCGAGGCGATCAAGCTGAGCAGGCTCAGAATGAAGAGGCCGGCCACCAGCCACGGGATCTCCGCTCCCGCCAAAGAGGTGATGAATAGCGATATCACCAGCAGCGACGCGAAGAGGACGCAGAACGAGGCCAAAGCGATAGACCTGCGTACCAGACGCGCCCTTTGGGCGAGGATGTGGAGTTGGGCGTGGATCGGCTCTCGGTCCTCCCCGTCCGCACCGCGCAGGCGAAGGGCGAGAGAGCGCGCCCGGTCTACGATCCTCCCCAAACGGTTTGTCATGGTGAGCAGGAGTAGTCCCACGCCTGAGATCAGCACCACTGGGCTGATTGCGGTTTGCAGTACCGAAACCATTTGAGATGTCTCGACGGCAAACACAGACCGGCCCTCCCTCGGTCGGCGGCGATAGACGACCGAGGGATTTTACCAATGTGCGGCGTACGGCGGGAAGCCGAAGGCTGCAGGAGTACGATGGGGTTAGGCTGAACGTGCCCCTTCGCCGGTGCGCCTTCGGATGAGCAGCCCGAACAGGGCATAGATGACGGCAGGAGCGGCGATCATGGCGAGGGCAATTCGAAAGCCTGCGGCGTTGGCTAGGGGCCCCATCACGTACGGGAAGGTGATGCTTCCCACCCCACCGGCCAAAATGAAAAGCGAAGAAGTGACGCTGGACTGCCAGCCCGGGAAGCGGCCGGCATAGCTCCCGATCAGCCCATACGAAGCCGAGGCGCCCAAACCGGCTCCCACCGCCAGTGCGAGAGAGACGGCCTGAGACGGGGCCAGAGCAACGGCGATGGTGAAGACGGCCATAGTGCCTGCGCAGATCAACAGAAGAAACGAAGAGGAGTAGCGCCGGGTCAGCCTCATAACCAGCAGCCGGCCTGTGATCAGGCCTATCCAGAAGAGGGTGACCGACAGGCCCGCCCACGTGTCGCTTGAAGCGAACACGTCGATCTGGAATTTGGGCAACCATATGTTCATGGTCATCTCCGCACCGACGTACATAAGCCCTGCGCCCATGATGCCGAAAAGCAGCACTGGGTCGTACGCGACCACTTGTCTCAACTGCGACAGGCGCACGTTCTGGCGTCCGGGCACGTCGGTCAGGGGGAGGAACAGAAAGGTCGTTGTTGTCACCAACGAGAGAGCGCCCTCGGCGATGAGTATCCACCGCCAGGCGGCGCCTCGGTCGAGCGCCGATCCCAAGATCAGAGGGATGACCATCATGGCGAAAGCGAAGAACAGGATCATCTGCAGAGCGGCGGCGGCGGTGTTTTTCTTGACGTGCGCAGAGACCCACATCCAGCAAGAAGTGTTCATGAGCGCCCCACTGAAGCCCACGACTAAGTAGGCGGCGATCAGGCACCAGAGGTTCCGGGAGATCGCTCCTGCTGCGATGAGCCCCGTCCCCTGCAGGGTGGTACCGACTAGGAGCACACGTTTGATCTGCACCCGTGCCATGGCCGTGTTGAGGATGATGGCGCCGGTGACATTTCCGGCATAAAGGCCGGCGCTGATGAGTCCTCCCCTGCTGAGGGATACGCCCAGATCGTTCATCATCCCGTTGAGCAGAGGCCCGATGGAGACGACCGCCATGGCGACCAGGAATTGAGTCGGATATAGAGGGAGACGGTGCCCGAGGGCGGGGTTCGCCATGGATGTGTGGGAAGTCATCGTTTGTCACGATGTCACGAAATGCATCAGATTTCTACCACGCGGACACACGAATGAGGAGGATCCCGCCGCCCGTATTCAGCTTACGAGGTCAACGGCCTCCCTCAAGATCTCTGAAGCCCGCACACGGCAGAGACTGCGGATTCCGGCCGTGGTCAGGGTGGAGTCTGCGCTCACACGCAGGGCTGGATGAGTGGTGTTCCAGTAGGCGGCCGTTCCGTGCGTGTCCGGACTCCAAGAATGGTCGATCTCGGCCTGCCAGGCTTCTCGCAATGCCATGAGGCAGTCCAACACCCGGGCCAAGAGGTTGTCGAGTCTGGTGTCGGCCGGGTTCGTCAAGGGGGCGTTCTTCCGGGCTACCAGCGCGGCGAGGAGGGCTTCGTTGAACTCCTGGTAGCCGGAGGAGCCGGATCCGTCCGAGCAGTCAAACGCCGTGATCGCAGCGTACGCGGCGGCCACTCCTCCCTTGCCGGGCCGGGCGATGCCCACTTCTTTCTGGTAATTCGACACGAGAATACCGGTCACCGCAATGAGTACGATGATCACAGGCAACAAGATCCATGCGCGGCCCGAGCGTTTCATACCGGTGCGATAATACTTGCTATGGACGAGTGGGATATTGGCTCCTCACCGCGACCGAGCGGGCAGATGGCAGGGCCGTATACAGGCGGAGTGTCTGCGGTCACGTCGGATTCCGAAGGCAAAACCGGGCATAACGAAGCCACGTCTGCGCAGCCCCCCGAGCGGGAGGCGACCGAGGCGCAAGGCTTAGGTGGGCCCGAACGCTCAAAGTCCTCCCACGGCCCGCGGCGCTTTTTTCGCAGACGTCAGCGGGTGACGCTTCTCGCGGCCTGGGTCGCGGGCGCGGTGGTGCTCATGGCGGTAGGTGCAGCGTTGGGGGTTGCCGTCGTCCGCTCGCAGAACAACGGCACCGCCGCCGAGTTGGATCGCGTACGCGAGGAGCTGGGAGTGGTGAAAAGGGCTCTGTCTAATGCCGAGGAGCGCAACTGGAGCTACTATCGAGAGAACCTGGGCCTGAAGGCACAGATCGAAGCCGGAGAGAATGGAGATCCGGTGCAGCCGTCCCCCACGACCACCGGCAGCGACCGGACCACCGGGGGCGCCACGAACACCGGCGGCGTCACCACTGTGTACGGGGATGGGATCTATTTGGTCGGGGAAGATATCATGGCGGGCACCTATGAGGGTGTCGTCCTGGGATCCCAAGGATATTGGGCCCGGCTCAAGGCGACAGATGGGATGGTGAGCTCCATTTTGGCGAACGCCGTTCCGCGCGGACCGTTTGTTCTGACCATCAACGTATCAGACAAAGCAGTAGAGTTGCGCGGAGTACGGCTTACCTCTCGGTAGATCCGCGCAGAGTGGGCGATAATAACTGCGGCTTTGACTCGAACGGCCGAAGTGAGGGAGTAGAAAAAGGGAGGACGGCGTGGCCGATGTCATCGATATTGCGATCGTAGGCGGTGGACCGGCGGGGCTCACCGCGGCGATCTACGGGGCCCGAGCGAGGGCTCGGACGGTAGTGTTCGAGACCGGGTTGCCGGGTGGACAGATCGTGTCCGCTTCATGGGTGGAGAACTATCCCGGCTTCCCCGAAGGGGTTTCCGGTCAAGAACTGGCCGACTTGATGTATAAGCAGGCTCAGGAGGCCGGGGCTGAGTTCCGCATCCTCTCGCCCGTTGAAGCCATCCGCCCCAATGAATGCGACTTCGTGCTCAGCGTCGGCGGAGAAGAAGTGGATGCGCGTGTGGTCATTCTCGCCACTGGGGCGATTCCCAAGAAACTGGGGATTCCCGGGGAGGCTGAGTTTGCCGGTAGAGGCATATCGTGGTGTGCCACGTGCGATGGTCCTCTCTACCGGGACAAAGCAGTCGCTGTCATCGGGGGAGGCGACTCGGCCACACAAGAGGCCCTCTATCTTGCCAAGATCGCTCGGGAGGTCCATCTTATCCACCGGCGGGACGAACTGCGGGCTACGCCATGTCTTCAGGAACAGTGTTTCTTCCATCCGCAGATCACCATGCATCTTTCTTACGTAGCCGACGAGATAGTGGGTGACGGAGGCAAAGTGACCGGCGTGAAACTACGCTCGAAGACGGATGGCAGTGAGAAGTTGCTTGCGGTCGACGGAGTGTTCGAGTTTGTAGGAACTGACGCCCAGAGCGGGCTTGTGGCTGATCTGTGCGAGGTTGACGATCTGGGTTTCGTGAAGGTCGATCGTAACGGGCTGACTTCACGTCCGGGATTATATGCCGCCGGCGACGTGTCTGATTACGAACTGAAGCAGGTCGTTACTGCCTGCGCGCGCGGGGCATTCGCCGTCTATCACGCGGTGCATTACCTGGGGACCAGGGTCTGCGGCGTATAGGACCTACGCGCGTACCCGCAGTGCCCGGGGGATGACCTCCACGGTCAGTGGCAGTGAGCCCAACGCTTCGCCGTCGACGTCTAGAAGAAAGCGGCGCTCCGCAGCTTCGTCGGCGAGTCGCAACTCGATTCGTTCGCAGGGAAAGTGACGTACGGTCGACTCCTGCAGATGGCGACCGGTATACACGCCACGGACTCGACGGGCCAGGTATGCCTTGGAACGAGCAGTAATGGTGATCACTTCGAAGCGGCCGTCATCCGGTAGGGCCATGGGAGCAACATCCATGCCTCCGCCGAACCACCGCCCGTTGCATATGGCGATCAGGTAGGTGGGGATGATTTCGTCGCGGTCATCCCCTTGCCAGGTGGTCCGCACCTGCAGGGGCTGCTCTTTGCCTACTAACACGGCCCGCAAAGAAGCGAGATAGTATCCGGCTCGCCCGCCTAAGAAAGCCGGCATATCCTCGACATAGCGATCCACGAGGCCGCCCAAGCCGGCCGAAAGGACGTTGACGAAGTACTGCCGGATTCTTGTACCGTCCCGCGCGGTGAAGCAGGCTCGGCCTACATCGACCATCCGTTCCCTACCGAGGGCCAGGGCCTCGAGACACTGCTCGTGACCGGGCCCGATGCCGAGGCTT
>JAXGNF010000007.1:0-57746 GCA_040768135.1 Thermoleophilia bacterium | reverse complement strand
GGGGGTCTTGGAGGTCTTGCTAGTCCAGCCCACAGGCAAGAGAAAGATGACGGCCGCGGCCTTCCTGCGCGGCTACACCGCCCGTCTGAGCGATCGACTCGAGCCCCTTGGGGGTAGAGAAGAAGCCGCCTGTCCCGAAGTTGAATGCCCGGACGGTCCACAGCTCATCCAAGACGAGGAGGGGTGTCGGTGAGCATCCCGTCCGCTGAGTTTCGTAAACCTCACCTGTTGCCCTCCATCCTCTCGGCCGACTTCTCCCGTTTGGGGGAAGAGATCGGCGCAGTCATGGACGCCGGGGTGCGGATCATCCATGTGGATGTGATGGACGGCCACTTCGTCCCCAATATCACCATCGGGCCGGTAGTGTTGCAGGCGATCGCTCCGTTGGTGCACGCGCGCGGCGGATGGTTGTCGGTGCATCTGATGATCGAGCGACCGGAAAGGTATCTCGAAGTCTTCGCCCAGGCGGGAGCGGACGCACTCAGCGTGCATGTGGAGGCCTGTTCCCATCTCTATCACACGGTCGAGACGATCAAAGCCCTCGGAGTGAGAGCCGGGGTGGCACTGAACCCAGGCACCGCCGTATCCAGGCTCAAAGATGTGGCCCCTTACATAGACTATGTGTTGGTGATGACGGTCAATCCCGGTTTCGGCGGACAGAGGATGATCGTCTCCGCTCTTGAGAAGGTGCCGGTCCTACGACGCATGTTGCCGGAGCGGGTCGCCATCGAACTCGATGGCGGGGTGAACCGGGAGAACATCCGACACGTGGTCGAAGTGGGGGCGGACTGGGTGGTGGCGGGATCGGCGCTCTTTGGCGCAGCCGATCCCCGGGAGGAGGCGCGGGTACTGCAGGGATTGATGACGCCCTCCGGTCCCGTGTGGTAGATTCTCTGCTGCATCGTTGCAGGTGAGAAACGATATTGGGTCTTCGGGGTCGGGTGAGATTCCCTACCGGCGGTAATAGTCCGCGAGCCCGTTGAGGGTAGACCAGGTGAGATCCCTGGGCCGACAGTGAAAGTCTGGAAGGGAGAAGACCGAAGCGGGGCGCTTACGCCTCAGGCTTCTTTGACCCCTTGGGCCGTGGCTGAAGGGGTTTTTTGTTGCCTTTGTCTGAAAAAGATGTGCGCTATATGGAGTGGGCCCTTGGCCTCGCGGAAAAAGGCCGGGGGCGTACGAGCCCCAACCCCTTGGTGGGCGCGGTCATCGTCTCGAACGGAGCAGTGTTGGGCGAGGGCTACCACACGGGCCCGGGCCACGACCACGCCGAGGTGGCGGCTCTGAAGGACGCCATGCGGCGGGCAGGGCTACCGGTAGGCCATGGGGAGAACGGGTGTCTTCAGCCGGCCAGGGAGTTGTTCCGTGAGGCCACTATGTACGTCACGTTGGAACCCTGCTGCACGTACGGACGCACGCCGCCCTGTACTGACGCGCTCATTTCCGCTGGGATAGAGCGGGTAGTGGTGGCGGTGCTCGACCCATCCCCCGACGTGAATGGACGAGGGGTCCAGATGCTGAGGGCTGCCGGGGTGCGGGTCGACTTCGCGGATGACCCGCTCGCCTTGCGGGCCAAACGTCAGAACGGGGGGATGCGAAAGTCGGTGCTGCAAGGACTGCCCTTCGTCACGTACAAATACGCGATGACCCTCGATGGCCGGGTAGCGGTGGACTCCGGAGATTCCCGCTGGATCTCCAGTGCAGAGAGCCGGGCATTGGTGCATCAGTGGCGGGCTTGGTCGGATGCGGTGGTGGTGGGAGCCGGCACCGCGGCGGCCGATGACCCCAGCCTGACCGCTCGTGACGTGGTCTGCGCTAGGCAGCCGGTGCGGGTCGTTGTGGATGCCGAACTGGGCCTCCGACGCGACAGTAGGTTGGTAGAGAGCGTGTCTGCGGGACCGGTGCTCGTGGTGTGCGCGGCTGATACGCCGGCGGCGCGGCGTGCTGAAGTTGAATCGTGGGGTATAGAGACGGCGACCGTCTCTCGGTTCACGGACGGGCCCCTGGATCCGGTCGCAGTTGGTCGTGAACTGTTGTCGCGCGACGTTCAATGGGTATTGCTCGAGGGAGGCCCCCGGCTGGCGGGAGCCTGGTGGTCTGCAGGGATCATCGACCGCGTTGCCGCCTTCGTTTGCCCGCGTATCGCCTCGGGCGTAGAGAACCGCGGACCTCTCAGAGGTTCAGGAGCGCTCCGTATGGAAGATGCCGTGGGGCTCCGTGAGATCGAGGTGTCTGGGGTCGGCCCCGACGTACTGGTGGTGGGATACACAGGAGAGGCCCTCTGATGTTCACAGGACTGATAGAAGAAGTCGGGGTCGTACAGGCGTTGGAGAAGCGGGCTCAGGGCGGGCGTCTGAGCATCCGGGCCGTCAAAGTGCTGGAAGGGACGGCGCTGGGTGACTCGATCGCCGTCAGTGGTGCCTGTCTTACGGTCGTCGACCTGCGTGCCGACGGGTTCACAGTCGACTGTATGCCCGAGACCCTGTCGCACACGACGCTGGGGACCGTCCCTAGGGGGGCCTTGGTCAACTTGGAGAGGTCCTTGCAGTTGGGAGGCCGGCTTGGGGGGCATCTGGTCCTCGGGCATGTCGACGCGGTGGCAGAAGTGCTCGCCGTTCACCCAGTGGGGCCGGCCTGGGAGCTTACTTTTTCGCTGCCCGATGCGGTGCGGGCCTGCGTGGCCGCGAAGGGTTCGGTGGCCATCGATGGCATATCGCTGACGGTCATAAGGGTCGATGGTGAGAGCTTCGTGGTGGGGATCATCCCGCACACTATGAAAGAGACGACTTTGAATGGGGTCAGAACCGGGCAGAAAGTGAATGTAGAGGCCGACGTCTTGGCCCGTTATGTGCAGCGCATCGTGGCCGTAGGCGGCGGGAGAGGGAGCGGTGAGGGCGACGGGTCCGGCGACGACGGGGTGTCCGCCGGTCTTACCGAGGACCTGCTGATAGAAGAGGGGTTCATATGAGAGATAAGGGTGACTTCGCGACCATCGAAGAGGCCTTGGAGGAGATCAAGGCCGGCCGCATGGTCGTTGTGGTCGATGACGAAGATCGAGAGAACGAAGGCGACTTGACCATGGCGGCCCAGTTCGTGTCGGCGGAGGACATCAACTTCATGGCGACGCACGGCCGGGGCCTCATCTGTCTTTCTCTTACCGAAGAGAGGGCGCATCAATTGCGTCTCTATTTGATGGCCCGTGACAACCAGTCACGGTTTGGTACCGCTTTCACCGTGTCCATCGAGGCGCGGCATGGGGTGACTACCGGCATCTCTGCGGCCGACCGGGCCCATACCATACAAGTGGCGATCGACCCCTCCAGCGGACCGCAGGACTTGGTTCAGCCGGGCCACGTGTTCCCGCTGATCGCGAGGCCGGGGGGAGTGCTCGCCCGCACCGGCCAGACTGAAGCCGCCGTCGACCTCGCCCGGCTGGCGGGACTCATCCCTGCAGGGGTCATATGCGAGATCATGAACGAAGACGGCACCATGGCGCGGGTGCCCGATCTTGTGAAGTATTGTGAGCGGCACGATCTCAAAATGATCACCGTCGCCGACGTCATCCGCTACAGGAGGCGTACGGAAAAGCTGGTACGACAGGTGGCGGTCGTGCGTATGCCCACCCGCTACGGAGACTTCACGGCCTATGGGTACGAGAGCCTGCTGGACGGTGAGCAACATCTAGCGGTCGTGAAGGGAGAGGTCGCAGGCAAAGAGAACGTGCTGGTACGAGTGCACTCCGAGTGCCTCACCGGCGATGTCTTTCACTCTCTGCGTTGCGACTGTGGTGACCAACTCAAAGCGGCTCTTGATGCCATAGAGGCTGAGGGGCAGGGGGTCCTCCTCTACATGGCCCAGGAGGGTAGGGGCATCGGCCTGCTTAACAAGCTGCGTGCCTATGAGCTCCAAGAACAGGGCCGGGACACCGTGGAGGCCAATGTGGAGCTGGGCTTTGCCCCCGACCTCCGCGACTACGGTATCGGTGCTCAGATTCTGAACGACCTGGGGCTCTCTTCCATCCGGATCATGACCAACAACCCGAGGAAACTCGTGGGGCTGGAAGGGTACGGTCTCACCATAACGGAGCGGGTGCCGTTGGAAGTGGCGCCCACCGACAAGAATGTGCGCTATCTCCAAACGAAGAAAGAGAAGATGGGCCATATTCTGCATCATCAAGGATTGCAGTTCGGCGACGGAAAGGACGGAGAACATGACTGAAAGCGGGCGGGTATACGAGGGCTTTCTCAAAGGCGAAGGCCTCCGGTTCGGCATCGTGGTAAGCCGCTTCAATGAGTTTATCGGCTGCAAGCTGCTCTCCGGAGCCAAAGACTGCCTGACACGGCACGGGGTTGCGGTCGGTGACGTTGACGTGGCCTGGGTGCCGGGTGCCCTCGAGATCCCGTTGATCGCTCAGCGGATGGCGACCTGCGGTCGATACGATGCCGTCATCTGTCTGGGGGTGGTGATCAGGGGATCGACGCCCCATTTTGACTATGTAGCAGGCGAGGTGGCCAAGGGGGTTGCCCGGGTACAGCTGGACAGCGGCATCCCCGTCATCTTTGGCGTGCTGACCACCGAGAGTATTGAGCAGGCGGTGGAAAGGGCCGGTACCAAGTCAGGTAACAGAGGTTGGGACGCTGCAGCCTCGGCGGTAGAGATGGCCAACCTGCTACGCGGCTTCAACGAGACTAAGTAGGAGAAGAAAGGACGAAGTGCGCCGAGTGTGCGCCCGCTGGAGTCAAACAGGTCAGGCGACCTTTTCCACCTTGTGGCCTTTGAGGCATTTCGCGCAGACGTACGCGCGGGTAGCCTTGCCTTGCAGCAGGATGCGGACCTTCTGCACATTCGGGTCCCAACGGCGGGGAGTGGCCCGCATGGAATGGCTCCTGTTGTTGCCGAAGCTCGGTTTTTTGCCGCAGATCACGCACACCTTAGACATGCCCGGTCATCCTTCGCTGAAATCACTCGTGGTTCGGAGTACCGTAGTATGCCGCAGTAGTACCCGGTATGACAAGGGGCCGGGCCGAACGGAGATGAATGCGGCCGGGTGGTGTGGTAGGTACGGTAGAATATCAGGTACGATGCGCGGTGATGGGGACGGGGAGGCAGACATATACGCTGACGGCGCACCAGTGCCATCGCCACAGCGATCCATGTGAGGGGTGGTCCGTTGAGTGTGAAAGATCAGAGGTCGACCGAGACCGAAGCCGAAGAAACGGCAGGTGGCCGCATGGTCGTCACCGACCGGGCCATCAGCGACATCGTGGGCTGGACGGTACTGGAGTGCTACGGGGTGGTTGGCATGGCATCGCCCAACCTGAGGCGGGGGGTGGCGGCGCTGTTGTCGCGCGATCGTCTACATCAAGGCATCAAGGTCGAACAGGACCATGACCAACTGCGCATCAAGCTATACATCATCGTCGAATACGGACTCAATGTGGCCGAGGTAGCGGGAAACGTGCGCTCACAGGTGGCCTACAACGTGGAGAGGATGATCGGGCGGCCGGTCACGACTCTGCAGATCTATGTACAAGGGGTCAAGGTTGGGGAGTAGTAACGAGGGAGCGCTCCTGACCGTTGCCGGTGTACGCGCTCTTCTGGCCGCCGGCGCGGAGGCACTTGAGGGGCGCAGACAGGAGATTAACGACCTCAACGTCTATCCGGTCCCCGACGGAGACACAGGCACCAATCTGGCTCTGACTATGCGGGGGATCCTCGATGCGGTCGGCCGGTTGCCGGACGGCCTGCCCGAAAATGAGATTTGCGCTGCTATCTCACAGGCTGCCCTCATGGGGGCGCGGGGCAATAGTGGGGTGATACTCTCGCAGATCGTCCGTGGCGCCATGGAGGTGATCGGACAGGCCGGGCCTGTAACCACCGAAACGCTTGCTAAGGCGTTCCGGGCGGCGACTGATACGGCCTATCGAGCGGTCCGGAGACCGGTAGAGGGTACGATGCTCACCGTTCTTCGCGAGATGGCGGAGGCGGCTGCGGATATTCCTCCATCCGTCGGACGCAGGGCCTTCATCAACGAGGTTATAGCCGCCGGATGGAAGAGCGTCGAGAAGACCCCCGCTCTGCTGAAAGTGCTCGCCGACGCCGGGGTGGTCGACGCGGGCGGCTACGGTCTGGTGGTTCTCATAGAAGGGGCGGCGGACGGCCGGGCCGACTGGGAGACTCCCATCGCCACCCGGGTTGCGCAGGTGCCCCAACCGGCCGGCTTTGCCTACGAGCAAGAGGCAGCGGTGGAGGAGAGTGATTTCACTTACTGCACGAGCTTTTTGCTGAGCGGAGAGGGACTTGAGGGGAATGCCCTCGAGGACGAACTGGGACGGTTGGGAGACAGCCTGTTGGTGGTGGGTGACAGCAACAGGATCAAGGTGCACGTACACACCGACGATCCCGGACGGGTATTGGGTATCGCCACCCGTTTAGGTGCGCTCACTGAGATCGAGATCGATAACATGAAGGAGCAAATCGCCCTCCGCAGCGACAGGCTGGCTCAGGCCGAAGCCGCCGCGGCGGCCGAGGTCGGGTTGACCCAAGTCGTCGCGGTGGTGGCCGGAGAGGGCAATAAGGCCCTTTTTCGCAGCCTCGGGGTCGACCTTATCGTCGATGGCGGGCAGTCGATGAATCCTTCAGCCGAAGACATCATGCGGGCGGTCGAACAGGCAGTAGCTCCCTCTGTGGTCATACTGCCCAACAACGGCAACGTGATCATGACGGCCGAGCAGTCCATCGGCTTGACCACGCGCGAGGTCTATGTGGTGCCGACTTCTTCAATCCAGGCTGGACTCTCGGCGGCGGTGGCATACGACAAGCGGATGGCCGGTGATGCGAATGCGGCCGATATGCAGGCCGCCATCGCCAACGTCGCCACGGCGGAAGTGACACGGGCGGTCAGGGACTCCCAGGTAGATGGGGTCAAGGTGCGCGCGGACGATTACATCGGCCTGGTGGACGATCACGTTGTGGCCGCGTCACCCGACCTGAGCGCGGTGATCGACGATCTGCTCGGCCGGCTGCTACAGGAGGATCGAGAGAGCCTCACCGTCCTATTGGGCGCCGACGAGGATGCTGAGAGGGCGGGTGCACTGATCGAGGGGGTGCGGGGTCGATACCCGACCGTCGAGATAGATGTGCACCAAGGCGGGCAGCCTTACTACCCGGTGTTGCTGGCGGCTGAATAGGAGTGTCAATACAAGCACATCAAAAGAGGGGGAATCGGAGATGATCGTCAATCGCGACACAACGGCCATCTTGGTTGATTCGACCGCCGATCTTCCTGATCACCTGGCCTCTGATCCAAATGTGAGCATGATCCCCCTGACCGTCTACTTCGGGGATGAAGCCTACAAGGACTGGGTGGATTTGAAGCCGGTGGAGTTCTACCAGAAGCTGGCGGCTGCTCCGGAGCTGCCGCGTACATCTCAGCCGTCTGCGGGAGCGTTCTTGGACGAATACAAGAGGCTGCTCGCCCGTTATCAACGAGTGTATTCGGTTCATCTCAGCGGTGAGTTCAGCGGCACCATCGCGAGCGCCGAGGTCGCCAGAGCCCAGGTAGACGGGGTCAAAGTGGTCGACTCACAACTTGCCACCGGGGGTATCGCCCTCTTAGTAGATAGGATCCTCGACCGCATAGACCGGGGCACCACTGAAGCGGAGCTGGATGCTTATATCGAACGCTTCCAGAAAGAGAAGATCTTCTATTTTCTGCCCACCACTCTGGATCAGCTCTATAAAGGGGGCCGGATCGGACGAGCGTCTCATCTCGTGGGCGGCCTGCTCAACATCAAGCCGGTCCTCATCATCGACGAAGGTGTGATCGATGTCTACAAGAAGGTCCGCGGTATTCGGCAGGCTTTGGAGGTCATGCGCGACGGACTGCTGGAGCATACCGAGCCGGGATCCACGGTATATGCGAGTCTGTCCCACGGCCTGAATGAGCCGGTTCTCGACCAACTGCGCGCGCTGGTCGAAGGTGTCACCGATCGGACTATCCATATCCGACTCACCAGCGTGGTGGGAGCGGTGATCGGGACTTACGTGGGACCGGGGGCGGTCTCGCTCTGCTTCATCCAGGAATGAGTTCTCCCGCACCGGGCGGACTCCACTACCCCTTCGGCGGCCTGGCGGCCTCTGACGAGGCCGGCCCGGCGCGTCCGGCAACCTCAAAGCAGTATGTCGACCCAGCCCGTCTCGACCGGCCGGTCGCTACGGTGCGGGGGGTTGGCAAGACCACCGAACGCAGGCTGCACAACCTCGGCATCATGACGGTAGGCGACCTGTTGTTGCACCTGCCCTTCCGTCACGAATCCCCGGCCCGGATCGCGGACGTAGGGGCGCTTTCGGTCGGCGAAGAGGTCACTCTGCGCGTAAAGGTGGTCGAATGCGCGGTGCGGGAGACGATCAGAAGACGGGTCAAAGTGCTCGAGGCTCTGGTGGCCGATTCCACCGGCAGCGTTCTTGCCGTCTGGTATAACCAAGCCTATCTCGAGGCGGCGTTCAAGGAGCGTCCCGAAGTCCTTCTTAAGGGAATGCTCGTACGGCAACGGGGCGCGGTCAGCTTCTTGGTGAAGCGTCACGAGATCCTGTGCGGAGAAGGGGAGAGCCACCATGTGCTGGGACTGGTCCCCGTGTATCAAAGCACCGCCGATCTGAGCGTGCGGACCATAAGGACGGTACTCCACCAAGCAGCAAACGAAGCCCGCCACCTTCTCGATCCGCTCCCCTCGCGTCTCAAGGCGAGTAGACGCTATCCGAACAAGGGTGAAGCGGTGCTCACCTGTCACTTCCCCGCCACCTTGAAGGAGGCAGAGGCAGCGCGAGAACGACTCGCCTTCGAGGAGTTGCTGCTTCTGCAGATCGCAGTCTTAAAAGAACGTCAGACACAAAGAGAAGAACGGCGCGCGAAAGCGCTCCGGCCTGCGGCGGAGCTCACAACCCGGTTCTTGAAGGCACTCCCGTACACGCCGACAGTAGCCCAAAACAGAGTGATCCAAGAGATCGAGGCCGACCTGCCGCAGACCCGGCCCATGCGTAGGTTGCTGCACGGCGACGTGGGGTCCGGCAAGACCATGGTGGCGACGTATTGCCTACTCCGGGCCGTAGAGCAGGGGGCGCAGGCCGCCCTCATGGCGCCCACGGAAGTCCTGGCAGATCAGCACTTCGTAAGCCTCTCCGAGCAACTGGCGCCCCTAGGGGTCACTGTGGGCCTTCTCAAAGGGGGGCTGCCCACAGCCGAACGACGGGTGGTCCGCGATAGGCTGGAGGGCGGCGAGATGGACGTGGTGGTCGGAACCCATGCTCTCATCCAAGAAGGGGTCAGGTTCCGCGATCTACGGGTAGCAGTCGTTGATGAGCAGCACCGATTCGGGGTCAGGCAACGGGATGCCATCCTGGCTTCGGACGACCGGTCGGGGCTCTGGCCTCATACCCTCCACATGTCGGCCACCCCGATCCCCCGCACGCTCAGTCTCACTCTGTATGGCGACCTCGACGTGAGTGTCCTTGACGAGATGCCGGCGGGCAGGCGCCCCGTCCGCACACGCTTGGTGTTCGCCGAGTCGGAGGAGCGCATGTGGCGTTTCGTGCGGGGCGAACTCGGCCGAGGCAGGCAGGCGTACGTGGTCTGTCCTTTGATCGAAGAGAGCGAGAGCCTGCAGACCGCCTCGGCCCGGCGCGCTTTCGAGGAGCTCTCCACCGGCGAGCTTGCCGGATTCCGTCTACGTCTGCTGCACGGCCAACTCCCCGCGGCGGAGAAGGCGGCGGCTATGGCCGATTATGCGGCCGGCCAGGCGGACGTTTTGGTCAGTACGTCGGTGATCGAAGTGGGCGTCGATGTCGCCAACGCCACTGTGATGGTCATCATGGGAGCGCGACGTTTTGGCCTTTCACAACTTCACCAGTTGCGGGGAAGGGTTGGGCGGGGGACCGAGGAGTCATACTGCTTTCTTCTGGCCGAGGGGGAGGACGAGACGGTTCTCGATCGTTTGGCCCTATTTGCCCGGACCAACGACGGATTCGAGTTGGCCGAGGCCGATTTGTTGAGTCGGGGAGAAGGTCAGCTCTTTGGTGAGAGACAGTCGGGGATGGGAGACCTCGAGGTGGCCTCCTTGTTTCGGGACCGCGCTCTGCTCGAAGAGGCACGGTCGGAGGCGGAAGTAGTCCTGCAGATGGCTGCTCAGTGTTTCAAAGGAGCCTCTGTCCGTTTGCTTTTGGAGGCTGCTGAGGCGCGGTTCGGCGAGAAGATCCGTTGGATGGACAGGGTATGAGTCCGCATCGGCCGGGACGGCTACGGATCGTGGCAGGGGCCAGGAGGGGCAGGTTCATCAAAGCGCCTCCGGGCCTCGATACCAGGCCCACGAGCGAGAAGGTACGGGGGGCCGTTTTCAACGCTTTGGGGCCGATTGATAACCTCCGAGCACTTGATCTTTTCGCGGGGTCGGGGGCAATGGGGCTCGAGGCGCTTTCGCGGGGGGCTCGGGAGTGCGTGTTCGTGGAAGAGGACCCCCGGATCTGTGCAGTTCTAAGGGAAAACATCGCGGTGTTGGGTTATGAGCAGGACTGCCGGGTGGTCAACAGCGGTTACGTGCAGGCCCTGAAGTCGCTTACTCATATAGGGCCGGTTTTTGATTTGCTCTTTCTAGACCCTCCCTATAGAATGCTGTCGGAAGTTGAAGGATTGGTAGCGCCGCTGCTCCCTTCGCTGTTGGCCGACGACGGAGTGGTCGTGATAGAAGGTGGCCGGGCGACGGAGATCGCGCTGAGTGAGGATGCTGTTTTCGACCGGATCTATGGGGATACCAGGGTCGTCATGGTCAAGATGAGGAGGAATGCCTCTTGAAGATCGCTCTCTGTCCCGGTACGTATGATCCGGTCACCGTGGGGCACGTAGACGTGATTACCCGTTGCAGCTCCATTTTCGATCAGGTGGTGGTGGCCGTTGTCGACGATTCCTTCCGCAAAACGGTGCTATTCAGTACAGACGAACGTCTGCGGTTCTTGGAGGAATCGACCAAACACCTGCCGAATGTAAGGGTCACCGTTATGCGTGGCCTCGTGGTGAGCCTGGCCCGCGAGGTGGGAGCGAGTGTTTTGGTGAAAGGCCTCCGAGCCCTGACCGACTTCGAGTACGAGTTTCAGATGGCCCAACTCAACCGCAAACTGGACCCCGACCTCGAGACGATGTACCTTATGGCGTCGCCGGAGTATTCGTTCCTCAGCTCCAGCGGCGTGAAGGAGATAGCTAGGTTCGGCGGCTGTGTGAGCGACCTCGTCCCCGAAATCGTCGCGCGGCGTTTCGCCGAGATGTACCCATCTGTGGAGGATTGACGATGGACGTACTCGTTCTGATCGACAAACTGGACGACCTTGTGCATGGTGCGAGCACTTTCCCGATGACTGATAAGGTCATGATCGATCGGGACGAGATCTATGACCTGCTCGATCAGATGCGGGCCACCATCCCTGAAGAGATCAAACAGGCCCGTTGGATCGTCAAAGAACGCCAGGAGATGCTCCAAGAAGCCAAAGAAGAAGCAGAGCGGATCCTCACCGAGGGCCGAGAAGAGGCGCAGAGGTTGGCCGGCGAGCAGGAGGTGGTCAAACGGGCGCAGCGTCAGGCTGAAGATATCATTAGGGAGGCCGAGGCACGGGAGCGTGAGATCCGTTTGGGAGCCGAGGATTACGCCGACGAGATATTGCGGACCCTCGAGACCAACCTCGATAAATTCTTGGCTGCAGTGCAGCGCGGTCGGGAGCGACTACAGACCGGGCAGCAGGGCGAGGGCGTCTAGGATCGCTGCGGGGAGTCCCGTTGCTCTCTAACGATAACGGTGTATCTCAGCCTACATGATCTTGCTCTTCGTACGGGGGAGCGCTACCAACGGACGTATCCTCTGGAATTGTCCCCTGTCATTCAGGGAGGCGTGTCTTATCAAGTCTTGATCCCGGAGGGGGTCGCAGTCGCTGTAGATCGGGTCGCAGGGGGCTTTCTGATCACAGTCGCCGCCGATGTGAGGGTGTATGGTCCCTGTGCCCGCTGTCTGAACGAGGTTGTACTGGAGGTGCGGGCAGAGCAGCAGGAGTTCGCCCCCACAGCCAAAGACGGATGGGAGGAATCCGAAGTCAGCCCGTTTGTAGAAGGCATGGTTCTCGACGTGGCCGGTCTCGCTCGGGAGGCAGTGGTTCTTTCGGTGCCGCCCCTCGTCGTATGTTCGTCGTCGTGCCGGGGCCTGTGTCCGCAGTGCGGGCAGGATCTGAACGTAGAGCAGTGCCGATGCGCCCCGCCGAGAATGGACGAACGCTGGGAGAAACTAAAAAGCCTGCAGCTCGGCGAGGGTGACGGGGCTTGAAATATCACGACCGATGAGGTACAAACTCTCGGTTTCACTATGGTTTTATAGAGAGGCGGAGAATGGCCGTTCCGAAGAAAAAGACCTCGCGCGCCCGGAGAGACTCGCGCCGCGCAACTCATGCGCCTGCTGCCCCGAGTGTGGTCGAGTGTCCGCATTGCCATGCCCCAAGACTCCCGCACCGTGTGTGCCCCAATTGCGGTATGTATAGGGGGCGCCAAGTGGTGCAAGTGGAGGAGTAGGGGGAAATGACGCGGGCCTTTGCCGGCCGCATGTCTTATTGATCAGCGATTGACAGGAGTCAAGAGCGCATGCAGATCGTCGTGCAGGAAGGAGAGGTGTTGGTCAGCTTGACCACGCCCATCCAGGCGATCGACGATGGTTTGAGGACTACGACTACTCAGACCGTGGCCGGGCAGGCAAAGGTCTATTACCGCGATCATGAAATGATCATGGTGGAAGCTCGCGACGGTAACCTTCAGATCCTCCCGGCCGCGATCGGAGCGGTGAGTTGGGTGAGCAAGGGTCGCTGTTATCAACTCAAAATCGGTGGTTGACCCCCGCGGGAGTCGATGGCTCGTGCGCGATGTGAAGGATCGTGATAAGAACGGCATTGGATCCGTTGACATTCGGGTCGGGTGTTGTGGGACGCTGCCCGCCGGGCAGCGTCTTTCGTTGAAGCGGTCTCACAGTCTCGATGTAAAGGGTACAAGAGATATCAGGGGACGATTGCCCCGGTGCAAGGCTTAAGCGAGGAGGAGCTATGGCGCTGCTGGACCCGGCCAAGATCAGGAACGTCGCAGTGGTGGGCCACCGCGGAGCGGGGAAGACGTCGTTGGTTGAGGCGCTTCTGTTCACTGCAGGGGCTAAGAACCGGTTGGGCGCGGTCATGGACGGCACCACCACGATGGACTACGAAGAGGATGAGATCAAGCGGCAGATGAGCATCTCTGCCGGACTGGCCTATGTTGAGTGGGCGCATAACAAGATCAACTTGGTGGACACCCCCGGCGAAGCCTCTTTCATCACTGAGGCGCTGGGGACCCTGCCTGTGGTAGAGAACGCTCTGGTGGTCGTAAACGCTGTCGCCAAAGTCGAGGTGCAGACCGAACGTTTGTGGAAGCGGGCTCGAGACATGGGCGTCTCAAGGATCGTTGCAGTCAATATGATGGACCGAGAGCGGGCGCATTTCGGCGAAGTCATGGAGACTCTGAAGGCGCGTTTCGGGGATGAGGCCGTCGCGGTCGCCCTCCCTATTGGGGAGGAAGCGGGGTTCAAGGGGATCGTCGACCTGGTGAGCATGAAGGCGTTCATGTACACGGAGGGGACGGGCAAGGGCACGGAGGCGCCCATCCCGGACGACATGCAGGAGGCTGCTGACGAAGCCCACGAAGTCTTGGTCGACCGGGTGGCGGAGTCCGACGATGAGCTGTTGGAGAAGTATCTAGAGGGCGAGGAGTTGAGCCAAGAGGAGATAGCTTCGGCTCTCAAAGTCGCCATCACTGCAGGGGTGGTATCCCCGGCCATCCCGGTTTGTGTGACGAAGAACATCGGCACCGATCGGTTGCTCGACCTGATCCTAACCGGCCCTTCGCCGCTCGACAAAGGCGAGCGTACGGCGCTCGAGGGTACTACCGGGACTGATGAAGTGGCGGTGGCCCTCGACCCGACGGCTCCCACGTCGCTATTCGTGTTCAAGACCATCTACGACCAGTTCTCAGGCCGCGTTAACTTGGCGCGCATCTTTTCGGGCAGGATTGCCACCGATTCACAGCTGCTCAACATCCGCACCGGCGAGAAGGAGCGGACGGGTAACATCCTCCTCATGCGGGGTAAGGAGACCAAAGGTGTCGACGAAGCGGCTGCAGGTGACATCGTGGCTCTGGCGAAACTTAAGGACACAGGCACGGGCGACACTATGACCGACCCCGGTCGCCCGCTACGGTTCGCCCGTTTCGAATTCCCACCCGCCGCCATCTCCTTCGCCATCACTCCCAAGACCAGGGGTGACGAGGAAAAGGTCAGCGCTGGACTCAAGCGCTTGAGCGAAGAAGACCCCGCTATGGAAGTACGCTTCGACCCCCAGACCAAAGAGATGCTCATCTCGGGCACAAGTCAGGTCCACGTAGAAGTCATCCTTGACAAGCTGAAGAGACGCTTCGGGGTCGAGGTCGACCTGCAGCCCCCGCAGGTACCCTACCGGGAGACCATCCGCAAAAAGGCCAACGCCCAAGGTAGGCATAAGAAACAAACCGGCGGCCGGGGCCAGTTCGGCGATTGCTGGATCGAAGTGGAACCCAAACCGCGGGGCGAGGGCTATGAGTTCGAAGATGCCATTTTTGGAGGCTCTATCCCGCGCAACTTCATCCCGGCTGTGGAGAAAGGCATCATCGAGGCCATGGAGCACGGGGTGGTGGCGGGCTATCCGGTGGTGGATGTCAAGGTCAAACTGTACGACGGCTCATACCACACGGTGGACTCGTCTGAGCTGGCCTTCAAATTGGCCGGCTCCCTTGCCTGGAACAAAGCCATGGCAGACGCTATGCCTGCCCTCCTCGAACCGGTCATGAACGTAGAAGTCATCGCTCCTGAGGAGAACATGGGCGACATCATGGGCGACCTGTCAAGCCGTCGCGGACGGCCGCAGGGGAGTGAGACCATGGGCGAGATGCACGTGATTCGAGCGCAGGTGCCGTTGGCCGAGATGCTGACCTATGCCCCGCAGCTCCGGTCCATGACGGCGGGGCGGGGGTCGTTCACCCTGGAACTAGACCATTACGAAGAGGTGCCGGCGCACCTTGCCGACAAGATAGTCGAAGAAGCCAAAGCCCGAAAGCAAGCGGAGCAGTGACATGGATAAATGGGTCTGCCTAGTATGTGATTATGTCTATGATCCGGAGGTGGGTGACCCCACGCAAGACATCCCTCCGGGAACACCCTTCGAAGATCTGCCTGAAGACTGGTTGTGCCCCGATTGCGGGGTAGGAGTAGAGGAGTTCGAAAAGCTGGAGGAGTAACGGCCCGGGCGCGCCGGAGCCCTTCTCATCGCCACGAACACTGTTCCCGGCGGCCCCTCGGGGCCGCCGGGCCCTTTCCTCCAAAGAAATATCGTCCCTCGAAACTCAAGAATGTGTCATCCCCGACCGATGAGGACGGCAGGATGGATGCAATGGATGTTGTATTATTGAGTTGATGCAACCAAGAGCGTTGCCGGAGGGGATGTGGACGACGCCAGACCACGGCGGGTAAGTGATCTGCTGCGCGAAGGTTTTGAGGGCTTCTCCCGCTCTCAGAAGGCCATCGCGCGGTACATAATCGATCATCTCGAAGAGGTCGCCTATCTTAGTGCCGAAGAGGTAGGTCAGAAGGGTAACACCTCCAGTTCTACTGTGGTCCGCTTCGCCCAATCCCTGGGGTTCACCGGATATCCCGAGTTGCAGAAGGCGGCTCGTGACGAGTACCGGCTCGGCCCCACCGCTCGGCCGGTCGTTCACGAGGACCAACTGGGTTTTTCTATCGAAGAGGACGTTCTTACCCGGTCGCTCCGCACCGACAGCCTCAGTCTCGAGGAGACCATCAGCAAGAACACGCTTGAGCGCTTCAACCAAGCGGCGAGTATGCTGGCGACGGCGTCGCAGGTGTTGGCAGTCGGCCTCCATGAGGCGTCCGTGGTCGCCCAGCACGCTTCGTACGTGCTCGAGTTGCTTGGCATTCCCTGCTTGGCGGTCACCGACAGCACTGAGTCGAATGTGGCTCGCCTTACCCGTTTGGGGCCTGGGGATGCCCTCATGGCCATTGGATTTCGACGGGCACACTCGGTGACGGTTTCGTTTGCCGAGAAGGCGGGTGCGCAGGGGGCCGATGTGATCGTCATCACCGACAATTCGTTGTCGGAGCTTGCGGGCAAAGGCTCCGTGACTCTGTATGCCGACATCGACTCCACCTTCTTCGCCCACTCTCTCGTTGGTCCGATCAGTCTCGTGAGCGCGTTGGCGGCTGCCATCTATAGCCGAGATCGTGATCTCTATGATTCACGCGTTCGGGCGGTGCGCGACAAGGCCGCCGAATCGGGCTGGTTGCGCTGAGTGCGGTCCGGGCGTCGCGCGTTGAAGGCGTCCGGAGCCTCGGCTAAACTTTGATTCGGGCGACAGAGACGATAACCGAGCCCGAGCACGAGCGGAGGTTGGTGATATGGCGGGGCATTCCAAATGGGCGGGCATCAAGCACAAGAAGGCGTTGGTCGACGCCAAACGGGGGGCGATGTTCGGCAAATTGGCTCGGGCCATCACAGTAGCCGCGCGCGAGGGAGGAGGCGATCCCGACCACAATGCCGCGTTGGCCCAGGCCATTGTCAAGGCCAAAGATGCCAATGTGCCCAACGACAACATCGACCGGGCCATCAAGAAGGGCATGGGAGTAGGTTCTGATGCCGAGACCTACCACCGTCTCACTTATGAGGGTTATGGTCCGGCCGGGGTGGCCGTGTATCTCACCGTACTCACCGACAATAAGAACCGCACGGCGGCCGACGTTCGATACGCCTTCGATCGAGGGGGAGGCAAACTGGGCACCGACGGTTCGGTGAGTTGGATGTTTGAGCGCAAGGGCGTGATCTTCGTTGACGCCGCCGGAGTCGATGAGGACGATTTGATGACAGTCGTGGTCGACGCGGGGGCCGAGGACGTGCTGGCTGAGGGCGACGCGTTCGAGATCCGCTGCGACCCGGCTGATTTCATGAGTGTGCGCAAGAGCCTCGAAGACGCGGGTATCGCCTTCACATCGGCCGAGGTGACAATGATCCCGAAGAACACAGTGGCTCTCGACGAGGCCGACGCGCGCAAGACGTTGCGACTTCTTGATGCGTTGGAGGAGAACGACGACGTTCAGGAGGTCTATGCGAACTTCGACATCCCCGACGACGTCATGGAAGCTCTGGCCGGGTAGCGGCCTCGATGGGTTGATGGCGGAGGTGGCCGACCGGGTGATAGTCGGTCTCGACCCGGGGACGGCTTTCACCGGCTTCGGAGTGATATCGGCTGTGGGCAACCGGTTACGCGTTATCGAGTATGGAGTGATCGATACGCCTGCCGGAGCTCCGCTGGAGCAACGTTTGGAACGAATCCATGCAGCCGTCACCGAGCTCCTCGAAAAGTATAGGCCGGGCGCCACGGCAGTCGAATCATTGTATTTCAACCTTAACGTACGCACCGCTCTGGCTGTGGGACATGCCCGCGGGGTGGCTTTGCTGGCCTGTTCGCAGGTGGGCTGCGAGGTGTTCGAGTACACTCCGCAACAGGTGAAGCAGGCCGTGGTCGGCTACGGCAAGGCGGGCAAGGAGCAGGTGATGGAGATGGTGCGGATCCTGCTTGGTCTGGCTGAGACGCCCCGGCCCGATCATGCGGCAGACGCTCTGGGAGTAGCCATCTGCCATGCGAACAGTCGAGGACTGCGCGAGCGGGTCGCGAAGAGCGTGGCCCAACGCGAGGCCCAGGCGGCGGCGCCCCGGAGGGAAGGGTGATCGAACGGCTAACAGGAACGGTGGCCGCCAAGACTCCAGAAAGCGTTGTGTTGGATGTCGGGGGGGTAGGCTTCGCTCTTGAGGTGTCGGCTATCACCCTACGGGATATGCCCGATATCGGCGAGCAAGTGACGGTTTTCACGCATCTTCATGTGCGGGATGATGCCCTTCAACTTCATGGTTTCTCCGGTGAGGAAGAGCGGGAATTGTTCCGTCTCCTACTGGGTGTGAGCAAAATCGGGCCCAAGCTGGCATTGGCTGCGCTTTCGCATAAGAGGGCACCTGACCTGCGGAGGGCCTTGGCTGGGGGCGACGTGGCTCTGCTCTCGTCTATCCCCGGGATAGGCAAAAAGACGGCCGAGCGTCTCATCTTGGAGTTGAAGGAGAAGGTCGGTGGCTTCGGCTCGCTCGGTACTGAGGTCGCTCTGGTGGCCGGTGGCGCGGTGACGGATGGAGGTTCGCTGGGGCTGGCGCGCGCCGCGTTGGTCGAACTCGGATACAGTATGCTCGAAGCCGACAGGCTTCTGGCCCCGCTCGATCCGGAGCGTCCGGTGGAGGAACTCATACGTGATGCGCTCACCAGACGGGCCTGAGCGGGCGAGGGGACTATCCGGAAGGGACGAGGATAAGTGGAAGACGAAGAGCGCCTGGCTGATCCCGAGGAGACGCCGCAGGAGCAGGAACTAGAGCGTACGTTGAGGCCGCGGTCCTTGGCGGCATTCGTAGGCCAGCCGGTGTTGCGGGAGCAACTACAGATCTTCATCGAGGCGGCTATCTCACGCGGAGAACCACTTGACCATGTTCTGTTGGCAGGACCACCTGGGCTGGGCAAGACCACTCTTGCCAACATCATCGCGCAGGAAATGAGGGTCAACATCGTGACGACCTCGGGCCCTGCGCTTGAGCGCAAAGCCGACATGGCGGCGATTCTGACCGGCCTTGAGGATGGTGACGTTCTTTTCATCGACGAGATCCACCGGCTGAACCGTTCCATCGAAGAAATCCTTTATCCGGCCATGGAGGACTTCGAGATAGATATCGTCATTGGCCAAGGTCCGAGTGCGCGGACCATCCGACTGCCACTGCCGCGTTTCACACTCATCGGGGCCACCACTCGTAGCGGGCTTATCACCACGCCTCTGCGAGATCGTTTTGGGTTCTCTCACCGCTTAGATTATTACTCGGTGGCTGATCTGGGCCGCATAGTCTCCAGATCGGCCGACATCTTGGGTGTCGGCATCGACGACGAAGGCACCCGACAGTTGGCCCTCCGTTCGCGGGGCACGCCGCGCATCGCGAACCGCCTGCTACGCCGGGTGCGCGATTACGCACAGGTGCGGCACGAAGGCCATATCAACGGGGAGATCGCCCTTGAGGCTCTACATCTGTTTGAAGTGGACGACGAGGGGCTGGACCGGGTCGACCGCGAGATTCTCAACCTCATCCTGCACAAGTTTGATGGCGGCCCGGTAGGGCTGTCGACGCTGGCGGTGGCCATAGGAGAAGAGGCCGACACCATCGAGGACGTATACGAGCCGTTTCTTCTGCAACGGGGCTTCCTCATGCGGACACCGCGTGGGCGGGTGCTGACTCGCCTGGGTTATGAGCACTGTGGCGTCCTGCCACCGGCGGCCGCCCAGGCGTCGCCGGAGACCCTGTTCAGCTGAGCGGCACTGGGGCCGTGAAGAAATGAAGCTGCTTCTACATATATGTTGCGGTCCCTGTGCGAGCGCCACCATTCCTTGGTGGCAGCAGAGAGGAACCGAGGTGCTGGGGTTCTCTTTCAATCCCAATATCCATCCCTTGTTGGAGTACAGACGCCGGCTCACAGGAACGAGGGACGTTTGTGAGGTGGCCGGGGTAGACTTGGTCGAAGACCATAGCTACGATCCCTCCTCGTGGTTTGGTTCGGTCGTGGCCGGTGAGGGTTCGCGTTGTATCCGCTGCATCGCACAGAGACTGGACCGTACAGCGGAGGAGGCCGTAAGGCTGGGCTGCGACGCCTTTTCGACCAGCCTGTCTATCAGTCCGTGGCAAGACCATGAGGCCATCCGCTGTGAGGGGGAGAGGGTGGGCGAACGCCACGGCGTCGAGTTCATCTACCAGGATCTGCGCCCCTTGTATAACGACTCCCGACGGCTCAGTAGGGAGCTGGGGATATATCGCCAGAAGTACTGTGGCTGCCTCATTTCAGAGTGGGAGCGCTATCGTGGGTCTTGAGGCCATGGCCAAGATAGTCATCGGGGTCGGCGTGGGGTTTTTGGTGCTTGGGGGGATTTTGTATCTCATAGCCAAGCTGGGTTGGACCCATTTGCCCGGCGACTTCGTCTTCAAAGGCAAGAACGTCACCGTCTATATCCCTTTCGGCCTGATGATACTTCTGAGCGTAGTCGGCTCTTTGGTGCTGTACCTATTCTCGCGCCGATGAACGGGAGGTCTGTGGCCGGCGCGATGCGTGATCTGGTGCTACCGAAGTGCGACTAGAAGAGCTTGATTTTGATTTTCCCGAAGAGCTGATCGCGCAGCAGCCGGCGGAGCCCCGCGACTCATGCCGCCTCATGCACCTGAGCGCAGGTGGCGGCTACCAACATCTTGTGTTCTCGGATTTGCCCAGCCTCTTGAGGGCGGGGGACGTATTGGTCTTCAACGACTCTCGGGTCTTCCCGGCACGGGTCTATGCGCGTAAACCCACCGGTGCGGAGATAGAAGTACTCTTCCTGCGGCCGCTCAACGGTCTGACGGAGCAGGGGTGGTCGTCGGAAAATAAGAATGCCCTTCGCGGCGAGTCGTGGGAGGTCTTGGCTCGCCCCTCCCACAGGTTGCGCCCTGGGGGCGAACTGCTCCTCGAACGAGGGGAGACCCTGACTTTGGAGCGGCTGTTGGGCGAGGGCCGTTGGGTGGTCGAGGGGCCACCTGGGCGCTCCATGGTATCGGCTTTGGAAGCACAGGGTGAGTTGCCTCTCCCTCCCTACATCAGATCCTACCCTGAAGACCCCGACGGGTATCAGACCGTGTATGCCAGAGTCTTAGGGTCAGCCGCGGCGCCCACGGCCGGTCTTCACTTTACTCCTGGTCTGTTGCGGCAACTGGAGACGGCTGGGGTGGAATCGGTGTTCGTGACGTTACATGTGGGGCTGGACACGTTTCTACCCATCCGTGACGAAGTCATCGAAGATCATCGAATCCACTGCGAGTGGTATTGCGTACAAGAGGGAGCAGTACGTCGGCTGAGAGAAGCCAAGGCGAAGGGCAGTAGACTGGTTGCCATAGGCACTACCGCGACCCGGGTCTTGGAGACCTTGGCCCGCGATGGGGCCTTGAACGAGGCGGCGCCCTCTGGGCCGGTGTGCGGTTCGACCGATATCTACATCACCCCCGGCTACCATTTCCAAGCGGTTAACGCGCTCCTCACGAACTTTCACCTACCAAGGAGCAGCGTGCTCGCCCTCACCATGGCCTTCGCCGGTGTAGAGCGCCTACGGGCCGCCTACCAAGACGCGGTGGCCCGCCGCTATCGCTTGTTCAGCTTCGGCGACGCCATGCTGATCGATCCGGTGGACACGAAATGACGAGATGAACGAGAAATGCCGAGATGCACACGAAATGCCGAGATGCACACGAAGTACCGAGATGAACGAGAAGTGACGATATGAACACATTTGACGGACTGCCGGACTTCCCGTTCATAGTCGAAGCTCAGGATGGATGCGCGCGTGCTGGGCGTATCGAGACACCACGAGGAACGGTCCTTACTCCTTGTTTCATGCCCGTGGGTACGAAGGGGACGGTCAAAGCCGTCTCTCCAGAGCGCTTGAAGGCTACGGGGGCCCAGATAATCCTGGCAAACACGTACCACCTGGCGCTGCGGCCCGGTAGCGATGTGGTGCGGCGGCTGGGCGGGCTGCACCGCTTCATGCAGTGGGAGGGACCTATCCTCACCGACAGCGGCGGATACCAGGTGTTCAGCCTGCGTGACACCGCCCATATCAATGACGGTGGGGTGGAGTTCCGCTCCATATATGACGGGTCCAAGCATGTGTTCACGCCGGAGAGGGCCATGGCTGAACAGGCGGCCTTGGGGGCCGATCTGGTCATGTGTCTCGACCAATGCCCACCGGGGACGGCTACCGAAGGCGAGGTGGCAGAGGCGGTGGAGCGGACGTCGGTGTGGGCGGCCGGGTGTAAGGCCGCGCACCAGAGACGCGAAGGAGTGGGGACCGATGGGCCCCAGATGCTGCTCGGCATCGTGCAGGGCGGGGTGTCCGAGGTGCTCAGACGGCGAAGTGCGGAGCGCCTCCAGGAAATAGGCTTCCCCGGCTACGCCATCGGAGGTCTGACCGTAGGCGAAGATCGGCAGGCCATGTTGGATACGACAGAGTGGACGGTTTCATTACTTCCGCAGGATAGGCTCCGCTATTTCATGGGTATCGGTGACCCGGATGGGCTCCTAGAAGTCATTGCTCGAGGAGTCGACATCTTCGACTGCGTACTGCCCACCAGGATCGCGAGGATGGGCACGGCCTTCACCCGCGAGGGGCGGCTCAACCTCCGCAACGCCGAACATGCCTTAGTGGAGGGACCGCTGGAAGAGGGTTGTCCCTGCACGGCATGTCGGGGTTTTTCACGAGGAGCTCTGCGGCATTTCGTGATGCAGAAGGAGATCCTGGGGCTCATGCTTCTAACGGAACACAACCTGGTCTTTCTGAGTAGGTTGGTGCGCCGAGCCCGGGAAGCGATAATATCCGGGACGTTCTCGGCATTTCGCAGGCGGGAGCGTGCTGCGTGGTAACATAGCGCGTCACCTATCAAAACTCCGCGTCCGCCCGCACACAGGTGGGCGGGGCTCGACAAGGAGGGCCGGTTGGGCAACTACATGTTGATCATCTATGTGGTCGCGTTCATCGCCATTTTCTACTTCATGGCAATCCGACCGCAGCAGAGGCAGCGAAGGGCCCATGCCGCGCTGCTGGCGTCGCTTAAGAAGGGCGACAGTGTCGTAACGTCTGCGGGGATATACGGCAAAGTGAAGCGCGTCGAAGAGAACTTCGTGGTCGTCGAGGTCGCCAAGGGCGTCAACATGAAGATCGCCCGTCGGGCCGTAGTCGAGATCATCAGAGACAAAGCGCAGGCGCGCAGAGTCGCTCCCGAGGGTGCGTCGAGTGGCCGCGGCAAACGGGCTCGGGCCGAGATCGAAGAACCGGATTTCGAGGAGATCGAAGAGTACTCGGCGGAAGAGGGCGAAGAGGAACCGACTGAGATCGAAGAAGAGGTCGAAGAGGTCGAAGGGGATTTCGACGAAGGCGAAGAAGAACCCGAAGAGGCCGCTGAGATCGAAGAGAACTTCGACGAAGGCGAAGAGGACCTCGACGACAACGAGAACGAGGAAGAAGAAGACTAGGCCGAGTACTAGTTCTGAGCGGGGTAAGACGGTGGACTGCCCGCCCGGCCTAGGGCTGGAGTGCATTGACACCGGCCGCCGCATTGGCATATTTTTAGCAACCATGGCTCGATCTCGCTGGACCGCGACTCCGAGACCGATGATCGAACTAAATCGCTCCCTAGGAAGGTGCGCCTTTGTCCAGAGTACAACGTGATGCTGGGATATTAGTGGTAGTAGCCATCCTGCTCGGGGTCGCTGCTTATTTTGCGTTCCCGGTTTCTAAGACCAACCTCGGATTGGATCTTCAGGGGGGCCTCGCCGTCATCCTTGAAGCGAAGGACGCTAGCGGCGATCAGATGGATCAGGCGGTCAATATCATCCAGAACCGCGTCAACAAGTTGGGAGTGGCCGAACCCGAGATCCAGCGTCAGGGGCAGACGAAGATTAGTGTGCAACTTCCAGGGATCGACAATCCTGAAGAAGCGCTCGAGATCATCGGCAAGACGGCGGTCTTAGAGTTCTATAACGTGAAGGACTTTGGTCAACCCTACTCCAGCCAGGCCGCGGTCCTCGAGGCGGCGGGCGTAACCTCAGAAGAAGAACTGCCGGCAGGCACCAAAATCGTCCATTGGTCCACCGAGGTGGGCAATAGAGGCGATCAATGGTTCGTCGTGACGGCGGCGCCTGCCCTCGACGGCTCCATGTTGAAGGGGGCCCAGGCCTCCTTCGACCAGTTCAACAAGCCCAAGGTCGATATGCAGTTCAACGACGAGGGGGCTGAGCTGTTCTCCCAGGTGACCAAGAGAATGGCCGAGACTACCCAGATCACCGGAGAGGACCAGTTGCTGGCCATCGTCCTGGACAACTACGTGGAATCGGCTCCGCGGGTGCTCGAACAGATTAGTGGTGGCAACGCCGAGATAACGGGCAAGTTCACAACGGCAGAGACCAAGAAGCTCGCCTTGGTCTTGCAGACCGGTGCTCTGCCCGTGGACCTCGTGCCGGTGAGCCAGAACACGGTCGGGGCTACGCTCGGCCAGTCGGCTCTCAATCAGGCTCTTCTTGCGGGCGGCATAGGGGTGCTGCTCGTCATGGTATTCATGGTGGCGTACTACCGTCTGCTGGGTTTGGTGGCCGACCTCGCTCTCATGGTCTACGCCGTGCTCTTCTTGGGGATCTTGAACGGCATCGGAGTGACCATGACCCTGCCCGGCATCGCCGGGATGATCCTCACCTTCGGCATGGCGGTCGACGTGAACGTTCTGGTTTTCGCGCGCATGCGCGATGAAGTGGCTGCTGGCAAGACGGTGGGCGCGGCCTACATTGCCGGTTTCAACAAGGCTTTCAGAGCGGTGTTCGACTGCAACATGACTACCATAATCACCGCCATCATCCTTTTCTGGGCCGCATCGGGCGGCATCAAGGGATTCGCTCTGACGCTCGGCATCGGAGTGGCGCTCTCATTCTTCACGGCAGTATTGGTTACGCGGTCGATGCTCTTCTTGCTCAGTGGATGGAAGCCGTTCCGCAACCTCAGACTTCTCGGCCTGCACGTGAAAGGAGCCATAGTTCTACGTCCGGATGAGGGGAGCCGGTCATGAGAGTCATTCCTTTCATGCGCTACAAATGGTGGTTCCTGATCAGTCTGAGCCTGGTCACGGTGTTCGCCATCATCACGGTTTTTGTCATCCGCCTGGATCTGGGTATCGATTTTGCGGGCGGTGTGCGGATGCAGGTCGGGCTGGAGCAGGCGGCGACTGTCGATGACGTGCGTTCGCAGGTGACCGGACTAGGTGTGCAGAAGCCGGTGGTGCAATCGGTCAGCGGGACGAGCGGAACCAACGCTTTTCTGATCACCGCCGAGGAGATGACTGAAGAACAGCAGAACCAAGTCCTGGCCGCACTGGGCGATCGTTATGGGGTTGCCGAGGGGTCTGTCGGGGTGGAGCAAGTCGGGGGCAGCTTCAGCAAAGAGACGACCAACCGGGCCTTCATTGCCATCGCCATCGCGGTAGTGGCGATCATTGCGTACTTGACCCTGCGCTTTGAATTCAAATTCGCCATTCCGGCCATCGTGGCCCTCGTCCATGATGTCGGCCTCACCTTGGGCATCTATGCCGCAACCCACCGTCTGGTAACGGCTGCCACACTGGCCGCCGTTTTGACCATCTTGGGGTATTCGGTGCACGACACCATCGTCATATTCGACCGCATGCGCGAGAACGCGCACTTCATGAAGAAGGAGACCTACTCGGAGATGGCCGACCTGTCCATCAGACAGACGCTGGTACGGTCAATCAATACCACGATCTGCGTCCTGCTGCCCCTACTGGCTATTCTGGCCTTCGGAGGGCCGACCCTGAAGGACTTCGCATTTGCCCTCACCATAGGGTTCGTTGCGGGGACGTACTCCTCTTTCTTCGTGGCCACCCCGCTGGCCGTGCTGTGGAAGGAGAGGGAGCCGCGTTACCGCAAGCGCCTTGTCGCGGCTGCGGCGGGCGGTGGTGTGATCCTCGAAGACGAAGTGGTGGTCCAGGAGACGCCGGCCTCGTCAGGGGCTCCTGCTAAGATCAACAAGACTGCTCCAAGCGGCAAAGCGGCCGCCCAGAAGCCTGCCCAGGGCAAGGTTTCGCAGAGACCCAAGAAAGGAAAGACTTCAAGCAAGCGACCGGCGGCCAAGGGCGGTAAGCGTACGACTCGATAGGGAGGGGCACCGTGACCGAAGCGAACGAGAGCAAGAATGCGGGCGACTCCAGGAGCTTCACAGAGCGGAGCATCAGGGAGCTTATCGAGAAGACGTTCCTAGCAGGTATGGGGGCGGCGGCTCTGACCAAGGATCGGTTGCAAGAACTGGTCGAAGATCTGGTGCGTAGAGGCCAACTGAGCGGCGAGGAAGGGCGAGAAGTCGTAGAGCGACTCGTCAGCCGCACTCGGGAAGAAGCCCGCTCGGTACTCAAGAGGGCCGATTCATCTCTCCAGGGGACTTATCACGATATCGGGTTGACGACTAAACGCGAACTCGAAGATCTAGAGTTTCGGGTGCGACAACTTGAGATGCGTGTACAACTCCTAGAAAAAGCCGCCGACGCACAGGCAGAAGGGGAGCCAGGCGCTTAACTCAGCCCGAGAGGGGCTGCAGGCATTATGGAGAGATCGACCCTTGTGTTCTGTCAAGGGCAGTCTAGGGTTGCGCCTGGGTCGGACGTACCGGCGCCCGGAGGGGAGTGGCCTTGCCGAGACTGCGGATGAGACGCCCTAACCTGATCGCCCGGCTGCGTTACCTGGGGCGCATGCGGGAGATCTCCGGAGTGGTGGTCCGCCATGGCTTCGGCTATCTCTTCGAGAGACGCCGTTTTCTCGGACTGCCCTCGCAGAGACGTAAGGGTGCTCCGCAGCCTCCGCCGCAACGAGGTCGTCATGTCCGGGAGATGCTGGACGAACTCGGCCCCACATTTGTCAAGTTCGGTCAACTCCTCAGCACGCGGCCCGACATCGTCCCGCCGGATATCGTCGAAGAGCTGGTCAAACTCCAGGACGCTGTTGGCCCGTTCCCATTCTCCGTAGCCAAACAGGTGGTTGAGGAAGAGCTCGGTCTCACGCTGGCCCGCGCCTTCGAGAGCTTTGACTCTGAGCCCCTTGCATCGGCCTCCATCGGCCAGGTGCACGGGGCCGTTCTCCCCGGTGGGCAGAGGGTGGTGGTCAAGGTGCAGAGACCGGAAGCCTCCCGACAGATCCGCAAAGACGTCGACATGCTGATGGGATTCGCCGACTTGGCCGATCACCGGATGAACCTGGGGTTTTCGGCGGTCGACCTGGTAGGCGAGTTCTCTCGATCGATCGACCGCGAGCTGGATTATGTTCTTGAGGCCCGTAACGCCGTCCGCTTCGCCGATAATCTCAAAGACAACGGGGCCGTATGTATCCCCAAGGTTTTCCCGCGGTACTGTAGCAACCGCGTCCTTACCATGGAGCGGGTCGAAGGCCCTACGTTCAATAGCCCGGAGGTTGCCGCACTGCCTCTCGGTGAACGGAAGGGCTTGGCCGAATTGATCGCGTCTTGCTGGTTCAAGCAGATCTTGTACGACGGCTTCTTCCACGCAGACCCTCACCCGGCCAACATCGTGTATCTAGGACCGGGAAAGATCGGCCTCATCGATTTCGGCATGGCCGGTTCTTTGCGGGCCGACGACCTGGAGGACGGCACGAGACTCTTTCTCTATGTGATGCGCTCGGACATCCCCGGCATCAAGCGCTCCCTCAGGCGGCTGGGCATCGGGTGGAGTCCGTCGGTGGACGATCTGGTCACTCAGGCCATCGAAGAGGCTTTCGCCCGCTATTTTGGCACATCGCTCAAAAGCATCGATATGCGGGCCTTGTTCCAGCAGGTCTTTGGACTCGTGTATTCGTTACAACTCCGTCTCCCCACCAGATTCCTACTTCTGGACAAGGCTGTACTTACACTCGAGGGAGTCGTCAGCCAACTCGACCCCGACTTGAACCTATTCGAAGTGGCCGGGCGCTACACGGGCGACCTGAAGCGACGGCTGGTCGATCCACGTACATTCCCCCTCCGCCTGCAAAGATACGCGGCCGAATACGCCGACGTCCTCAGTGGATACCCATTTCAGGTACATGACGTACTAGAGAGACTCCGACTCGGGGAGCTCGAGGTCAAATACAGGCACACGGGTTTGGAGGAGATCACCCACAGACTCGACATCATCACGAACCGGTTGGTGGTGGCGCTCGTGACCATCGCGCTTGGGATCACCGGTACGGCGGTGGGGATTGTGGTGGAGAGCGGCCCTCAGGTAGCCGGTCTGTCGGTGTGGGGTCTGCCGGGCTTCGCAGGCTCCTTTTTCTTTGGAGTCTGGCTTATTTACGCCATCATCCGTTCGGGACGCTTGTGACCGGCATCCGACCGGGTTAGCCCACAGCGTCCGCTCCGCTCGGTATAGTGTCGTTGAGATGAATGGTCTATGGTCTGCCGACCGTCCGGTGTGGACGGTCAATCCTTATCCATGGCGGGCGGCCCAGAAGCTGGCCGCTGATTTAGGCCTGCCCCTGGTAGCCGCCATGGTGTTGGCCGCCAGGGGTTTTACCGATTCCGAGACGGCCCGACGCTTCCTCGAATGTGACTTCCCCTTGCCCGACCCCTTCCTGTTCGGGCATATGGAAGAAGCGGTAGATACGATCTCCCGTGCCGTGGACGAGAAGCGGCGAGTCGTCATACACGGCGATTATGATGCCGACGGCATCACGGCAACAGCGGTGATGGTGTTGGGTCTCCGCGATCTGGGCCTAGAAGCGGATTGGTACCTGCCCAGCCGCTTCAATGAGGGCTACGGCCTGTCCCGTCAGGCGGTCGATGCCATCTCCGCCGGCGGACCCGGTGTTCTCATCACCGTGGACTGCGGAGTCAACTACCCGGACGAGGTCGCCTACGCCCGCGACGTGGGACTCGATGTGATCGTCATCGACCACCACCGGCCGGGTCCGAGACTGCCTGATTGCCATCTTATTCATGAGACGGTGGGTGAATACCCCCACGGAGACCTGTGTGGTGTGGGTTTGGCCCTCAAGGTGATGCATGCCCTACACATCCGCCGATCGGGGGCGGAGGGTGACGTCCTACCCCCGAATCTACACGACCTGCTTGATCTGGTGGCACTCGGCACCATAGCCGACCTCGCGTCGCTGCAGGGTGAGAATCGATATTACGTCAAAGAGGGCCTGAAGCTCATCGCCATCGGGCGGCGTGTGGGACTGCGTGCTCTTTCGGAAGTCGCGGGCTGTGCGGGAGTGGTGGATTCGGGAGCGGTCGCCTACCGGTTGGCTCCCCGGCTCAATGCTGCCGGACGCCTGGCCGATTCTTCGCCTCCGCTTCGCCTGTTGTTGACCGATGACGAAGACGAGGCAACAGCTTTGGCTGCTACGCTCCATGAACTCAACGGTGCCCGCCAAGATGTAGAGCGGCAGATGCTGGAGGAGGCGCTGAGACAGGTTGAAGAACTGGCCGATTTGCCCCCCATCCTGGTACTGGCCGGGCCCGAGTGGCACGAAGGCGTGGTCGGCATCGTTGCATCGCGGCTGGTTGAGCGTTATCACCGCCCTACGATTCTGCTTGGGGTGCGCGACGGAGTGGCCAAAGGCTCGGGGCGCAGCATCTCTGCATACGATCTTGTGAGTGGCTTGAGCGCCTGCGCGGACCACCTGACGGTCTATGGGGGACACAGTCAGGCGGCGGGGCTGACACTGCCGGCCGAAGGGGTCACAGGGTTCAGTCGCGCGATCGAAGCGCACGCAGGCGGGGTCCTTCGACCAGTTGACTTTGTTGCCGCCTATCGGGCTGACGCTGTTCTCAGGGGAGAGGATGTGAATGCCGACACGGCCACGGCTCTGGCGGCGCTTGGTCCTTTCGGTAGCGGTAATCCGAGACCGAGGCTGGTGTTGGTGGGGGCTGAGCTCCAGCAGGCGGAGACGACCCGCAACGGCGCTCATCTGCGATGCATGGTATCCGTCGACGGAGTGAGGGCGCGGGCTATCGGTTTTGGAATGGGCACCGCGGTATCCGCCGTACGAGAAGCACCCGGACCGCGCGTGCTGGGCGTCGAATTGCGGGTGAACGAATGGCAGGGTACGTTGCGCCCCGAGTTCCTGCTTGATCGTGTTGGGCCTGCTGGGGATGAAGGCGATCGCTCGATGGGATGGGCGGCCGGCTGCGGGTACGTGAAGCCGGTGGAGCCATCGGTGAGTGAGGACGCGGTTTGCCCGGCCGGTGCTCGTCGGGTCGATATACATGGATCGATAGGCGTTGGAGAACGTCCGGTGCTCATGCCGGCCGGTGCGAGAGATGCCCGTGGGTCTCGCGGGGTGGCCGGCGCGATGGCGCAGGTATTGGCTTCAGGGGAGCGGGTCATGCTTGCCGCGTGCTCGCTTCCGCAGGCGTGGGCGGCGCTCGGGGGGCGGCTGGGGTTGGGGGAGATATGGGGTGACGAAGTCTGCTGCGTTGGCCGGGGGAGTAATCACGAGCGACTCGCCCTCGTGGCCCAAGCACGCGTCGCTTTGGTGGAGTGGGAATGCATGGACCGGCTCTACGAAGCTACCTCCCCTTGGGACCATGCGGTGGCTGCAGGGCCCCCGTTCCGGCCGGAGCATGTGGCCGCCCTGCATCGGATGGAGACCGAAGGGTGCTCCGTCCACCTGTACTACGGAGACGACGAACGGAGCGAAACGGTCCGCCTACTCCGCTATCTGGTGCATCCCCGGTTCGCCATGGTGTGTCTTTTCAGGGCCGGGCAGGAAGGAGAGCGCACGCGGGTCCGTCTTTTCACGCGCGCCGCTGAAATAGGGTGGCAGGAGGCGCGGGTGGTCCTCACGTGGTCCGACTTGGAACGGGCTGCGTCGATCCTTGACGCTTTAGGTGTAGAACGGCCGCATTCGGGAGACGCTAAACTAGAGGCACGCAGTATTCCTGCCTATGTGGCGGGGGAGGCGGACTACGAGGAGTGTTCAAGGTTTTGTCTGACCCTGTGAAAACCACTCAACCTGAGGTGCCCCGCAGTTGCGGGACTGAGTCTGGTTCGAAGGACGCCGGCGAAAGCTACCAGCATCTGCTGCGAGCCCTCATCGCCAAGATCGAAGAGTACAACCCCACTTTCGATCGGGAGCTTGTGACCCAGGCATTCGAGGTGGCGGCCGTCCAGCACGGTTCTCAACTGAGGGCCAGCGGTGAGGCGTACATCAACCACCCGGTTGGGACGGCCTCCATCTGCGCCGATTTGGGATTGGACAATGCCACCCTTGCGGCCGCATTGCTGCACGACGTGGTCGAAGACACGGGGATGTCCATCGAGACGGTGCGTGAACGCTTCGGCGACGAGGTGGCCCTGTTGGTAGACGGCGTGACGAAGCTGACCCAGATGAGTTTCAGCACGGTGGAGGAGGAGCAGGCCGAGAACATCCGCAAGATGATTGTGGCTATGGCCAAGGACATCCGGGTGATCTTGATCAAGTTGGCCGATCGACTCCACAACATGCGCACCCTCAGCTATTTGGGCAAAGAGAAGCAGATCCAGAAGGCTAAAGAGACCCTGGAGGTCTACGCGCCTCTGGCCCACCGACTCGGCATCGAGTCAATCCGCTGGGAACTCGAGGACCTTGCGTTCGCGACCCTTCATCCCCGCAAGTATGCGGAGATCCAGCACATGGTCTCTCAACGCAGGGCCGATCGTGAGCGAGACATGGAAGAGGCCAGGGCCATCCTTGCCGAGGAGTTGGCCGAGGTCGGTATCGAGGGCGAGATTGTAGGGCGGGCCAAACACTTCTACTCGATCTACACGAAGATGGTCCGGCGGGGTAAGGAGTTCAACGAGATCTACGATCTAATCGCCCTGCGGGTGCTTGTCGATTCGGTGAAGGATTGCTATGCGTCCCTGGGAGTCATCCATTCACTTTGGAAACCCGTCCCGGGCCGCTTCAAAGATTACATAGCTATGCCCAAGTTCAACATGTACCAGTCGCTGCATACCACGGTCATGGGCCCACAGGGCAAGCCGCTCGAAATCCAGATCCGCACGAGAGAGATGCACGAGACCGCCCAGTACGGCATTGCCGCCCACTGGATGTACAAAAAGGGCGGACGCGTGTCTCAGCGTGGCGACGCTCACATGGAGAAGCTGCATTGGTTGCGGCAAATCATGGATTGGCAGTCGGAGACTAAGGACCCGAGCGAGTTCATGGAGTCGCTGCACATCGATCTTCTCCGAGACGAGGTATACGTTTTCACACCGAAGGGAGAGGTCAAGAGCCTGCCCGCCGGTTCTACTCCTGTGGATTTCGCTTACGCCATCCACACCGATGTCGGTCACAACTGTGTGGGGGCCAAGGTCGATGGGCATATCGTGCCGCTCACATACAAGTTGCAGTCCGGAGACATCGTAGAGATCCTCACTTCTAAGACCGGGCATGGACCCTCGCGCGATTGGCTGCAGTTCGTGGCCAGTTCGGGCGCCCGCAACAAGATCCGGCAGTGGTTCAACCGCGAACGACGCGAGGACTCCGAGCATCTGGGCCGGGAAGCGCTCTTGGAGGCCTTGCGCAAACAGGGGCTACCTGCTCAGCGTCTGATCAACTCAGATATTCTGAGCGAGGTGATGAAGGAGGTCAACTATCCCAAGAAAGAGGATTTCTTCATCGCCTTGGGTTCGGGCAAGCTGAGCGCGCACCACATTGTCCAACGGGTCATCCATAGTCTAAAGAGCGAGGGGGAGGTTGCGGCCCTTTCGGTTCCCGGCTCCTTGACCAAAGGGCCGGCTAAGGGCATGCCTTCGGCTCACCAGTTGGGAATCCGGGTCGACGGGATCGAAGATGTGGCCGTCCGCCTGCCCCAGTGTTGTCGTCCGGTACCGGGTGACGATGTCGTCGGCTACATATCGCTCGGGCGTGGCATCACGATCCATCGCCGCGATTGCCCCAACGTGAGGGCTCTCGAAAAGAACCCCGAACGATTCGCCCGGGTGGAATGGGATACCAAGGTCAAGACGCCTCTGCGGGTGGAGGTACAAGTCGAAGCTTACGACCGCAACCACCTCTTGGAGGACATCTCCCGCACCCTCAGCGAAAGCGGCATAAGTATTATCGCGGCGCAGATCACGACGGCCCGCAACAACATGGTCAAGGACCGTTTCGTGTTTGACGTGCCTGAGATCGACTACCTGGAAACCGTGCTGCAGAGAATCCGACGGATCGATACGGTATACGACGCTTATCGGGTCACGCCGCACTGAGCCTCATCCCTCGGGGTCCCACCGCATTGACCTTCGTCCCCCGAAGGGCCCCATCGCACTGAGCCTCGCCCCCCAGGGTCCTAACGTACTGCACGTCGTCGCCGAGGGTCACGTCGCTTCGATTGCCGTCCTGTGGGATGGCGCGGTTGGGGGCAATGCTTCTAGGGTCGGCTGCTAGATATCGTACTTCGCGTGGGCCACACGCCCCACCCTCTGGTAGAATCTGGCGTCATGGAAATACTGTGCACCCCGGTTGGGATAAACCAAGCCAACTGTTACTTGGTCTTTGATGACGAGCGTCGCGCCTGCGCCATCGATCCTGGCGACGAGGCGCGTCGTCTCCTTAGGGTAATAGAGAACGAAACCCTCAAGCTAGAGGCCATCCTGGTCACTCACGGACACGTCGATCACATCGGCGCGGTCAAAGGGTTGGTGGAGGCGACCGGCGCCCCTGCTTACTGCGGAGCTGAAGTGGCGCCCGTGCTGCAAGGACTCGAGGAATGTTCGGCTTTTGGGCACCGCATGGCGGGAGTCGACGCGTCGCTGGTGAAAGTCCTTGACGATGGGAGCGAGTTGACGGTGGGCGACTTGACGGTCAAGGTCCTTGCCACTCCCGGGCATGCACCGGGCTCTCTCACCTTCGAGATAGGTGGTCACCTTTTCTGCGGTGATCTGCTTTTCTACCGGTCTGTTGGCCGGACCGACTTCCCCGGGGGAGATTTTTCGACGTTACTGGCTTCCATCGAGAAGCTGGCGGGGCTGTATCCGCCATCGACCCCGGTCCTTCCCGGCCATAACTGGGCCACTACCCTGGGAGAGGAACTCGCGGAGAACCCGTTTCTCGGGGGACTCAAAGCCTATGGCTGAGGTTCTCAGCGCCCCGAAAGGCACTTACGACATTCTTCCTGAGGATCAACCTCTGCGGCGGTGGGTGATAAGCCGTGCCGAAGAGGTCTTCCAGCGTTACGGTTACAGTCGCATCGATACGCCGATGTTCGAGGAGACTCGGCTCTTCTCCCGAGGCGTGGGAGAATCGACCGACATTGTCCGCAAGGAGATGTACACATTCACTGATCTGGGTGGACGAAGCATGACCCTCCGCCCCGAAGGCACGGCCCCTGTGGCCCGTGCCTATGTGGAGCACGGTATGCATACGCTGCCCCAGCCCGTGAAACTCTACTACCACTGTGCGATGTTCCGATACGAGAGTCCCCAATCAGGCCGCTACCGTCAGCACTACCAACTGGGTGTCGAGGCCTTCGGCTCTGAAGCGCCCGAAATCGACGCTGAGGTCATAGGGGTGCTGGCCGCGTTGTACCGAGAACTAGGGTTGGAGGGCCTGGAACTGCGGTTGAATTCGATGGGCTGTAGGGAATGTCGACCCGCCTATGGGTCCGCTTTGAGAGGGTTTCTAACTGAGCATGCGGGTGACTTCTGCGGCGAGTGTGTCGAACGGGCCCACCTCAACCCGTTGCGCACTTTTGATTGCAAGGTGCCGACGTGTCGGGCGGCGCTTGAGGCTGCTCCCCGCCTTACGGAGCATCTATGCTCCGCATGTGCTGCCCACCATGCTCGCGTGCAGGAGTGTCTGGCGGTGCAGGGTATCTCCTTTGGCGCCGATCATACCCTAGTGCGCGGTATGGACTATTACACTCGGACCACGTTTGAGTTTCAATCGTCGTTGCTGGGAGCGCAGTCGGGTGTGGGCGGTGGAGGTCGGTATGACGACCTGGTGGAGGCCATAGGTGGTCCTCCCACCCCCGGCGTCGGCTTCGGGACCGGCATCGAGCGTATTCTTCTGGCTCTGGCGCGGTCTGGGGTGACGTCTCCGACTCCACGACGTCCGTTGGTGTATCTGGTCGCGCTCTCCGCCGAGGCCCGGGGCGAAGTTTTTGCGCTTGCTCACGACATTCGGAGCCAAGGGGTTGTCGCCGACCTCGACTACATGACGAGGAGCGTCAAAGGCCAGATGAAACAGGCGAACCGTAGCGGTGCCCGCTACGCGTTCATCGTCGGCGAGCAGGAGTTGGCGGAGGGGACAGTCACGGTGCGGGACTTGATGTCGGGGGAAGAGAAGTGCCTGCCGAAGACCGAAGCCGTCACCGTGACCATTACTGATCCAATCGACGTCTGATCGCGACCGCAAAGAGAACCGACAAAGGACCGGCCGTGGGATACAGGGACGAGTGGTGTGGAAACATCCGTGAAGAGGCCGTAGGGCGCTCAGTCAGGGTGGCCGGCTGGGTGCAGCGTAGACGCGACCACGGCGGCCTGATCTTCGTCGACCTGCGCGACCGGACGGGTGTGGTCCAGCTGGTATTTGAAGCTGAAAGTGGGTCGGAGGCACACTCCCGGGCAGAAGACGTACGCAGCGAGTATGTTCTCTCTGTTTCTGGCACTGTGGTCGCCCGTCCCCCCGAGCGGGTGAACCCCAACTTGGCTACGGGGACGATCGAGATCGTAGTCGAAGACTTACAGGCTCTGGCCGCCTCAAAGACGCCGCCTTTTCCGCCAGAAGACGAGATTGATGTCGATGAGACTTTGCGGCTCAAGTATCGTTACATCGATCTCCGCCGACCGCTCATGTTCCGCAACCTCCTCCTCAGGCACCAGGTCGTCCAGGCCGTCCGGCGCTATCTGGGCGATCAGGGATTCATCGATGTGGAGACCCCGATACTGACCAAGAGCACACCGGAAGGCGCCCGCGACTTTCTGGTACCGAGCCGGCTCAGACCGGGGGAGTTCTATGCTTTGCCGCAGTCGCCGCAGTTGTTCAAGCAGTTGCTCATGATCAGTGGGTTCGAGCGTTACTACCAGATGGCTCGTGCCTTCCGCGACGAAGATCTCCGGGCCGACCGGCAACCTGAACACACCCAGATCGACATTGAGATGAGCTTCGTTGAGGAACAGGATATCCAAGATGTGGTGGAGGGTCTGTTCGCCGCTGCTTTTCAGGAGGCGCTGGCGGTGGCGATCCCGCGACCCTTCCCGCGACTCACGTACGCTGAGGCTGTCACCCGCTACGGCACCGACAAGCCCGATCTCAGGTTTGGCATGGAGATCATCGACGTCACCGATATTGCCGGAGCCATGGACTTTCGGGTGTTTGCCGACGCCGTTTCAAAGGGCGGGGTCGTAAGAGGAGTCAGGGTTGAGGGCGGAGGCCGCCTCTCCCGTAAAGATGTTGACGACCTTGCTGCCGAAGCAGCCGTCTTCGGGGCCAAAGGACTTGCTCCCATATGGGTCGAAGAGGCTGGGGTGCGTTCTCCTCTTCAGAAGTTCACAAGCCCCGATCAGATGCAGGCCTTGATCGAGCGTTTTGCGGGCCGGCCCGGTGACCTCCTCCTTATGGTGGCCGACCGGGAGTCGGTGGCCGCGCCTAGTCTGGGAGCGCTACGTCTGGCCCTGGCCACCCGTATGGGAATAGAAAGGACCGGCTGGCAGTTCGTTTGGGTTGTCGATTTTCCCATGTTCGAGTACGACGAACAGGAAAAGCGACTGAAGGCTCAGCATCACCCCTTCACCAAACCAAGGCTGGACCGGCTCGAGGATCTGCACGAAAAGCCTTTGGAGCTGGGCACGTACGCTTACGACCTGGTCTTGAACGGTGTAGAGTTGGGGAGCGGGTCCCTACGGATTTCCGATCCCCAGTTGCAGGAGGCCGTGTTCGCGGCTCTAGGCCTCACCGAGGACGAGATCAAGCTGAAGTTCGGATTCTTGGTGGAGGCTATGGATTACGGTATCCCGCCTCACGGGGGAATAGGCATAGGACTCGACCGGACGGTCATGCTCATGGCCGGACAGACCTCCATCCGCGATGTCATCGCATTCCCCAAGACCGCGAGCGGGTCTTGTCCGTTGACCGAGGCGCCCTCTACCGTAACCGCTGATCAACTGCGCGAACTGCGGATCCGTACGTTCTGACCGGCAACGGGCGCCTATCAATTGCAACTGTGAGATCCATGGGTATCCACGGCAAGGTAGACAGATGGCCGCGAAGGATGCGGGGACTCAAGCCCGGAGCCTTTGCAGACGAATAACGATAATGGCGGGTGCTTGGCCGGCGACGGTAACGACCGGATGCACATTGCCGGGCGGGAGGCCTTATGTTACCCTCTGGTTGCTCGACCTTGTGCGTGATCTGGCCCAAACTTGAGCCAACACATTTCGCTTGGGAGGCATGTTTGCCTGAACGGCGTATATCCTTTCAGGGGCGGCCACCCACCTGCTTCGGCAGGTTCAAGCGCCTGTCAGACACGGCAAGGTGGAGCATTTTTATTTAGGAAGGGAAGCGATGTCTGGACGAATTAGACACCAGTTTGGCGTCCTGCTCCTGGTTGTCGTTGTGGCACTCTTCGCCTTGGGTTGCATGGGCGGAGAGAAGACGACCACCACGACCAGCATTCGAGATGCCACCACAGCCCCTTCCGGGCCAGGAGGCTCCTCGGGCGATGCTGCGGGTACCCCTATTAGGCCCACTGAAGACTCACCGGCGGAGTTCAAAGAGGCATGTGGAGTCCGTCCTATCGTTGTCTTGTTCTATGTGCCGGGCAGCGTCGACGACATCAGTGTATCCGAGACCCTCAAGGGGCTCGCTTCTTCGTTCAGCAACTACCTGTTTCTTGTCTACGACTACAAGACCCCCGACGCATACGGAGACTTGTCTTCGCTTCTCCAGGTCGGATATCCACCCGCGCTGATCCTCATCGACCGGAATGGAGTGGTGGAGAAAGTCTGGAACGGATACGTCGACGAGGGGACTATGAAGCAGGCCTTGGTGAATCTGGAGCGGGCATAGAGGGACACCGCGCCACGGATCGATATGTGAAGGCCGGTTCTTCCGGCCTTCGCTCTAGTGGAGGGTAGGATCGTTGGCTTGTGCGGGCAAACCGACGGGTACGAAGAGCGTTCTTGTTGGCATCAGCGGGGGTGTCGACAGTGCCGTGGCGGCTCTCCTCCTGGCAGAACAGGGGTATCAGGTCGTCGGCGTGACTCTTCGCCTGTGGAGCGATCCCACCTGCGGGGACCGGCGGGCCGGTTCCTCGGAGCGGGCGTTGGAGCGGGCTGCGAAGATCGCCGGAACTCTTGGTATTCGGCACATAGTGGTTGACGCGTCCGACTCCTTCCGGTCTACGGTGGTCGAGTACTTCGTGCGGGAGTACGAACAGGGCCGTACCCCTAATCCATGCGTGAAGTGCAATGCCCGTTTTCGTTTTGGGTTACTCTGGGATATCGCCCGACGGGAGGGCCTTGCCCGGGTCGCGACCGGACACTATGCTCGCCTGAGCGGCGATCCACCTGCGCTTGCCCGAGGTGTGGACCCGAAAAAAGACCAATCGTATGTGTTGGCCGAGGTGGATCCGGATCTGCTAAGGCGCTGCCTCTTCCCGCTGGGAGCGATGACCAAAGCGGAGGTCAGGGAACGAGCTGAGGAGGCTGGGCTCTCCGGGCCGTCGCTGCCCGAGAGCCAGGAGATCTGCTTCGTGCCCGACGACGACCACCGGCGTTTTCTGCGGGAACGCCTGGGGGCGCAGCCGGGAGCCGTAGTGGATGCCTCCGGCCGCGTTCTTGCGCAGCATACCGGCGTCTACAACTTCACCGTGGGCCAACGCAAAGGCCTAGGGATCAGCGCTGACGGTCCTCTCTACGTGTTGGACCTGAGGCCCGAGCGAAGGGAGGTCTTAGTCGGTCCGGCCGACCAATTGGCTGTAGGAGCGATCGCGATCAGCGACATCGTCCAACACCGCAAAGGACCGAACGAGGGCCTGAGGGTGCAGTGGCGTTCCACCGGAGAGAACGTGCCCGCGCGTTTGATCGGCCCAGACACGGTCGTCTTCGAACAACCTGCTGTGGGAGTCTCACCCGGCCAGAGTGCCGTGGTGTACCAAGATGACCTGGTTGTCTCGGCCGGGACCATCGTGTCTACCGTTCCGTGGGGCTCATCTCCACCGAACCCATATGAAGGGCAGAATATACCCTGTGGTATATTCGTGAGGTCCGGCGCCGGCCAGAAAGGGGCTTGAAATGGAGTGGGACGGCGATACCATCATGAAGGTCGCCATAGGCGTTTTCTTTGTGCTCTTCGGGGTGGGGATCGCGTACGCGCTCTTCCGTCTGGGTGCCGTTCTGAAGCGGGTGAGCAGCATCCTTGCCGATGCGAACACGCAGGTGTTGCCACTACTGACTCGCGTGGGAGGCACGCTTGACGGCGTCAATGCCGAACTCGGTAAGGTCGACGATATCACGGGCTCCGTCGCGGAGATCGTAAGGACGGCCGAGCAGGCTACAACCGCCGTGCACGGAGCCGTATCCAAGCCTATGAAAATGGCCGCCGGCCTGGCTGCCGGAGTGAGTGAGGGCGTGAGGTCGTTCTTCAAGAGCGGGAATGTAAAGGAGAGATGATGGGCACGTTTCGGTCATTGATCGTTCTGGCCGCCGGAGCAGCAATTGGAGGGGCGGTCCTTATCGCCTATCGCATAGCACAAGAGACCGGCAAGCCGCTGCAAGAGGCGTTCTCTGACGTTCCCGCTGAGGCTCAGCGCATCTTCGCCGACCTCAAGAACCGAGCGGCGGAGGCCGTCGAGCACGGGCGGGAGATGTACCAGGAGAAACAGCAGGAGATTGACGAAGAACTCGGCTCGTAAGCCCAAGCCCTTCGAGTCCCCAGCTATGGAGGCCGCCGGTCCGATGGGAGAGCCTGACGACATCGTGACGCTTCGCATCGCGCGGAGTGATTCCGCACTGCCCGTGATGCGCGTACTCATGAGTGGTATGGCTTCCCGCAATGACCTCCCCCTTGACCGTCTGGACGATCTGTTGCTCGCGGTGGAGTCACTGCTGGCCGAAGAGGCGGAGGTGGGTCCGGAACTGGTTCTCGACGTCTATCGCGTGGGTGGCGGATTCCGGGTCAGGTTGGGCGGGTTGGGCAATCAGAGTGTGAAGGCCGCTCTTCTGGCGGTTGACCCCTTCCGGCCTTGTGAGGAATGTCGACTCGATGTACGCCTACTTGTCAGTTCGCTGGTAGAAAGCTACGAGGTGATTGAGAGCGGCCCTGCTTCATTCGCGGTCGAGATGGAGAAGCAGGCATCCTAAGTGTCGAAACCGGAGAAAGGCAAAGAGGTCGAGCGTTCGCCGGAGGGTAGCACCTGGTCTGGGCCCCTGGAGCTATTGTCTGAACGTGAGCTTCTGCTGCGTCTCAAAGAACATCAAGATCTGACCGCACGTGAGGAGCTCATCACCCGGTACCTGCCTCTCGTGAAGAGCCTGGCTAGGCGGTTCGCATCACGGGGGCAACCGGTCGAAGACCTTATCCAGGTAGGGTCTATCGGGCTGATCAAGGCCATCGATCGATTCGATCTCGAGCGGGGGGTCGAGCTTTCCACGTACGCCACCCCGACCATCATGGGGGAGATAAAACGGTATTTCCGCGACAAGGGTTGGGCTGTGAAGGTCCCGCGGGCCCTGCAGGACTTGAACGTCCGCTTGAACCGGGTCATCGAGCAACTCACGGTAGAGTTGCGACGCTCGCCGACCATTGCTGAGCTGGCGGCGGCCGCCGAAGTGAGCGAGGAAGAGGTGGTCGAAGCGCTGGAGAGTGGCCGGGCCTATAGTTCGATCTCGATCTTCTCAGGGGGATCGGCCGAAGATGACGAATCGCTCGAACTGCTCGACTACCTGGGGACCGAAGAAGAGGCGTACGAGGTGTTCGAGCAGCGCCGGGTCTTGGCGCCCGCTATGGCTCGTCTCGAACCCAGGGAACGTCTGATCTTGCATCTGCGCTTTTTTGAGGGCATGACACAGACACAGGTAGCCGCTCGGGTTGGGATATCTCAGATGCATGTGTCGCGTCTGATTAGAAAGTCGATCGAGAACCTGCGCCAGTACATGGCGGAAGACGAGGCCCTGGCTGAAGCGGCCGGGGGGAGAGGTGAGGTCTGACCCGTGAAGACGGCTGAACTGCGAAAGCTCTTTCTAGACTATTTCGTCGAACGAGGGCACCTTCTGGTACCCAGCGCATCGCTGGTCCCCTACAAGGACCCGTCGGTCTTGTTGACAACGGCGGGTATGCAGCAGTTCAAACCCTACTTCTTGGGGCTGGCGGAACCTCCCAGCCGGCGACTCACAAGCGTGCAGAAGTGCTTTCGTACCTCCGACATCGATAGGGTCGGCTTGACTGCACGCCACTGCACCTTCTTCGAGATGCTCGGTAATTTCTCGGTAGGCGATTACTTCAAGGAAGGCGCCATCCGCTTCGCGTGGGAGTTCTCATTAGATTATCTGGGCTTGGATCCCGAGCGGCTATGGATCTCGTACTTCGAGGGGGACGAGACCATCGAGCCCGATGAGGAAGCAGTCGCCTTGTGGTCTGAGGCCGGACTGCCGCGCGAGCGCATGGTCGGACTCCCGCGGAGTGCGAACTTCTGGGGTCCGGTCGGACCGAGCGGACCGTGTGGCCCCTCGTCAGAGCTCTACTATGACCGAGGCCCTGAGTACGGTTGTGGTCTACCCGACTGCCGACCGGGTTGCGAGTGTGATCGATACGTCGAGTACTGGAACCTTGTCTTCACAGGCTACAACATGGATGAGAACCAAATCCTGGCCCCGTTGCCGGCGCAGAACATCGACACGGGTATGGGCTTGGAGCGGATTGCCGCTCTCAAACAGGATGTCGAGTCTGTGTTCATGACCGATGTTTTTCAACCCTTGATAGAACTGGGGGAAGAACTCGCCGATACATCCTTCGGACTCGACAAGAAAGTGGACGTGGCTCTGCGCGTGTTGGCCGATCACTCTCGAGCCTTGACTTTCCTGGTGGCCGATGGGGTGATCCCCAGCAATGAGGGGCGCGGATACGTCCTGCGGCGGGTCATCCGACGTGCGGCTCGGTTCAGCCGCTCGGCGGGCATAGAGCCGCCCTTCTTGGGCCGCTTTGCCGAGCGGGCCATTGAGTTGATGGGCGAGGCCTATCCCGAACTCCGAGAGCGCAGAGACAGTATCCTCAGGGTGGCTCATGTCGAAGAAGAGCGGTTCAATCGGACGCTCGATCAGGGTCTGCTGCTCGTTGAAGAGGCAGTGGTCCGCGCCCTCGAGGAAGGGACCGACCGGTTCCCTGGGAGCGTGGCCTTCATGCTCCACGATACCTATGGTTTTCCTGTAGAGGTGACGCGCGAGATCGTCGAAGAGCGTGGCCTCACCCTCGACTTGGTCGAGTTCGAGGCCGCGATGGAGGAGCAGCGCCGGCGGGCCCGCAGTGCCCAGAAAGACGGGGGGGGACTCCAGGAGGCCATAGTCCGTTTTGCCAGAGAGACGGTGCACCCCACTGAGTTCCTTGGATATGAGCGCGATGACCTCTACACGGTGGTTGAGAATCTGGAATCCCTGGATGACGGGCGGGTGATCCTCTCCCTGCGGGAAAGCCCTTTCTATGCGGAGATGGGTGGCCAGACGGCCGATACGGGCATAATCGAATCCGAAGACGGCAAAGCAGCAGTCGAGGACGTACAGCAAGAGGGTCGGGTGCAGGTCATCGTGGCCCGCCTCATCGACGGCCGGATCGAGCCGGGTACCCGGGTCAAGGCTTCCTTGGCCTCCGGGCACCGGCATGACGTGGCTGCCAATCACACCGCCACGCATCTGCTCCACTACGCCCTGCGGGCGCGCTTGGGCAAAGACGTGACTCAGGCCGGTTCCTCGGTAAGGGCGGATAGATTCCGATTCGATTTCGCCTATCATGAGCCCCTGGGACCGGACAGGCTCTCAGAAGTCGAAGAATTGGTCAACCGGCGCATCGTTGAGAACCATCCGGTGCGGACCTTTACCACCAGCCTCGACCACGCTCGCGATTTGGGCGCTACAGCGCTTTTTGGCGAGAAATACGACGAATTCGTCAGAGTGGTCGAGATCGACGATTTTAGTCGCGAACTGTGTGGCGGAACCCACGTGGGGTCTACAAGCGAGATCGGGATATTCAAGATCATCTCCGAAGGGAGCGTCGGAGCGAACGTCCGGCGTATCGAAGCGGTCACCGGGAAGGCGGCCGTGGCCTACTATCGGGAGCGCGACCAGGTGGTGGCCCGTGCGGCGGAAGCCTTGGGGAGTACGGAGGGGGAGATGCTGAACACCCTCATGAAACTCCAAGACAAGGTGGGGAACCTAGAGGCGGAGGTGAAGAGTCTCCTTTCAGAGAGCGCGAAGGATGTGGTCTCCACCTTGGTGGCAGGGGCCGTCCGCTGCGGAGATATCTCAGTGGTGGCGGAGGTCGTTGAAGCTCGCGACATGGACCACCTATTGAGGCTGGTGGACCAAGTGAGGGATCGAGTGGGGCGGGCTGTCGTCATCTTGGGCGCAGACGTACAGGGGAAGGGGACCCTGGTAGTGAGTACCGGGGCCGGCGTAGACGGCATAGACGCGGGCGCGATCGTCAAGTCGGCTGCTCGTGAGTTCGGTGGAGGCGGAGGCGGGAGCCCTCGGTTAGGGCGCGGGGGTGGGGGAGACCCCGGCAGACTGGCCGAAGCAGTCGCCTACGCCCGCAAAGCCGTTACTAACGGATTAGGCGGCTGAGTGCGCAGGTTGGGAGTTGATCTCGGGCGGAGTCGTACCGGGCTGGCGCTCTCGGACTCCTTGGGCCTGACATGTCGTCCCCTCGCTGTTGTGGCCGAGCGTGACGAAGCCAGGCTGATCGCCCAGATTGTGGCGGTGGCGAGAGAGGAAGGGGTGGGGGAGATAGTAGTGGGTCTGCCACGACCGCTGGCCGGCGGCGCTAATCAACAGATGAATTACGTGTTGTCTTTTGGAGAGCGGCTGCAGGCTGCGGTATGCGTGCCGGTTACGATGTGGGATGAGCGGTTCACCTCCAAACTGGCGGGCGCTGGACGGCCGGGATCGGAGGCGCGCGACGACGTGGCCGCCTGCTACATGCTGCAGAACTATCTTGATTCGGCCCGCGAGAGGCCATCGGCAGTTGATGACGGATCATGACGGAAGAGTTGACACATGGATGAGTGGTATCCCAGGCCTGGTAGTCGCGAGAACCGGCTGCGTCCTCAGAGATATCGCACTATGCGCCGGTGGACCACCCGATTGGTGGTGGTGGGCGCCTTCTTGGGCTTTGTGATCGGGGTCGCGTATTTTGTCGATTGGAGTAGAGACTGGTACCAAGAACGTTCGACCACCTCCACGACCGAAGCCGCACGCGGGAACGTGGTCAAGGTCACCATCGATCCTGGGATGTCGGCCATTCAGATCAGTCGTCTCCTAGAAGACAAAAAAGTTGTTGCCTCTTCGGCGGCGTTTGTCGACCTGGTGAAGAAGCGGGGCAGCGAGAACGATCTGAAGCCTGGGATCTATCAGTTCCACCAAAGCCAATCCTTGTTGGAGGTGGTGGATATGCTGGAACGGGGCGAGGGCTCGCCCAGTTTCAAGCTGACGATCCCTGAAGGTCTGGCGGTTGGGCAAATCGGCGAACTGTTGACGGAGGGCGGCTCCATCGACGGTTCCGAGTATGTGGAGTTGAGCGCCAAACCGAAGGAGTTCGTCCTGCCCGAAGTGGGGGGGACTACTCCGAAGGTTACGACTCTGGAAGGCCTTCTGTTTCCAAGCACCTACTACCTCCTCAAGGGGGATGGAGCTACGGAATTGATCGGCGCTCAGTTGGCCGCCTTCGACGCAAAGACGAGCTCGCTTTCTTGGGAGAAAGCCAAGACCCTTGAACTGACGCCGTATGAGATCGTGATCGTGGCTTCGATGATCGAGAAGGAGGCCCGTGTCGCTGAAGAGAGGAGCAAGATCGCGGCGGTCATCTACAATCGCATGAAAGCCGACATGACGCTGGGGATCGATGCCACCGTGCGCTATGCCGTGGGGAAGTGGACGGGAACCCTTACCACCGAAGACCTGGCTACGAAATCTCCTTACAATACACGCGTTGTCAAGGGGCTACCGCCGACGCCGATCTGCAACCCCGGGGTGGCCTCTTTGAAGGCCGCCCTCCAACCGGCAAACGTAGACTATCTCTACTACGTCCTGAGCGACACCGAAGGCCGGCATTTCTTCACGGCTTCCTATGAGGAATTTCTCAAGGCCAAGGAGAAGCAACCGAAGCAGTGACTGCGTAGGGCTTGGGTGAGGCCTTGCCGGCGGGGATGTCCGTGCGGCCCAGACCAACCAATTTACAACCTTGGACAGAGGCCGGCATTTCCGCTGTCCGATAACCTCCGTGTCTATGGGCCAAACACAACAGTGGAAGGGGTGCCGATGCAAGAACCGCAACCGACGATCACGGCCCACACGCGGGTAGTGGGTCTCATAGGGCGCCCTGTGGCCCACTCCCTGTCTCCTCTAATTCAAAATGCAGCGTTCGAAGCCCAGAAGTTGGACTTCGTGTATCTCGCTTTCGATGTCCGGCCCGAACATCTGGCCGACGCGTTCTCGGGAATTCGGGCTTTGGGCGTACGAGGGGTCAATGTCACACTCCCCCACAAAGAGGCGGCTCTCGACCTGTTGGATGATGTAGATCCTGCCGCAGACCGGTTGGGAGCGGTCAACACGGTCGTAAACGACCAAGGACGCCTTAAGGGATACAACACCGACGTGGCCGGTTTCTCGGAGTCTCTCAGACTCGTGGTCCCCAAGGGTGCCGGTGGGCTCCGCTGTGTAGTGGCCGGCGCAGGGGGCGCAGCTCGGGCGGTGGTGGCGGCGCTTGTGGCTGAGGGAGCTGCAAGCGTCGGTGTATTCAATCGAACCTTCTCGCGTGCGGAGGCTCTGTGCCGCGTGGCCGACACGTGGGGTCCGACCGAATGCTACGCGGTCTCTGACTCCGATCTCGTGGCCGCTGCTCTCGGTGCCGACCTACTGGTGAATGCCACGTCTGTAGGGTTGACATCTGAGGTCAAGGACTTGCCGATACCTGTCGATATTCTGCACAGCGGCCTAGCTGTGGTCGATTTGGTGTACGGCAAAGGGCCTACTCATCTTGTACGGGAGGCCCGAGAGCGCGGGGTCCGTGCCATAGACGGCATCGAGATGCTCCTGTTGCAGGCCGGACACACTTATCGTCTGTGGACGGGCAACGAGCCGCCCTTGGATGCAATGAGGGCCAGTATCAAGTACGAAGAAGGATGATTGAAGGAATGCAGGCTGCGCGAGAGGAGAAACTGCAGCAGAGGAAGCCGTCCGGCAAGCGGACCGGGGAGATATTGGTCGACATGGGGGCGTTGACTGTCGAGCAGGTCAACGAGGCCCTGGCCGAACAACTCGAATCGCACGAGCGCATCGGCACCATAGCTCTATCCAAAGGCTGGATCACCAAGACGCAGCTTCTGGAGGCGTTGGGCAGACGTCTCGGGGTCAAGTACCTAGACCTAGCGGGCGCCACGGTCGACCCCGTCACGGCCGACCTCATTTCTGAGAAAGACGCCCGGAGATACGCGGCCATCCCTGTTGGTTTTTCCAACGAGCACACTCTGCTTGTCGCCATGGCCGATCCTTCCAACATCGTAGCGATCGACGATCTGAGGATGTTGACAGGATTTGATATCGAACCGGCCATCGCGAGCGCCGAAGACATCAACATCATGCTGGGTAATCTTCGTCGTGCCGAAGACGAGATCACCGAAGACATAGACGGCAAGATCCCCGACGACGAAACCACCCCGGGCGAACTCCGCGACATACGAGAGCAGGTCGACGCTGCGCCCGTGGTCAAACTGGTCAACGGCATAATCGCTCGTGCGGCCGACGAAGCAGCGTCCGATATTCACTTCGAACCTCAGGCAAAGGACCTTTTGGTCCGATTCCGCCACGACGGCGTACTACACGAGATCATGACGATCCCCAAGCGCCTGCAGGCGGGTGTCCTATCGCGCCTCAAGATCATGGCCGACCTCGATATCGCCGAACGCCGTGTTCCCCAAGATGGGCGTATCGGACTGGTGGTCAGCGGCCGTCCTATCGATATGCGCGTCGCCTCTCTACCGACCGTCTACGGAGAGAAGATCGTCATCCGTCTGCTCGATCGGTCAAATGTCATGATGCGCTTAGAAGACCTGGGATTTTCCGATCTCGCTCTGTCACGGTACACGCGATCGTTCACCAAACCTTACGGCGCCGTGCTGGTGACAGGCCCCACCGGTTCGGGCAAGTCGACGACGCTCTACGGGACTCTCAATATTCTCAATACCACCGAGAAGAACATCATAACGGTGGAGGACCCGGTGGAATACCGCCTGACGGGTATCAATCAGGTTCAGATAAACCCAAAAGCCGGCCTGACCTTCGCCTCCGGTCTGCGCTCTATCCTTCGGTGCGACCCCGACATCGTCATGGTCGGCGAGATCCGCGACCGCGAGACGGCTCAGATTGCCATTGAGTCGGCGCTGACGGGCCACTTGGTCCTCTCGACGCTACATACGAACAACGCTCCCGGGGCTCTCTCGCGCCTGACCGAGATGGGGGTGGAGCCTTTTCTCACGGCTTCTGCGGTGGACTGCGTCATTGCTCAGCGTTTGGTCCGTAGGCTGTGCGAATACTGCAAAGAGCCCTACCCGACCACGCGCGACATGCTTGAACGCCTCGATTTTCCCGAGAAGGTGGTCGATAACTGGGAGGAGATCGATCTTCATCGAGCCGTGGGCTGTCCGCGCTGCAATCAAACCGGCTACAAGGGACGCGTGGGCATCTATGAGGTCATGACCGTGAGCGAAGCCATCGAAAGACTCATTGTTGAGCGCAAGAGTGCCGATGAGATAAGTCGGGTGGCAGAAGCCGAGGGGATGGTCACCCTTCGCCAGGACGGACTCGAGAGGGTCCTGCAGGGAGTGACCAGTATTGAAGAGATCTCCCGGGTCATCGTCTAGCGAGAGTCCTTACGCGGCGAGATGTGGCCAAGAGAACCGATAAGGGGCGAATAGGGTGGACATAGGCGAGATTCTCAAAGAAGTGATCGACAGAGACGCTTCGGACCTGCACCTTTCGGTTGGGATACCTCCGATGGTCCGCATCGACGGACATCTCGTGAAGTTGGATTACCCCGACCTGAATGCCAACGAAACGCGGGAGCTAATCTACAGCATCCTTACCCAGGATCAGCGCCAGAAGCTTGAGACCGAGTGGGAGGTCGATTTCTCATACGCACTCTACGGCATGGCCCGCTTCCGTATAAACGCCTGCTTCCAGAGAGGTACTCTCAGCGCCGCCTTTCGACTGATCCCCACTGCCATCAAGAGCATCGAGGATCTTGGCTTGCCCAAGGTGTTGCACACGTTCAGCAAGAGGCCGCGAGGCTTTGTTCTAGTGACCGGACCGACCGGCTCGGGCAAGTCCACGACCCTTGCCGCCATGATCGACGAGATTAACCAGACCCGGGCCGATCACATCGTGACCATCGAAGATCCCATCGAGTTCCTCCACCGTCACAAACGGTGCATCGTCAAGCAGAGAGAAGTGGGTAGCGACACGAAGGCATTCCCGATCGCCCTCCGGTCCGCTCTGCGTCAGGATCCCGACATAATACTCATCGGCGAGATGCGCGATTTGGAGACCATCCAGATAGCTCTGACTGCTGCGGAAACCGGTCATTTGGTGTTTGCGACCCTTCACACCCAGGACTGTCCCCAGACCATCGACCGGATGATCGATGTTTTTCCACCCCACCAACAAGAGCAGATCCGTGTGCAGATTGCCGCTACCCTCGAAGGGATAGTGACACAGCAGCTTCTACCGAAGGCCAGCGGCAAGGGCCGGTCCGTAGCGTGCGAAGTACTCGTCTGTACACCGGCGGCCCGCAATCTCATCCGGGAGGGCAAAACTCATCAGCTTTATACGGTCATGCAGACAGGCACGCAACATGGAATGCAAACGATGAACTCCTGTCTGGCGGACCTGGTTCGCCGTGGGCAGATCACGAGAGAGCTGGCTATTCGGCGCTCATCGGTGCCTGAAGAGCTGGAGCGATTGCTGCTAATGGGAGCCGCGTGAGGCGGCCGTGAAGGCGTGGGGGGGGAGGTACAGGTGCTGCACTTGAGTCTTGGCCCCTTGCGGTCGATAGCATCGATTAGAGGCAAACTGCTCCACGGAGCGTGAAAGAGGAGTAAGAGGAGTGGCGACCTATACATACACCGCGAAGCGGGAGAGAGGCGCCCCGTTCACCGGGGAGGCTATGGCCGACAACAAGGCAGCGGTGGTCGCCCAACTGCGCCACAAAGGCCTGACGGTCATAAAGCTTGAAGAGAAGCGGAAGACGATCGGACTGAAAGAGGCGTTCGAGAACTCCCAACGTATCAAGATACGCGATAAAGCTATCTTCGCCCGTCAGTTCTCGACCATGATCAACTCCGGTCTGGCGGTGCTGCGCGCCCTCTATGTCCTTGAAGAGCAAACGGAGAACCCTCGGTTCAAGAAGATCATTTCTGCCGTAAGTGGGGACGTCGAAGCAGGTATGCCGCTCTCTGATGCCATGGAGCGCCATCCGGCCGCTTTTGACCGTCTATATGTGTCCATGGTCCGTGCCGGCGAGGCGGGGGGCGTGCTCGACCAGACTCTCAACCGGTTGGCAGAGCAGCTGGAGAAAGACGACAGTCTCCGGCGCACGGTCAAGTCGGCAATGGCCTACCCGGTCCTCATCGCCGGTTTTGCCATCATGGTCATGATAGGCATGTTGTTGTTCATCATCCCGATTTTTGCGGGCATGTACGACGAGCTGGGCGGGGAACTCCCGGGACTGACACAACTCATGATGGGGGTCAGCGACGTCCTTAAGGGCTATTGGTTCATCATATTCCCGCTCTTGGGGCTTTTCGTGTGGGGTCTCAACAAATTGAAACAGACCGAGCAAGGTCGTCGGGCTTGGGACCGCGTGAAGCTGAAGCTCCCCATGAAGCTTGGTCCGGTCGTTCAGAAGATAGCCCTGGCGCGGTTCAGTCGGACTCTGTCGACCCTAGTCAGCTCCGGGGTCCCGATCCTTCAGGCTATAGATATCACCGGTAAGACCTCAGGCAACTACGTTATCGAACACTCGATGATCGATGTGAAAGAAAGCGTCCGCAGCGGTGAGCCGATCGCGCATCCACTTTCGCGCGTCGCCGTATTCCCGCCGATGGTGACTCACATGATCTCAATCGGTGAAGAGACGGGTGCGCTCGATGCCATGCTCGGGAAGATTGCCGACTTCTATGAAGACGAAGTCGACGCAGCAGTGAAATCACTCACCTCGATCATCGAACCGATAATGATGCTGTTCGTCGGCGGTCTGGTGGGTCTCGTCGTGATAGCCATGTACCTGCCGATGTTCAACATGATGAATCTGGTGCAATAGCCGCCGCGGGGCGCGTACAGAAATAACGGCAGTCCCGTGTTGCCGTTGATGGCAGCCAGCAGGAGGCCGACGGGTCATCGAGAAAGACGCCCGTCGGCTTCTGACTCTTTGGTCGGAGCGGGCAACGACCGGCGCTGCAACCTACATACTCGGGAAAACCGCAACCGACATAATGCACGATAATGTACATTATGTAAAGTCGCAGGGAGCGGACGCTTTAGACCTCATACCGCAATAGGCTGAGGATGTCGTAACCCTCCAGCTTGTCCCTCCCATGGAGGTCGCTCAATTCGATCAAAAAAGCCAGGCCAGCTACGACTCCACCAGCCTGCTCGACGAGTCGTACGTTTGCCTGAGCGGTTCCGCCGGTCGCGAGTAAGTCGTCGTGAATCAGAACGCGCTGGCCTTTCTTGATCGCATCAGTGTGCATCTCCAGCGTGTCGGTGCCGTATTCAAGGTCGTATTCGCACCGTTGGACGGTCCAAGGCAGTTTGCCGGGCTTGCGGGAAGCAGCGAATCCCACTCCAAGAGCGTACGCAAGAGCCGCTCCAAGGATGAACCCTCTCGCCTCGGCCCCTAGGACAAGATCCACCTCCCTTTCGCGAGCGAAGTCGGCCATTAAGTCCACGGCGTAGCGCAACGCTTCAGCCTTTTGAAGCATTGGCATGATGTCGTGAAAGAGTACACCCTCTTTCGGGAAGCCGGGGATGTGGCGGATATGGTCCTCGAGTCTCATGACGCTCCTTGGGGTCGTGGACAGCCTACTGTACTCAGAGGCTGCGAGGCATGTCAGCGCGCCGCCGAGCTATACGGTTCCAGCTGATAATAGGCTGCTCCGGTTTGTGACAGGCTCATTGTACGACGCCATACCCCGGCTGGAAAAGGCGCACATCCGGTTCTTGGCAGGCCCGGGAGGCCCAGTCGACTAGAGCGCTTTGCGCAGTTCCTTATAGAGAAGGAAGTGCATGAGACGAGAGTAAAGAGAGCCAAGATCTCCCAGCACTTGCTCTCCGTAATCTCTTTTGTCGACATGGGCAGAGCGCAATGAAGGTGCGACGACCTGTTGTAGGATCGCCGCCTCCCTTTCTACGGAAGAGGCCAAGAGGCGCAGATTACGAGGTTCAACCCCGAATCGGGCGAGAACTTGACAGATGCGGGCGATCTCTGCGTCGGACTCAGTGAAGACCTGGCCGCCTTGGGCGGAAGGCTCAATCAGGCGGAATTCGACGAGCAGGCGTAAAAACGCGTCGTCCGCCCCGGACTCTCGGCACAGTTCTGTCCAGCTGTAAATTGGCTCCTCTCTCTTGAGGGCCGCACTTGAACGCAGAGGAGCGACGGCCGACGTCAGAGATTCCCCCAAGCCTGATACACCCACTCTGTCGATACGCTCTCGTATCACCTCAAGCGGTAGATACTCGTCGCGCTGCAGAGTGAGTATGGTCCGGAGCCGCCGGATGTCGGCCGTACTGAACTTCCGGTAGCGGCCTTTGCTCCGGGCCGGATTCAGAAGTTGTCGATCCTCTAGGTAGCGAATCTTGGTGATGCTGAGGTCGGGAAATTCCGTCTGAAGTTGGGCGACCACCTGTCCTATAGTGAGGGGACGGTCGGTATCGGCGCCTACTACGGGATCGGGTGTTGGGTTGCCGGCTGGGGCGGGACGTTTGGCGGCGTCATCCATGGGTCGGCCCGGCTCAGATCTCCTCTGGCTGCTCGATGAAGGCCAGCTTGTATTTACCGATCTGAAGCTCGTCACCATCAGAGAGACGGTGACGCTCGATGCGCTTACGATTCACGTATGTACCGTTCAGGCTGTTCAGATCTTCTACCAAGAACTCATCTTCGTCTCGCAGGATCCGGGCGTGGTGACGCGATACAGTCACGTCGTCCAGGAACAGATCGCTATGGGGACTGCGGCCAACGGTAAGTACATCGCCTACAAGGCTAACGACCTCACCCTCCCGGCCCCCTCCGGCGCGGATCAGAAGTACTGTTCCACTTACTGCTCCCGGCGCAAAAAGGCCCGCGCCCGTATCCATATCTGCGAGGGAATACGACAATGTGACGTCAGTCGGGTCTGTGGGTGGCAGCCGATTGCCGCAGCGCCGGCAGAAGTTGGAATCGCAGGTGTTAGAAGTCCCACAAGATGGGCATACGATCGAGTCTTGCGGGTTTCCCCCCGGCTCGGGCGGAGGATTGCTGCCGGCAGCGGTGCCGGTAGCCGACTGATAGTCAGCAAATTGGCGATGCAGTTCTTCTTCGATGGCTCTGATGACGGCCGGATTCTGCAACACTTGGAGCCGGAAAACGTCACTGGTGTGGGCGGTGAGGTAGGCGTCGCCCATTATGTCGTCTATCTTGCGGCCTTGACCCAATTGGTTGACGATGTAACGGATGATCCGCTCTTCGCGTACGTCCACCGAAAGATCACGGAAGCGCTTCTGAATACCACGAACGACCGGCTCAACGTCCTCCGGCACGAGAGATCACCCCCCCACTTCAAGATCGTCATCGACGGGCAATCGACCGCTGAGAATATCCGCCAAAACGGCCAGATTGCCGTCACGGACAAGACCGCCTTCAGCCCTGCTCTTGTCGCGCAGCCGTCTGACCGTCTCCGCTCGGATTATGTCTAGTTCGGCGTGCAGTAGCCGCCTGCGCATGGAGATCTCACGCTCTTCCTCAACCAAGCGCTTATGAAGCGACTTCAACTCGTCATCGCTATACGACTGAATGTTGATCAGTCGGTCAAATGAAGACTCACCCAAGGCGTTCACACTCTCACTATAGCGGTCCTACCCAAAACCTTCAACCTACAGTAGAGACCTATGACGAGCCGCGGCTCGTCTGTGCGACAATGCACCTCAGGTTGTGCCTGAGGCGTGTTACTCAAGCCCGGCGAGAAACTCTGCGTATTCCTCTTCTGTCATGAGCGTATCGATCTCTGCGGGGTCGCTCAACTTGACCTTAATGAGCCACCCGTCTTCGTACGGACTCTCGTTGATAGTCTCGGGGGCATCGACGACCTCTTCGTTGACCTCTACCACTGAACCACTGAGCGGCGCATATACCTCAGATACGGCCTTGACCGACTCCACCTCAGCATATGGCGTCCCCGCAGTGACGTCTTTGCCTACCTCGGGGAGTTCGATGAAGACTATGTCGCCAAGCGTCTCCTGGGCATAGCTGGTGAGACCGAAAACGGCGGTATCGCCGGCTATGTGGGCCCAGTCGTGCTCCCGGTGGTACTTGAGGTTTTTTGGGTTCACATGCGCTCCTTTCTCGCCACTACCGGCTGGTCGTCATGATAGCACAGCAGTTTTGGCGTCTATTGGTCCCGGGTGTGACCGATAAGGGTGGGGCCTTGTATACTGTCGGGCAAGGAAACACGCCGAATTCGTGCTGAAGGAGGGTCTGCCGTGGCTGGTCGTAGAGGCCTCGTCATCAACGACGAGCAGATGCAGTTGATCGACGGCGTCCTCAACAAGCTGCGGCGGGTTACGGCGTCTCAGTTCGTTGCCTTGATCTCAACCAGCGGGCAACCGATAACCACCTCCCCCCCCCACGCCGACGCCGATACGTTGTCACTGGCTGCGCTGGCGGCAGGTTCCTTCGCCGCCACCCGTCAACTGGCTGAGGTTCTCAAAGAACGTGAGTTCAGCCTGCTGTTCCACGAAGGCCGGGAATCTAACCTGCACGTGATGCAGGTGACCGAACAGATTCTCCTCCTTATCACTTTTGGACATGATACGCAGGTCGGTCGGGTGCGTCTATACACGGGGAGGGCGGTCGAGGTCCTCAAGCCGGTTTTCGAAGCTGCCGAAGATACCACAGGAGGAGAACGGATCATCGATCACGACTACTCCCGTGAGGCGGGGACGGCCATCGACTCCTGGTTCCCCGGCGAAGGTGACGGACAACTATAGGGAGCGACGAGTGGCACTGATCAATCTGTCGGCTCGGGAGATCAACTACAAGATCGTGTACTACGGATGTGGGCTGTGCGGCAAGACTACGAACATCCAGTACATCTACCGCCGTGTCAACCCGGGGGCAAGAGGCCGGTTGGTGAGTATCGCGACGGAAGAAGAGCGGACCCTCTACTTCGACTTCCTCCCGCTATCACTCGGCACGGTGAAGGGGCTGCGCACCCGTTTCCATTTATACACGGTGCCTGGGCAGTCCTTCTATAATGCTTCGCGCAAACTAGTGCTGCAGGGCGTCGATGGCGTGGTCTTCGTGGCCGACAGCCAGATATCGCGGCTCGACGAGAACGTCGACAGCTACCTCAACCTGTGGGACAACCTCATGGAGCAGGGTGAAGACATCAACAATCTTGGCATGGTCCTGCAGATGAACAAACGAGATCTCAGCGCGATCTTCTCGGTCAGCGATCTCACCGAGCTGCTCAATCACACAGGCTCACCTGTTGTTGAGGCGTGCGCTCTAAGTGGCGTGGGCGTATTCGAGACCCTCAAGACGGTCTGCAAGCAGGTTATCGCCAAGAGTTCGCAGTCCTAGTCTAGGTCGACGTCGAATCCCTTACGGCAGTCTCCAGCAAACTGCGATAGCTCTCCGCCAACTCCTCGGCCCGTTCGTCTCCCCCAGCCTCCGCGTAGACGTGAAAAAGCGGTTCTTCAGCGTCCGGTAGCACAAGTGCCCACTCGGAATGATCAAGAAAGACCTTGATGCCGTCCACGAGCGATACCCGGCCCTGACGGAGCTTCTCCGTCATGCGCCGCATCACTGTTCCTTTCAGATCCCACGGACATTCGGTCGTGTAATGGACGACATGCGCGACCGGCACTTGGGCCACGAGCTGGGACAAAGGAGCATCAGAGATAGAGACCAGTTCGAGCACCTTGCCCAGTGCAAACAGTCCGTCCATGGACGCAAGCACCGAAGGATAGATGTATCCGCCATCGGTGCTGGCGGCAAATACCGTATTTGGACGTGTGGCCTCGGCCATAAGCGTCGCCTTTGAGTACTTGGTCCGCCTGATGCTCACTCCGGTTGCGGCCACCACCTGCTCGCTCAAACGAGTCGCGTGCAGTGGCACGGCGGCAAACCCGGACCCCGCTTCGCGGGCCGCATGTTGCAACAGGAGCAAGAAAAGCGCGAAGGACGGTATAAGCTCTCCCCTCTCGTCTACGACATACAGGTATTCAGCCCCCGGATCGAGAATCGCTCCGAGATCGGCTTCCATCGCCCGCACCATCTCTCCCACCCGGGCCGCGGCCGGAGGGAGGCTGTCGGCCGGAGTGAAACGTGAATGCGCGCGGGAGAATGTGTTTAGAGCCACAGTCTCGATGCCCAGGTTGTCCAACGTCGATGAGAAGAAGAACGCCGGCGCTGATGCGGAGTAGTCGAGTACAAGCCGGGGCTGGCGCCCCCTGATAGCTACAGTGTTCCAGTTCTCGAGCAGAGAGTTGGTATAGGTCTCGATGACCCGGGGTGGGTACATCACCTGCCCCATCTCCTCGAAAGGAGCTCGGCGGAAGTCCTCACGAAAATAGAGGTTCTCTATGGCTCGCTCTCGTCGGTTGTCGGTCGGGACCCCTGGGGTCTCGGAGAACAACAACTCCACCTGTTCGGGGTTATCAAGGCTCATGCGCACGTGGATTCCACCGACCGCGTTGCCACTCTTGATGTCAAAGCGGTTCACTGCCAGGGTGGCTGTGGTGAGATCACGCACGTTGACCCCAGTGGAATTCAGACCGCTGATGATGGCCCGCTTGAGGACGCGGCAGGCCTGGTGGGTATCGCGACTCGTGACCACGTATGTGCCCTTTCCCACCAAAGTGCCGTACGACATAGCAAGACGCATGGCCATCTCGGGGGTGACATCCACATTGGCGAGACCGCGAACGCCATCGCGTCCAAAAAGGGTGCTGGGCCCTCGGGTCTCCCACACGATGGAAGAACGTACTGTAGAGCCTGGTTCGATGTTTTTGAACGGATAAACCTTGACGTTGTTCGCCACTACGGCGTTTCGTCCGATGATCGAACGATCGCCCACCACGACTCCCTCTGCGAGATGGGCATTTTCATGGACCTCGACGGCGCTACCCAACACCACGCCGCCGACGGTGGCTCCTGAGGCGATGTAGACGTTCTCAGCAAAGACGGAGTCCCTTACGTGCGCGCCTGCGCGTAAGACAGTGTTATCTCCTAGGACCGTGTGCGCGAAAACCTTAGCCCCTGTCTCTATGCGGACGTTCTCGCCTATGACCGCCGGCCCCTCGACGTCGTCGAGCGTATCCAAGGAAGCACCCTGTCCGACCCAGATATTGCCGCGGAGTCGCACCCCGGGTGGAGTGAGTCTCACTTTGCCGTCAAGCGCATCACGGTTGGCCTGGAGATACTGCTCGAGGCTGCCGATGTCTTGCCAGTAACCGTCGCAGACGGTTCCGTACAAAGGCTTCTGCATGTCGAAAAGCTTGGGGAACAACTCATGGCTGAAGTCATAGGGCTGGCCCTCGGGGATATGATCGAACACCTCGGGCTCCAGCACATAGATGCCGGTGTTGACCGTGTCGGAGAAGACTTGGCCCCAGCCGGGTTTCTCCAAGAAGCGTTGGATGCGACCCTCATCATCGACTATCACCACACCGAACTCCAGCGGATTGGCTACGCTCTTGAGGGCGATGGTAACGGTGGCCTGTCGTTCCTTGTGAAAGGCCACGACGCTGGTGAGGTCGAAGTCGGTCAGGGCATCGCCGCTGATGACCATGAAGGTATCGTCGAGGAGTTCCCTCGCCAGTCGTATCGATCCGGCGGTGCCCGCTGGAGTCTCTTCGACTGTGTAGTCGATCTTCATGCCAAGGCTGCTGCCGTCGCCGAAGTAGTTGCGGATGAGCCGCGGCAAGAAGGCCAAAGTCATGACCACTTCGTTGATGCCGTGTCTCTGAAGCAACTCGAGGATGTGCTGGATGGTAGGTTTGTTCACCACCGGCACCATCGGTTTGGGCTGGTTCGAGGTGAGGGGCCGCAGACGCGTGCCCTGACCGCCGGCCATGACAACTGCCTTCATGGGAGCCTCCTCTCAGGTATTAGCGAGCAACCCCTGTAGCGCTCTCAAAGCGGGGACAGGACATCTTCTGTCCCCGACCCGGACCTAGTCCTGTTCAACCCGCGCGTATCCTATGGTGGTTCCTACTGGAATCCTAGCACGGGGTAGCTTGCTGCGCAGGTGCGCTTGAAGATGCGGGGCCCGGCAGGAGTTATAAAGATGCCCCATGAAGACAGGCTTATAAGCCGAAATGGAAGTCGGGACGGCCGGATTTGAACCGGCGACCTTCCGGCCCCCAGCCGCTGCAGGGCCGTTTTTGCCTGTTTTCGCCTGTTGCCGCCTGTCACCAAAAACCGACCGTTTGCAGGGCTTTTCAGTCGAAACGCAAGA
>JAXGNF010000006.1:36106-58419 GCA_040768135.1 Thermoleophilia bacterium | reverse complement strand
CCTGCGACCGGCCGATTATGAGTCGGCAGCTCTAACCAACTGAGCTATGGGCCCAGACGACGCTCATTCTACCTCATGGCTACCGAGAGGTCCTCCGGTCTTCTCAACCACGAAGACACCATAGGCGGCCCGCAGATTGGGCCACAACCGCACTTTGGCCCCTCCGGCCAGATAGAAATGAGCAACTATGCGGATCCCCTGTTCATGTGTGAACCCTCGGAAGTCCTTGATGCTGAGAGAGCGCACATTAGGCGTGTCGTACCATTGATAGGGCAATGCCCGCGTAACCGGCGCTCGCCCAGTAAGCAACAGTTGGAGGCGCGGCCTCCAGTGGGCGAAATTCGGGAAGCTGGCGACCAAGAAACGCCCTACCCGGAGTGATTGCGTGATGACCGCGACCGTCTCGTGCGCCTGTTGTAGGGTCTGGCTTAGTATCACATAGTCGAAGTAGTCGTCTGGGTAATACGTCAGTCCTTCGTGGAAATCGCCATGGTGGACGGTCAATCCTTTGGCGACGGCCTCGTACACCCGCTCCTCTACTATCTCGATGCCGGTACCACGGACTCCCTTGCGCTCCACCAACATCTTCAGAAGCGTCCCTTCCCCACAGCCCAGGTCGAGTACCCGAGCGCCTTCAGGCACCGTCTTGACGATGAAATCGTAATCAGGTCTCAATTCTTTGTCGGACCGTCCGCTATGGTTGGTCAACTCTTAGTCCCCGCTTTCTGGCCGTGGTCTCAAGGAAGTAGCGGACTATCCGGGTCAGGTCGCTGTTCTCAAGAAGAAAGGCGTCATGCCCGTACGACGAGCTCATCTCCAGATATGTGCAATCAATGCCGTTACCCTTGAGGGCCCGTACGATCTCCTTCGATTGATAGGCGGGGTACAGCCAGTCGCTACTGAATGCGATGACGAGAAAGCGCATGTCGACGGGTAGATCCCGAAAAGTCTCTTCGAGCGGTCCATGGCCGCCCGAGAGATCGAAGTAATCGAGGGCTTTGGTCACATACAAGTATGTGTTGGCGTCGAACCTACGGGTGAAAACCTCACCCTGGTGGCGCAGATAGCTCTCGACCTCGAAATCCAGGGTGAAGTCGTAGCCGAGGCCGGCCTTACCTTGAAGCCGGCGTCCGAACTTCTGGTGCATGGACTCGTCAGACAGATACGTGATGTGACCGATCATCCGAGCGACCGCTAGGCCGCTGTCGGGTGTCGCCTTGCCGTAATAGTCGCCGTTGTTCCAGTTGGGATCACTCATGATTGCAAGGCGCCCCACTTCGTTGAAGGCTATCTGCATCGGCGAGTGTTTGGTCGTAGCTGCTATAGGGATACACGATGCCACCGCTTCCGGATACGTGACCGCCCACTGCAACGCCTGCATACCCCCCATTGAACCGCCGCTAACCGACAGAAGGCGTCTGATGCCAAGATGATCGATCAACAGCTTCTGGGCCCGTACCATGTCGCCCACCGTCACTACCGGAAAATCCAACCCATATTCCCTGCCGGTGGCCGGATTGATGCTGATGGGCCCGGTGCTGCCCTTACACCCTCCGATGACGTTCGAACAGATGACGTAATACCGATCAGTGTCGAAGCCTTTGCCTGGGCCGATCATGGTCTCCCACCACCCCGGCCTACTTTCGCCCGCATGGTAACCGGCGGCATGAGCATCGCCCGACAGGGCGTGCAGGATTAGGATGGCGTTAGTGCGCTCTCGGTTGAGCCGGCCGTAGGTCTCGTAGGCGATCGTCACCGGTGCGAGGCATTCTCCCGAATCGAGTTGCAGGGCATCAAACTGCACCGAGCGGAGGATTACTTCGCCCACCGAGCTACCGAGGACCTTGTCGCTGATCACGTAGTCGCTCACGTTACTCCTCGCCGCTACATTCCTTGCCCTGTCCCGACACTGAGTCGGTCATTTTCGATAACGGTTCGTGATCGGCAGTTGCCTATCCTTCCCAAAACCCTTAGGGCTGATGCGCACTCCTGGAGGCCCCTGCCGTCTCTTATGTTCGCTGCCGTCGATCATGCCGACGACGCGCCTTACCAAAGCCCGGTCACTACCAAGAACAGCGAGTTCGTCTGGGCTTTCGTCCCGCACTACGTATGCCTCTACGATCTCGTCCAAGAGTTCGTAGGGCGGAAGGGTATCTTGATCAGTCTGGTCAGGTGCGAGCTCGGCCGAAGGCGGGCGCCTGATGGTCGACTCCGGGATGGGCCCTCCCCCAGGGCCGAGAGCGTTGCGATAGTCTGCCAGCCGGTAAACAAGCGTCTTCGGAACATCCTTGAGTACGGCGAAGCCACCCGCCATGTCGCCGTAGAGGGTCGTGTACCCCACCGCCGTCTCGCTCTTGTTGCCCGTGGTGAGGACGAGCCAACCAAATTGGTTCGACAGCGCCATCAGGAGGTTGCCGCGAATGCGCGCCTGTATGTTCTGCTCGGTGACTCCCGAGGTGTCTGAGTCCAGAAAGGGGGCGAGGCAATCGAGGTACGAGGTGTAAATCGGCTCGATGGGTATCTCGTAATATTTGGCGCCGAGCCTCTTTGCCGTCTCGCGAGCGTCGTTCTTGGTGCCTTTGCTTGAATAGCGTGACGGCATGGAGACCATATGCACTTCATCGGCCCCCAAGGCATCAACAGCAATACAGGCCGTGAGCGCTGAGTCCAAGCCCCCGCTGATGCCGAGGACCACCTGCTCGAACCGGTTCTTGCGGATATAGTCCCTGACTCCCAGACATAGAGCCGAATAGACCTCTGCTTCCGGACTTAGAGGTTGCGCCAGGTCTGGCGAGAGGGAGGGCGGCGGAACCGCCGGCTTCGCGGGGAGGCTGCCGGCGTCGTTGCTGCCGTCAGGGTGAACGGCGATCACATTCACCGTCCGCGACTCCGTCACTGGGAGCCCGCGGTGCAGACGGGAGCCGGCTTGCGGATGCACGTCGACCAGCAACAAGGCTTCTTCGAATTGGGGTGCACGGGCCCTCAGCCCTCCTTGCGGGTCGAACACCAGACTATGTCCGTCAAAGACGAGGTCGTCCTGCCCCCCCACTCCGTTCACCCAGCAGACCCAAGTGCCTAGACTACGCGCCCGTTCTGCCAGTTTCTCCTCGCGCACGCGACCCCTTCCCCGGTAGTAGGGGGACATGGCGAGGTTGACTATGACCTCCGCTCTCTCTGATAGGCCACCGACCGCGGCGGCTCCGCTCCCTTCCAGGTCCTCGGCGATGGTAAGCCCGACTCTTGTACCCCCGATTTCGACTACGACCGCGTTTTCGCCGGGCGTGAAGTACCGTTTCTCATCGAATCCCGCATAGTCAGGCAATATGATCTTGCGATACCAGCCCACGACCTGACGGTTCCAAATAATAGCCGCGGCGTTGTAAATCATTCCATCTTCGCGCAGAGGGGTCCCCACTACAGCGACCAAGTTCTGGCAGGACTCTGCGACCTCCAGTAAGGCCTGTCGGCAGTCGGCCAAGAAATAGTCTCTGAGCACCAGATCTTCTGGCGGATATCCACAGATGACCAACTCGGGAAAGACCACCATATCCGCCCCTGCTACCACCGCCTTCTCCACCCAAGCGGCCGTCAGGGCGGCATTGCCACTAAGGTCTCCAACGGTCGGATCGACCTGGGCAAGGGCGATCCTCATCCGGCGCTCTCCAGGGTGTCGAGTACTTCTTGGGTCTTCGTCTGCAGAAGATCGCCGTCGCCGCGCGTCTCCACATTGACTCGCACCACCGGCTCGGTATTCGACATGCGTACGTTGAAGCGCCACGCCTCGAACTCCATGCTCAATCCGTCGATCTCATCGATGCCCACCGCCGTGGGCCGATATCGCTCCTTGACCACGACAAGCGCCTGGGCCGGGTCCTTGAGCGTCAGGTTGATCTCGCCGCTCACCGGGTACTTCGCGATTCTCTCGTTCACCATCTCCGAGAGTGCACGCCCCTGTTCGCACATAGCCTCCGTGACCTGGAGCCAAGGGATCATCCCGCTGTCACAATACGAGAACTCTTTGAAGTAGTGGTGGGCCGACATCTCCCCGCCATATACGGCGTCGATCGCCCGCATCTTCTCTTTGATGAAGGCGTGGCCGCTTTTTGACACGACGGGGACTCCCCCGGCCGCCCGCACGATCTCCTCGGTATTCCAGACCAGACGTGGATCATGGATAATCGATGCCGCTGGATGTCGTCTTAACGAACGCTCTGCCAGTAGGCCTACGAGGTAATACCCTTCGACGAACTCTCCGGTCTCGTCGAAGAAGAAACAACGATCGAAGTCGCCATCCCAGGCGATGCCCAAGTCGGCCTTCTCGGCCACCACCGCATCGGCAGTTACTGCTCGGTTCTCAGGCAACATCGGATTGGGGACTCCATTCGGAAACGCCCCGTCGGGTGCATGATTGATCTTGATGAACTCAAAGGGCAGTGCTTCTTCCAGAAGGTCGACGACCGGGCCGGCTCCGCCATTGCCCGCGTTGACCACTATCTTGAGAGGGCGCAATTTGCCGACATCGATGTAGGTGAGCAAGTGCTCGACATACCTGGAGCGTGTGTCCAACGGCGTGACGGTGCCACGGGGGGCCGACTCGTCTCGGGGCGGCGGAGCCCAGTGCACATATCCATCGCGCCTGAGGTCTTCCATCACCATCTCCTCCATCTGCAGGAGACCGGTGTCGGCGCTAATGGGACGACCTTCTTCGCGGGTGAACTTCATACCGTTATAGTCTCGGGGATTATGGCTGGCCGTGACCATGATGCCCCCGTCGAGACCGAGCGCAAAGGTCGCGAAATAGACCTCTTCCGTGCCCACCAGGCCTATATCGACCACATCGACGCCCGACTCATTGAGGCCCTCGCACAATGCGGCGGCCAGCTCAGGGCTCGTTAATCTCACGTCGTGTCCAACCGCAACCTTCTTAGGCTCGATCAGCGCTGCATAGGCACGTCCTATGAACCTGGCCAAAGCCGGGTTCAGCTGGTCGGGGATCCTCCCCCGTACATCGTATGCCTTGAAGCACTCCAGGTAAGTACCGCTGCGCATCTTCAGAAGCCTCCTACGACGTCATCGACGCTCACTTGAATGAGGTTGTCATTTGCATGAGGGTGTTGTATTGCCTATACTACGCGAGGCCTACGCTCCTCGGTAGCTCAATGGTAGAGCACCTGACTGTTAATCAGGGCGTTGCAGGTTCGAGTCCTGCCCGAGGAGCCATTCTTTGTGCGGCGATGATAAGTAACCAGAGCGAACGACCCAGGTAGCTTCAGTCGACGCCCGCGGTCCATCGTAGCGAGTACGTTATCAAGCGGCCGGGCTCAGAGACTGTGGGGTCGTGTTTTCGAAAGGGAGCTGCACCTCGGTCAACTCGCATCCGCACTCCACGCAGATGAGTTTCTCGCGCGCTTCGCGCTGTCGAACTGCCGGAGTTCCGCTGCGCACGGCTGGTTGTTCGCGCATGCGAACTCCGCAGCAAGGACACGGGGCGCCCTCCCGTAGACAGAGGAGGTACGCACCCAGTGTCTGGCTGCCGTACTCATGTGAGGGTGAGCTCATCAGAGCCTCCTCAGCACCCCCGTGACCTTGCCGACGATCCGGGGGTCTTTCGTTATGATCGGCTCCATCGAATCGTTCTCAGGCTGCAGTCTGACCTGCCCGGCTTCGCGGTAGAAGCGCTTCAGGGTCGCCTCATCTCTGAGCAGCGCCACCACTATATCTCCGTCCTCGGCGGTCTCTTGTTGTCTGACTACGACGATGTCTCCATCTAAGATGCCTGCATTTATCATTGAGGTTCCCGTCACGCGCAAGGCGAAACATCTGCCGTCGCCCGCCAAGAACTTGGGGATGTCAAGCGTATCCTCAACATTATCCTCAGCCAATAGCGGCATCCCTGCCGCCACCCTACCGACCAGGGGAACATCTCGGAACCCCGCCCGGTTTTGCTCGATATTGCTTCGGTCGTCGGGTCGGACGAGTTCCAAAGCCCGTCTTTTAGCAGCGCCTCGCCTAATGTATCCGAGGCTTTCGAGCGCGCTTAGATGGCTCTGCACGGAAGCCGGTGAGGAGAGACCCACGGCCGCGCCGATCTCTCGGACTGTAGGCGGATAGCCCTGCTTGCGAACCGCCTCCTCGATGACCCGCAGTATTTGTTCCTGCCTCTCGCCCAGTGTCATGGCGGTCTCCTCAGTGAACATTCGTTCGGTCGTTGTCAGTATAGAACAATTGTTCGTCTGTGACAAGCATTGCCTGGACCACCCTGCCTGTTGCTGCATCCGAGGCAGTCCATGTTGACTCCCACCTGAGAGGGCCTTATACTCACCGCTGCCTGGCTTCTCGTGTCCGAGTGGCGGAATTGGCAGACGCGCTAGGTTGAGGGCCTAGTGAGTGAATAACTCATGGGGGTTCAAGTCCCCCCTCGGACACTTTTTTCCGCCTCCTTTCTTCCCTCTGGGCCGACGCTGTTGCGATAGACTTTCATTGACCAGGCGTTGACACACATAGACGCTCACGCGACGAACCGGAGGACCGTATGGTCAGAATCCCTCGAGAGCTGACACCCGCTGAGGCTTATAGGATCTGCGATACCTCGGCCTTCTGTTTTGCCACCACGGCTGAACTTCCTGAACTGACTGAGATCATCGGTCAGGCTCGGGCCGTGTCATCCGTGGCGTTTGGGATGGGGATACACAGCGACGGCTACAACATCTACGCGGCCGGTCCGACCGGCACCGGGAAGGCCAGCACAGTCTATGAATTTCTCTCTCGCCAGGCTGCTTCCCGGCCGGCACCGGATGATTGGATCTACGTCTATAACTTCGCCCAGCCCCATCGCCCCAACGCGATCCGGTTGCCTGCCGGCAAAGCCAATGAGTTCCGCAAGGATATGGAGAAGCTGGTCGAAGATCTCCAAGCCGCCATCACCCATGCGTTTGAGAGCGAGGAGTATGACAAGCAGAAGCGGGCCATAGCTCAGCAGATCAGCGGCCTGCAGGAGGCCAAGCTCTCCTCTCTCGGCCAAAAAGCTGAGGCCGATAGTTTCACCATGGTGCAGACCCCCGCTGGTCTGGCGTTCGCTCCCAAGACTGCTGAGGGCGAGACCATGTCGCGGGAGACCTATGACGCACTTCCTACCGAAGAACAGAAGCGCATTGACCAAGGTCTAGAAGCGTTGAATGAGGAACTGCAGCAGGTCATGCGGCTTGTGCGCCAAGACGAGCGAAGCGGCCGTGAGGCGATGAGGGAACTTGATCGAGAGGTAACCACCTACGCCGCCAAGCACCTTGTGGACGAGGTATGTGAGCGCTGGTGTGAGGTGCCCGAGATGGTGGAGTATCTCCACGCGGTGTTGGCCGACGTTCTCGAGAATGCCGACGACTTCAAGAAGTCCGACGATGAGAAACCGTTCATGTTCATGGGCATTCCCATCTCTGCCAAGCAACGGAGTGAGGGGGCCTTCCGCAAATACCGAATCAACGTGCTGGTTGACAATTCGACCGAGACCGGCGCGCCTGTTGTGACGGAGAGCAACCCTGTGATGCAGAACCTGGTCGGCCGGGTAGAGCATCAGGCCCAGTTCGGAGCGCTGGTGACCGATTTCAACATGATAAAACCGGGCGCGCTCCACAAAGCTAACGGTGGTTTCTTAGTTATCGAAGCCCGGGAGTTGCTGATGAAGCCGTACTCCTGGGATGCTCTCAAACGCACTCTCAAGACCGGAGAAATCCGAATCGAGGACATAGCCCAACAGATGGGCTTCGCCGCCACCGCCACCCTGGATCCCGAGCCGATCCCCTTCAAGGCCAAGATCGTACTTATCGGAGAGTTGTTCATCTACTACTTGCTTTATACGCATGATCCGGACTTTCAAGAGCTGTTCAAAGTCAAAGCTGATTTTGATACTGCTGTGGATCGCACACCCGAAAACGAGCAACTCTACGCGCGCTTCATTGGTCGAGTGGGTCGGGAACGCGACCTGGCCCCGTTCTCTCCCGACGCTGTGGCGAGGGTGATTGAACACTGCTCGCGGCAGGTTGCAGATCAACGAAAGATGACCACTCGCTTCATGGATGTGGTGGATCTTCTGACCGAATCTTCGTACTGGGCCCAGCGGGGCCGGCAGACACGCAGGAAACCGGTCGTGCGGCGGGCACACGTCCAGAAGGCCATTGACGAGCGTATCTACCGTTCAAACCAAATCGAACAACGGGTACGTGAGGCCATCACCGATGCCACTCTCATGGTCGACACCCGCGGGGCCGTGGTCGGACAGGTCAACGGTCTCTCGGTCTCATCTATCGGCGACTACGCCTTCGGTAGACCGAGTCGCATCACTGCTACTCATCGCCTTGGCGACGGGGAGCTCATAGACATCGAGCGCGAGGTCGAGATGGGCGGTCCTATCCACTCCAAAGGAGTTTTGATCCTCGCAGGGTACTTGGGCGCCAAGTACGCACCCGACCGGCCGCTCTCGTTGAGTGCGCGGTTGGTTTTCGAGCAATCCTACTCGGGCGTGGAGGGAGATAGCGCCTCGTCGGCCGAACTGTATGCCCTCTTGTCCTCACTGTCAGGGGTGCCGATCCAGCAGCGCTTCGCAGTCACTGGGTCGGTCAACCAGCGGGGCCAGATACAGGCCATCGGAGGGGTGAACGAGAAGATCGAAGGCTATTTCGCGGTGTGCGAGGCGATGGGGCGAATGAGCGATCAGGGTGTTCTCATACCCAAGGCCAATGTGCGCAACCTGATGCTGAACGAAAAGGTGCGCGATGCCATGGCCAAAGGTCGCTTCCACATCTATCCCGTGTCGACAGTAGATGAAGGGATCGCGCTTCTGACCGGCGTGCCGGCGGGGAATCTCAGTGCTAAGGGTGTGTATCCGAAAGGCACGATCAACGCGCTGGTCGTCGAGAGGTTGAACTTCTTAGCGGAGAAGGCACGCGAGGCTGCACGCAAAGAAGACAGGGCAGCATCGGCCAGAAGGGGCGTTGCTGTCGAGGGGGTGGAGTAGAAGATGAGGATGGCGCCTCGCGGACGAGGCGCCATCCCCGTGTCTCTACTTTTCCTCAGGCAGGTCAGTCGATTTTGCGCAGCTTCACCGCTGGAGCCCCGGCCACAGGTCCACCAAGCAGCCGAGTCACCGGAGCGCTCGGGTCGAAGCCGGGCAGAAACACTATTCCGTGAGGTACCATCGAAGTCACCTGAACCGGTGCCTCCAAAGAGGCGCCGTCACGCGCGATGACCTGCACTTTGTCCCCCTGGGTCACGCCAAGCGTCTGGGCGTCGGTGGGATTCAGTTGTAGAAGGGCGTGCGCCATCAGACTGGTTGAACCCACCGAGCGGAGGGTACGGTCACCAGTGCCGTGGTGTTCCCGGGCCGAGCCGGTCAGCAGTACGAAGGCGAACTCCTGGTCGGTACTGGTCGGCGATGTGCCCTTGTCGAGCGCGCTGAAGGTGGCGCGACCACCGGCGAAGCCGTCGGTGTGAAGTACGGCGGTACCCTCGGATGCCGCGTCCAGGCAAGGCCACTGCAGCGGTACGTCGGCGATCTTGTCGTACGTCACACCTTTGTAAGTGGGAGCCACTTCGGAGATCTCCGCCATCACGTCTGCAGGGGATGAATAGGCCCACTCGGCTCCGAGAGCTTTGGCCAGCGCCTGGACTATCTTCCAGTCGGGTAGGCTCTCTCCCAGCGCGGGACCAGCGGGGCGCACGCGCTGAACGAAACGCTCGGTATTGGTGAACGTTCCCTCATCTTCGCTGGCCACGGCAGCAGGCAGTATCACATCGGCGTACCGGGCCGTATCAGTCAGGAAACTGTCCTGGACGACGAGAAAGCCGACTTTGTCCAAGGCGGCGCGCACACTTCTCTCGTCGGCCAAAGCGAGGGCCGGGTCGGCTCCCACAACGTAGAGCGCGGTCAGGTCTCCGTTTTCCATGGCGGTGACCATCTCGTCGATGGAGAGGCCGTCTGCGGCCGGCAGTGAGGCTCCCCATGCTGCTTCCAGGCGGGCCCGGCCGTCTGCATCAGCCAGGGCTACGCTACCGGGCAGACGGGCGGGGCGCACTCCCATGTCGGCCAGTCCCTGCGAGTTGGCTCCCGACCTTAGCGGATAGAGGCCGGCACCAGGCCTACCGATGTTACCGGTAAGCAGCGCCAAGTCGACCAAGGCCGCCACCGTGATGGTAGCGCTGGGCCCCTCGGCCGCGCCTTTGCCGTAGATGATTGCGGCTGCGTCCGCTTCTGCGAAGGCCGAAGCTGCAGCGCGTAGCATGTCGGCCTCGACTCCACAGGTTGCCGCCTCTGTCTCCACATCTACGCCGGCCAGCGATGCTTCAAGGGAGGAGAAGTCGTCGGTATGGTCGGCAATGAAGGCCGTATCGTGAAGGCCGAGGTCGATGATATGGCGCAGGAAGGCGCGCAGTACAGCCGGATCGGTACCGGGCTTTATCGGCAGGTGATACTTGGCCTTACCGGCCAACTCGGTTGTCCGTGGGTCGATGACTATGACAGTCTTCTCAGTTCGGATGGCTTTGATCACCGACAAGGCCAAGACCGGGTCGGATTCGGTCAGATTGGCCCCTACCACAAGGATCACATCGGCGGCATCAAGGTCTCTTCGAGAATTGGTGGCGGCTGCACACCCGAGGCTAGCACCCAGCACCTGCTCGGTGGCCGCCTGCTCGCCATGATCTATGGCATCGACGTTGTTGGAGGAAAGGACGGTTCGCATGAGCTTCTGGACTAGGTAAGCGGTCTCGTTGGTGGCGTGCGTACCGCAAATGGCGGCAATGGCACCACCCCCCTTGTCGGCGTGTGCCGTCGCCAGTTTCTGTTTCGTGAGTTCGAGCGCTTCCTCCCACGAGGTCTCGTCGAACTCGCCCGCGGCATTCTTGACAAGAGGTTTTGTCAAGCGGTCAGGTGCGTCCGCGTAGCCCATAGCGAAACGGCCTTTGACGCAGAGGTTGCCTTGGTTGAGGCCCTTCTGCAATTCGGAGGCCACCCGGACGACCTTGTTCCGATAACTGTGGAGCACCAGGCGGCATCCATCGCCGCAATAAGAACAGGTGGTGATGGTTTTTTCGGTCTGCCACTCCCGTGCTCCCTGAGGGGTCCGTTGCCCAACGATGGCACCTACAGGGCATGTGCTCACGCATTGACCGCAGGATACGCAGCCCACATCCTGCAGGGGCAGCCGGTAGGGAGTATCAACCTCGCTCTCATAACCACGGTTGAGGTATCCCCAGCAGCCGATGGACATCACCTCTCTGCAGATGCGGACACAGCGGCCGCACAGGATGCAACGAGGGCCGAAGTGAGCGATATTGGGGTGCGTACCTGGGTCGCCGGCCAGAGGGCCCCGCCAGCCCCAAGGCACCATGTCTACCAAGTACTCATATGCGTAGTCCTGCAAGAGGCAGTCCCCGGCGGCTTCGCATACCGGGCAGTCCAAGGGGTGATTGGTGAGGAGCAACTCCATGACGAACTTGCGTATCCGCAGGATCTTCTCGCTGTGGGTCTGAACCTGCATCCCTTCACGCACTGCCGTCCCGCAGGAGGCCATGGGCCCGCGCGCCCCTTCCACTTCGACCAGGCACATCCGGCAGGCACCGTAGGGCTCCAAACGCGGGTCGTGGCACAAGGTCGGGATCTCGATACCGGCGTCCTGAGCTGCCTCTAGGATGGTCTGACCCGGTCGCGCCTGGACCTCTCGCCCATTGATGGTGAGGTTCACCATTTGTACCTCAGTGGTTTCGGCGGCGGACATCAGGACCTCCTCACAGCGTCGAAGCGGCACTTTTCGTAGCAGGCACCGCATTTGATGCAAAGTTCAGTATCGAGGGCGTGGACTTCTTTCCTCTCTCCGGTGATGGCGCCCGTTGGGCACACGCGTACGCAGGCACGGCAGCCCGTGCATTTCTCGGGGTCGATCGAGTATGTGACCAAGGCCGTACAGATGCCGGCCCGGCACTTCTTGTCGATCACATGTTCCTCAAACTCATCGCGGAAGTACTTGAGGGCAGTGAACACCGGGTTTGGGGCCGTACCTCCCAAAGCGCACAGCGAGCCCACCTTGACCTGTTCGGCGATATCGGCCAAGAACTCGAGGTCGAAGGGAGTGCCCTTGCCCTCACAGATCTTGGTGAGCAGATCGAGCATCCGTTTGGTGCCGATGCGGCACGGCGGGCACTTCCCGCAGCTCTCCTGTTGGGTGAAACTCAAGAAGTAGCGGGCGGTGTCGACGATGCAGTTGTCTTCATCTATGACGATCATTCCCCCGGAGCCGACGATGGCCCCGGTCTGGTTGATGGTCTCATAGTCGATGGGGAGATCGAGGAGCGATTCGGGCAGGCAGCCACCGGAGGGGCCCCCCAACTGCACCGCTTTGAACTGTTTGCCGTTCTTGACTCCCCCTCCGATGTCGTAGACCACTTCGCGCAGAGTCATGCCCATGGGGACTTCGGCCAGGCCGGTGCGATTGACCTTGCCCGCCAAAGCGAACACCTTGGTACCCTTCGACTTCTCGTAGCCACGAGAAGCGAAGGCCTCGGCGCCGTTCGTGATGATCCAAGGTACGACCGCAAGAGTCTCGACATTGTTAATGTTGGTGGGGCGCCTCCAGAGGCCCGATTCCGCCGGGAACGGCGGTCGCAGGCGCGGCATCCCCCGTTCACCTTCGATGGACTGCATGAGGGCGGTCTCCTCACCGCAGACAAACGCGCCCGCCCCTTCCTTCAGTCGGATATGGAAGGAGAAGTCGGAGCCCATGATGTTGTCGCCGATCAGGCTTCGCTTCTCCGCGGCGTTTAGGCCTATCTTGATGCGGCGTAGCGCCAGGGGGTACTCAGCACGCACGTACATGTAGCCGACCGAGGCGCCGATGGCGTAAGCGCCGATGGCCATACCCTCGAAGACCGCGTGCGGCTCTCCTTCAAGTGCTGAGCAGTCCATGAAGGCACCGGGGTCACCTTCGTCACCATTGCAGATGAAATACTTGACGCCATCAGGTGACTCATAGTTGGCCGCGAACTCCCATTTCAACCCGGTGGGGAAGCCTGCTCCGCCCCGTCCTCTCAGACCGGAGCGCTTGATCTCGTCGATCACCTGGGCTGGGGTCATCTCGGTCAGGACTTTGTAAAGAGCCTGATAGCCGCCCGCCTCGAGATAGTCGTCGATGTCTTCAGGATCTATGATCCCTACGTGTCGCAAGGCCAACTTCTCTTGGCCATCGTAGAACGGGTTGTACTGGGTGGGGCCCTCATCGGTGAGCACGAGCCATTTGTCGATAGGCTCTCCTCCTAGGATGTGCTTTTCGATGATCTCGGGGACCATGGCCGGCGTGACCTGACCATAGGTGGCCTTGGTATGGCTTCCGTTGCGCCTGAGATGAATCTCGACTAGGGGATCCATAGCACACAGACCCTGGCATCCGGTCCCTGTGACCGAGGCGCAGCGTCCTTCGCACTCATCTTCCCGGGGCCTGATAACAGCCAGCACATTCGTGCGTGCCAGCTCTTCTTCAAAGGCCTGGAGAACCTCGCGGCTACCGGCGGCCACTCCGCCCGTACCGAGGCATATACGGATATCGACCTCGGGGATGGTCAGGCGCGGGTTCTGAGGAGTAGGTTTTATGAGAGTGTGTTCGGCCATCATGCCTCCACTTCCACCACTCCATCGCCGAGTTCGGCACCGATCGTCGCCTCCTCGCCGTCGACCTCATCCTGAAAGGCACGGACCACTTCAACCGCCTTCTCGGGCGTCAGCTTGCCGTAGGCCCTATCGTTGATCATCACCACGGGCGCCATGCCACAGGCTCCTACGCAGTGCACCTCTTCGATCGTATAAAGCATGTCGGGAGTGTTCTCGCCGGCTTGGATGCCAAAATACTTCTCCAACTCCTCCGATATGCGGGCTGCGCCGGAGACGTGGCAGGCTGTGCCGTGACAACAGCGGATGGTGTGCTTTGCGTGCGGACGCATTCTGAATTGAGCGTAGAAAGTAGCCACACCCAAAGCTTTGCTCAATGGTTCGCCCGCGGCGATGGCCACCCGCCGCATCACATCCTCGGGTAAGTATCCAAAAATGGCTTGAGCACCCTGGAGGAGGGGCACAAGCGCCCCCTGCTCCCCCCGATAGTGCTCCAAGAGTTCGATGAATTGTTCTTCTAGCCTTTGCTCTCTGGTTTCACCGGCAGTCGTATTGTTTGTCATTCAGTCAGTCCTCCATGGGTCCGACATATTGTATCTCGCAGTTGGGCACAGAATACAGGGAATAGCGCCAAAACGTCTCTTCTCAGACCGCCGGATCATTCAAACGGGGTCCAATCCCCGGTCTGTCGGCAACGTGCTTCGATTCTCATGACGCTGAGACAAGACCATGAGACCGTGCCGTGGCTCGGGCGAAGCTCTCGCCGGCCTGGAACGAACTCCTGACGAAGGGTGCCGCGTCCACCTGCAGGCCGAGAGCTTCGCCCCACTCCCGGTACTGCTCAAACACCTCAGGTCTTACGTACTCGGCCACGGGAAAATGCTGTTTGGAGGGACGCAAATACTGGCCGATGGTGACTATGTCTACGCCGACAGCAGCCACCTCTTCCAACAAAGAGCGCACCTCCTCCTCCCTCTCCCCTAAACCGACCATCCAACCGGTCTTCACCACTCCGGCATCTTCTCGGGCGGCGTGTCGCAGCACAGCAAGAGAGCGGTGAAAAAAGGCTTGGGGTCGTACAGACGGATACAGGCGGGGCACAGTCTCGATATTGTGGTTGAACACGTCGGGCGACTCCGCCAGGACCAAGTCGAGGTCGGCCATTCTTCCCCCGAAATCCGGAGTGAGCACCTCAAGGGTTGCTTCAGGAGTGCGGGCCCGTATCGAGCGGATGGTGGCTACGTAGTGACCGGCCCCACCATCGTCAAGATCGTCACGAGTTACAGAGGTGATGGCCGTATGGCGAAGCCGTAGAGTGGCTACAGCATCAGCCACACGGTCTGGTTCGAGCGGATCCAAGGGTTCCGGACGGCCCGACTTAACGGCGCAGAATCGACAGGAGCGTGTGCACGCATCGCCCATGATGAGGAAGGTGGCCGTACCTTTTCCGAAACACTCCCCTCGATTCGGACAGAGCGCGCTTTCGCACACCGTATGCAGTCCGCGTGCCCGCAGCAGTCTCTCCATGCTGCGTAGAGACCGGGGGTCAGGCAAGGGTTTCTTCAACCACTCGGGTTTGCGGCCGGACCCGATCTCCAGGGGATCAGGGACAGCGGCCATCGCCGTCACTCACACTCCGCGGACGTGTCGTTCACGGCGTCTCTATCTACGGCCTCTGGGTCGAGTAGCCGGCGGGCCTGCGCGACCGCCTGCTGCATGACGTCCTTAAGCGGAAGCCCCGTTGTTTCAGCCGCACGGGCGGCATCCTCGTATTCAGCGGCTATGCCGACCAGACGGTCCTTCCAGCGTCCCCATTTGACGGCGATCACCGTCCCGCCCACCTGCACGTCCACGGTCCCTCGAGCGGCCGAACGTCTCATGACCGGGTATCGTCGGACACCGAGAGTGCCGCTTTCTAAGAACAAGACGTCGACAACGGCATCCTCCACACCAGGGTCTACCAAGGCATGTATCACAACGCCGGGCCGGTCCTTCTTCATGTGAGCGGGAACCGCCCAGACATCAACTGCTCCCGCCTTTCGAACCGCGGCCATCGCGTGGGCTACTACTTCAGGCGAGACATCGTCCAAATTAGTCTGCAATTCGACGAGTGTGTCCGAAGCCCAGATCTCCCCCAGACCCGTCACATCCGAACCCTGTGGGCCTGCCTGCTCGGGACGCTCCGCCTCAGACGGCGACTGAGATCTTCCTACCAGCACTCGGAGTACGTTCGGTCCGTGCTCGAGCTTTCTGGATCCGGCTCCGTGTCCGACTCCGTCGACCACCATCTGGGGCAGAGGACCCTGTGTCGCCTCCAGTTGACCTACGAGCAGGGCTCCTGTAGGGGTGGTCAACTCGACCATCTCGGGTCCGCCCACGACTGCGTAACCTGCGAGAAGTCTGGCGGTGGCCGGGGCCGGCACTCCCAGTCGACCGTGGGCGATCTCGACCGTGCCTCCGCCGACCGGGATGGTGCCTACCATTACCGCATCCACGTCCAACGCCTCAACCAAGGCAAAAGCCCCAACGATATCCACGAGAGTGTCGACTGCCCCGACTTCGTGGAAGTGGATCTCGTCGATCGAGCAAGAATGAACGGCTGCCTCGACTTCGGCGAGCGTACGCACTGCTTTGAGGGCAGCGTCCCGCACTTGCGGGGAGATGGAGGCTTCCTCCAGAATACGTACCATGTCTGCCAAATGACGCAGCGGGGCCATCTCTTCGTCGTGGACGCGCACTCGCGTGCAACTTACGCCCCAGTCCACATCCCGTACGACTTCTAGGAGGGAGTCGTCAAATCCCAGAGCCCCCACCGTTCCTCGGAGAACATCTTCCAACTTCCCGTCACTATCAAGGTCCAGCAGCGCCGCCAGGAGCATGTCTCCGGACACGCCCGCCCAGGGATCCAGGTACAGTATCCGTTGTTCCACGCCAGCACTCCTTATCCGCGGTTAGTTGCATTCTCGCATGCCACCCCATACACTGCAGGGCGTACAGTCTTATTCCCCGCCATCCGGACCTTTCTCCGACGTAGGGGCGAACAGTGGCGCAGAGGCGACTTGCCGACTACATAGGACTGACCGTCCGCCGGCTCCGTGCAGATAGAGACTATACCCTGCAGGCCCTTGCCGATGAGTCGGGCGTGTCGAAGAGCTACCTCGGTGATATCGAGAAGGGACGCAAAAACCCGACCACAGACGTCATCGAGGCCATCGCGGACGCCTTGGGCGTGCCTGCCCGTGAACTGCTCTACCACGCTGCTTTGGATGATGAAGATCCCTTCCTGCAGTCCGAACAGCTCGTGCTTGAAGAGGTGGTCGAAGAGAATGCCGAGATCCAGGAGATCACCCATCTTGCCCGTCGCATGAGACCTGTAGATCGACGACTCCTGTTGGATGTCGCCCGCCGCCTGGCACGGTGAAGAGCGGTCGACCAAGTCCGCGGTCCCGCCGCGCCGTCACCAGCCCAGCTCGTCCAGTCTGTCGTCGTCGATGCCGTAATAGTGGGCGATCTCATGAATGACCGTCTGTCGCACCTGCTCCTTGATCCGCTCTTCATCAGGGCCGGCAAAGGCTTCGATGGGTTTCTGATATATGGTGATGTGGTCGGGGAAGGCCATGTACTGAGAACCTCTTTCGGTAAGCGGGACCCCGTGATAGAGCCCCAGGAGGGCCCCCCTGTCTCTCGTTGAGAGGCCGGCCGCTTCGAGGTCTTGACGGGTCGGCCACTCCTCCACATCGACTTGGACGTTCTCGAGTTCGTCGAGAAACCGCTCAGGCAGAGACTCAAGTGCCTCCCGCACTAGATCGGCGAAGTCGTCAAGATGCAACGGCACCCTCCGTCGTGTCTTCCGAGGCCAGGTGGGCCAGAAGAGCCCGGGCCGCCGCTCCCCGATGGGAGACGAGGTCCTTGGTCTGAGGATCGGCCTCAGCCAGCGTGGCCTCCCAGCCGGCGGGCCGGAACACCGGGTCATAACCGAACCCGTGGGCTCCTCGGGGCAGGACCGTTATCGTCCCTTCGCAGTAGCCCTCCACCTCTATCCTCTGGAAAGTCTTGCTTCCGTTGTCCTGGTCGTTCGGCAACAGAAGACAGAGGGCGCAGACAAACCTTGCTTCTCTGTTGCTCATTCCGACCAGTTCATCCAGTAGCTTCGCCACGTTCTCCTCGTCACCCGCCGTCTCGCCGGCGAATCGGGCTGAATGGACTCCGGGCCGCCCACCTAAAGATGCCACCTCTAGCCCGGAGTCGTCTGCCAACACTGCCTGCCTGCCGCCGAGCGCGTTCCACACAGCCTCGGCTTTAAGCCGAGCGTTTTCGGCGAAAGTCTGTCCTACCTCCTGGGGGAGCACCACCGCAGCAGGTAGGGGACGGACCGTGAACGTGTCCCCGAGCAGCCGTTCGAATTCCCGGGCTTTGCCCCTGTTGCGGCTGGCAAGCACCACTGTCCACGCCTGTTTCAAGGTTGGGAGACACTCCCCCTGGCCTCGGAGTACACTCGGGTTATGACGTCCATCTGCATCCGGCTGATCCGGCTGATGCCCTGTTCGGCGAGGTCGAGTAACCCTTCGAACACGCTCCGTTCGAAGGGCTCGGTCTCTGCCGTCGCCTGCACCTCAATCAGACGCCCGCTGCCGGTCATGACCACGTTCATGTCGACCTCGGCCGTGCAGTCTTCTTGATACTCGAGATCTACTACGGGCATCCCCCCGACCACGCCTACACTGATCGCCGCCACCGAGTCATTGAGCGGCAGAGACTTCAGAGCGCCCGCGTCGACGCCACGCATCAAGGCGAGGTGCAGGGCCAGATAACCTCCGCTGACCGCGACACAACGGGTCCCCCCATCGGCCTCGACTACGTCGCAGTCTATGTATATGGTGCGTTCACCCAAAGCGGTCAGGTCTGTGACGGCTCTGAGACTGCGTCCAATGAAGCGTTGGATTTCCACCGTCCTACCATCTTGGCGCCCTCGGACCGCTTCCCGGGGAGTCCGATCTCGAGTCGAACTGGGCAACAATGAGTACTCGGCCGTGAGCCAACCTGCCCCGCTGCCCCGTCGCCAGGCGGGCACTCCGTTCACCACCTGCGCCGAACAGAGTACGCGAGTGCCCCCCAACTCCATGAAGACCGACCCATCGGCGGTCGCTACGAAGTCAGGTGTGATCTTGAGCGCACGCAATTCAGTAGGCGCTCGTGTACCCTGCCTGGTGTTGACGGTCATATGCGGCTCACCTCCCGGATGGGCAACTGCAAGAAGCGCGCTCCCACTTCTCTGAATTCCTCGGGATCACCGCTGGCGAGAAAACGGTAGTCTCCCTCTCTGGCCCTGTCGTTTTCGATGCCTTTGCGCACCAATATCTCCCCCACTTCGCGCGCAGTCTCCTCGGCGGAGTTGATCAATGTGACCCTCGGACCCAACATACGTCTCAGCATAGGAGTTATCAGCGGGTAGTGTGTGCATCCCAGGATCACCGTATCCACACGGGCCTCCTTGAGGGGGGTCACACCTTCTCGGGCCGCCTGCTCCGTCTCCTCCGAGAACACATCCCCCGCTTGGATGAAAGGCGCCAATCGCGGGCTGGCGACGGCGAAAACCTCGAGCCCGGCGTCAAGAGAATGCAGCGCGTTCTGGTAGGCGTTGGAGAGTACCGTAGCCTCGGTGGCGAGCAACCCGATGCGGCGCTCCCGGGTAGCTTGGACCGCGGCCCGGGCGCCCGGCATTACCACTCCCACGATTGGCGTGGCGAACGATGATTGCAATTGCGGCAGGGCGGCGGCCGCCGCCGAATTGCACGCCACGATGATCAACTTCACTCCTAACGACACCAGTTTCTGGGTAGCGGCGAAGGCGAGCCTACGTACTTCGGCTAATCGCCTAGGCCCGTACGGAAAGTTCGCAGTGTCGCCCAGATAGATGAAGTCCTCGTGCGGTAGGTTGACGAGACATTCGTGCAGGACGGTCAGACCGCCGACGCCCGAATCAAAGACTCCTATCGCCCGCCTATCGGCGCTGTAGCCATCTTCTTCATTCATCGTGAGGGGATTCTATCAGACCCCTCTTACGGTCCCGGGCCTCAGATACCGCCCGTTGGACTGCTGCATTGATCTCTGCCCCGACCAGGATCATGAGCCCGATGAGAAAGGCCCAGAACAGGAGAACGATGGCCGTGCCGATGACCCCGTAGGTGAGCCATCGCACTTGGAAGACGCCCTGGCTTAGGAACCAAGACAGCCCTATCGATGTACCGATGATGGCCGCTACGGCGACCAACGCTCCCGGTAGCAGGCCGAACCATCTCTGGCGCCTGCTGGGGGCGACATAGAAAAAGAGTCCCACTACCGCCACAAGAAGAATGAAGACCACCGGCCACCGGAGTCCCACCCACAAGACGTGGAGCAGAGAGCCGTGGCCCAGGTGTTTGCCTATCTGGTCGGCTATCCAAGACCCGAATACGACCAAGAGGACGCCGACGGGGAGGAGGATTGCCCCTACGACGGCTATGGCTGCGGCCAGGGGACGCCGCCTGAACCAGGAGCGTGTCTCTTCTAACCCATAAGCGAGGTTCACGGCCTTGATCAGGGTCATGACGGCCCCTGAAGCGCTCCACAAAGTGAGTACGACTCCGATGGACAGCAGGGTAGCGCTCCGGGCGCCTATCTCTTCGAATACGTTCTCTTCTACGATCTGGTACAGACGGCTGTTCTCGCTGATGAGGTTTCGGAGTCCGGCCAACACCCAGTCGCCCAATTGTTCAGCGCCGGGTACGTAGGCACTGAGGCCCCGAAGGAACAGCAAGAAAGGGAACAGGCTGAAGAGCGAACTGTAGGCCACCTGCGCGGCCAGTCCGAGGCAGTCATGCCGGTAGATGCCTCCGGCGAGGCCTCGTATCCCTCGAACGAACCCGGCGCCGTAACGCCGAAGTCTTTCCCTCATGGGCCGGGGCGACAGCTCGAACGGTAGGCGTAGCTGGGGATGATCGTGTTGAGTCGTGCGACCAATTCACGTTCAACCAAGGTCTCCAAGGTCCTTTCGAGCACGTCAGGGTCGCACGTGACGCGGGATTGTAGTTGTTTGGCGGTCAGACCTATAGCCGCAGTCCGCAGGCACTCGATGACGGCGGCCTCCTCGGCACTCAACGGCGACGCCGCAGTCACGGCCAGGTCTTCTGTTCGGGCTGCACATATCTGAGGCTTCCGCTCCAAGCGCGGTTCCCCGCCTTTTTGGGGCTTCACGTCGGCCTCCTTCTGGGCCACCATCTACCTACACGGGCACGACCGTTATCAGTTTATGCCCGCTCCTATGACCGGTCAAACGTTGACGATGTCGTTCTTGCCCGACCCGCGAAAGAAGAACAACGAGATTACGATCATGATGCCCGAGACAAGCCAGATGACCGCGAACTTACGTCCCCCGTCGACCACTGAGGCCGCGATGTCGATCGCTCCTCCCGCAAGGATCGGAGCAATGATATTGGCCAACCCGCGCATCATGGAGAACATCCCGGTGTATTGGCCCACGTGTTCCTTAGGCATCAGACGGATAAGGATCGCGTACGGCAGCGTAAGTACTATGGATCCTCCGAGCCCAAAGATGGGCAGGAAGACGAAGGCCCATTTGATGTGAGTCAGAAACGTGCCCAAAATGCAGCCGCCGAGATATACCCACAGCCCGACCCTCATGACTCTTGAACGGCCGTATCTGTCGGCCAGATACCCGCTTGCGATACCCGCCACCATGTAGGTGACCCCGACCAGCCCCAACAGGAGTGCGCCCACCTGCTCGGTGGAGCCCAGGGCGTAGATGAAGTAGAGCATGATGAACGGTCGCAGTCCAGCGAGGGTCGACTCCCACAGGAAACTGGCTACCATAAAGCGTTGGATGGCCTTGTCTTCCTTCACCGACACGAAGACACGTTTGACTTCTCCCCAGATACCCTGTCGAGGCGGTAGCGCGTCGTGTTGGGGCTGCGGCTCCCGGATCTTCACCACGGTCAAATACGTGAACACCATGATGAGTAGGCTGCACAGGATGAAGGGCAGGGGTTCCCATCGATAGAAGAGCACCCCAGCGACGACCATGCCCATGAACATGCCGCCCCCCCGCATGAAAGATTGGAACCCCTGAACCTTCCCGTGGTGTCCAGAAGGTGTCACATCAGGTAGGAGCGACTGGTAGGGCGCCGTGTAGAAGTGGTAAGCGGCAAAGAAGACGAAGGTTGATACTGCTATGGGTACATAGCCCGGCTGGAAAGGCGCCAACATGAGGGATGCCGCCATGAACGGCGCAGCGAAGATCATGAAAGGCTGCCGCCGCCCCCAGCGCTCCGTCCAAATACGGTCGCTTATGACCCCCACCACTACCGGGATAAAAGCGGAGAATATTCCCTCCCCACCGATGGCAAAACCGATGAGCGTGGCCGAATTGGTGTAGCGGTCAAGGATGACCGGCAGATACGTGGTGACCAAGGATAGAGCGGTCGCAAAGCCGAGGGTGGGAAGGGTCAGCACCAGCATCCGCCGGACGCCCATCTTGTCCCCGCTACTCACGCCACCCCATCTCTCAGTGTCCTCCGGTCGACGGACCGCCCGATCACGGACTTCGCAACACGGCGGATTCTACCAGAGGGTCCCTGACGCCAAAGAGGAGCCATGATGCAGGTCCCATGGA
>JAXGNF010000006.1:30583-36096 GCA_040768135.1 Thermoleophilia bacterium | reverse complement strand
GCAGCGGTGGATGTGGGCGACCCCGCCGCGGGGCGGGGTAGGGGGGGGGGGGTGTGGCCGCCCCCCACCGCCCCCCCCCCACGGCGCAGAGACTATTGAGCAGCCGCGTAGTTCGCTGCGACGAACTCCCAGTCAACCAAGTTCGCGAGGAAGATCTCTACGTATTTGGGACGGAGGTTGCGATAGTCGATGTAATAGGCGTGCTCCCAGACGTCGACCGTGAGAAGAGCGGTCTGACCGTGCCTTAGAGGCAGATCGGCGTTGCCGGTCTTGACGACCTTCATCTCACCCGCCTCCATCACAAGCCAAGCCCAGCCCGAGCCGAACTGGCTCACGGCGGCCGCCGTGAACTCCTTGGCGAAATCTTGATACGAGCCGAAGGCTTGGTCGATCGCTTTGGCCAGATCACCGGTGGGTACCCCTCCCCCGCCTGGCTTCATGCACTTCCAGTAGAACGTGTGATTCCAGACCTGGGCGGCGTTATTAAAAACCCCACCTTCTGACGTCATGATGATGCGCTCCAGATCCTCTTGCGTCTCGTTGCCGGGTGCGGCGCTGTCGATGAGACCGTTGAGGTTGGTGACGTACGCATTATGGTGTTTACCGTGATGGTAATCGAGTGTCTCCGCACTGAGAAACGGCTCCAGAGCGTCTTTTGCGTAAGGAAGGTCGGGCAGCGTAAAAGCCATATCAGTCTCCTTATTTGGGCTCGTACCTATGTCCGGCACGTACCCCGGAGCTCAAGGGCTCGAAACCTATTGTGACGTTCCAACTGCGCATGTCAGGCGGACAGACCTTTGTCTCTGAGGAATCTGGTGAGCAGATCTGACAAGAGCGGTTCGCCGCGCTCGGCAAGTTCATACGTGATCTGCACTAACGGCTTGTTCACGGTCAGAAGACCACTCAGCGAAGAAGGCGTGGCGCTTACTACCACATCGGCGGGGACGGCGTTGATGGTGGCTTCGAGATCCCGCAATTGCTCAGGGTAGTAACCTACCGCCGGCAGGATCGGACCGAGGTGAGGATATGCCGCGAATGTATCGGCGAGTAGACCCTGGGCGTATGCCCGTGGGTCGATCACCTGGGCGGCGCCGAACTGCCGGGCGGCCTGGAATCCTGCCCCAAAAGCCATCCCTCCGTGTGTTAGAGTGGGGCCGTCTTCGATCACAAGGACGTTCTTGCCGGTGATCTGCGCGGGGTCTGCGGTACCGATTACGGTGTCGGTCTCTATCACGACGGCCCGGCTGTTCACCAGTTCGATGTTGGCCCGCAATTCAGCCATCTGCTCCGGAGAGGCACTGTTGACCTTGGCGATCACGACCACGTCGGCCCGTCGCAGGTTCATCTCTCCCGGGTGATACATCAGTTCATGTCCGGCCCTCATCGGGTCGGCGACCACGATCTCGAGGTCGGAGCGGAGGAACGAGAAGTCGTTGTTGCCTCCATCCCAGATGATGATCGAGGCTTCTTTCTCAGCAGCGGCCACAATAGCCTGATAATCGACACCTGCCCAGACTACGCGGCCGCCCTGGATGTGAGGCTCGTACTCTTCGCGCTCCTCCACGGTGGTCTGTGCCCTATCCAGATCGTCCATGGTCTCGAACCGCTGCACTCTTTGCGCCACCAGGTCGCCGTACGGCATGGGGTGACGGATCACCGCTGGGCGTAGGCCCTGGGCCGTCAGAAGATCGGCGACAAATCGAGAGGTAGGACTCTTGCCGGCCCCCGTACGCGTCGCCAGGATGGAGATGACCGGAACCGAGCACTTCAAAGCGGTACGGTTGGGACCGAGCAAAGCAAAGTCGGCACCGACCGCCATGACTCTAGAGGCCAGATGCATAACCACTTCATGAGACACATCGCTGTAAGCGAACACTGCTTCGTCGACCTTCTCCTCGCGTATCAGGTCTTCGAGGGTGCTCTCCGGGACGATGGGTATACCGTCTGGGTACTGCGGCCCAGCAAGCTCGGCGGGGTAACGGCGGTTGTCGATCTGCGGTATCTGAGTGGCCGTGAAAGCCACCACCTTCACCCCGGGATCGTCTCGATACACCATATTGAAATTGTGGAAGTCGCGTCCGGCGGCTCCCATGATGACGACCCGTTTCTGGCCCATCGCCGCACTCCTCTCTGTCCTCTTGTTGTGCCGGGCTCGCACCCGTAGTTTCGCTCTCAACGCATTTTATATGGCTGAGGCTCCTTCCGAAAAGAAGGAGCCTCGCGGTAGCAGCCCTGTAAGCCGGATTCTGTCTGGCGGACTGCACTTCGACAGTCCACTGAGGTAGCCATCTATCTGTGGCCGCCCGTTGCCGGACGGCTCATGCGGCCAACCCGGAGGCTTCGGGCGAGCAACCCTCGAACGCCTCTCTATTCGGCCTTGCACCGGGTGGGGCTTGCCTGGCCGCCGTGTCACCACGGCGCCGGTGCGCTCTTACCGCACCATTTCACCTTCGCAACCGGATGAACCGGCGTGCTGTGTCTTTTCTGTGGCGCTTTCCCTAGGGTTTCCCCCGCTGGACGTTATCCAGCACCCCGCTCTACGGTGTCCGGACTTTCCTCAAGGGCCCATATCGGTGCGCCCCTGCGGCTACCCGGGCTGCAACCGGATTATACCGCCTTTACTTAGGTGGCCCCGTTGACCGGATCCTCTCCTCTCATCCTGTTCTCGGGGATGGGGAAGGGTTTGGCGAAGTGACAGGCCGCCTGATGACCAATGGTCAACTGTCGCAAGGCGGGGTCTTCCTCTGCACACAAAGGAAACTGGGCAATGGGGCAGCGGGTATGGAAGCGACAGCCACTCGGAGGGTCGATGGGGTTGGGTACGTCTCCCCGCAGGATAATACGGGCGCGGGCCCGTTGTTTCTCTGGGTCGGGCACCGGCACGGCAGAAAGGAGCGACTGTGTATAAGGGTGGCTAGGGCTGTCGTAGACTTCGCGCCAGCCGCCGAGCTCCACGATCTTCCCCAGGTACATAACCGCCACTCGGTCGCAGATGTGGCGGATTACAGCCAGGTCGTGAGCGATGAACAGATACGTGAGACCGAACTCCTTCTGCAGATCTTCGAGGAGATTGATGATCTGAGCCTGGATGGAGACGTCTAGGGCCGAGACGGGCTCGTCGCAGATGATCATCTTGGGCCTGAGCATGAGAGCCCGGGCGATGCCCACCCGTTGCCGCTGACCTCCGGAGAACTCGTGAGGGTACCGGTGGATGTGTTCCGGATTGAGCCCCACGGTCTCAAGCATCTCTTTGCAGCGGTCCTCGCGCTCCCGACGGGTACCCACATTATGGATGACCAAGGGTTCAGACATGATCTCTCCGAAGGTCATGCGCGGATTGAGGGAGGCGTAGGGATCCTGAAAGATGAACTGCACATCGCGCCGATAGGCTTTCAAGGCCTTGCGGCGTAGGCTGCGCACGTCGACCCCTTCAAAGGAGATGGCACCGGCGGTGGCGTCCAACAGACGGTTGATACAACGTCCGGTGGTGGACTTACCGCAGCCCGATTCCCCTACCAAGCCGAGGGTCTCGCCCTGGTCCACAGCGAAACTCACCCCGTCTACCGCTTTTACCGTCTTGCCCAGATGGGAGAGAAACACCCCTTGATTGACAGGGAAGTGCTTTTTCAAGTCGTGGACTTCGAGCAGAGCGGCCATCTAGAACTCCAGCGACGAAGAGTAAGAGGGGCGCTTGACCCGGTTGTCGTACTGACGGACGAAATCGGCGTCTCCAGCAAACAGGCAGGCGGAGAGATGTCCCCGATCTACGTCGACAAGAGGAGGTGCAGTCTTGCGGCACTCAGGGCGAGCGTAGGCGCAGCGGGGACTGAAGGCACAACCCAAGGGAAGATGGATGAGGCTGGGGGGCTGGCCCGAGATCGGAGACAGAGCCCCTTTGTCGTCCACATCGTGCCTAGGAAGGCTCTCCAAGAGGCCCCAAGTGTAGGGATGTAGGGGATTGTAGAAGACTTCGTCCGAAGGTCCGTACTCCACCGGCTTACCGGCATACATGACCAAGATGTGGTCGGCCATGTCGGCCACCACTCCCAAATCATGGGTGATCATGATGATGGCCGACTCGGTGCGTTTCTGGATCTCCTGCATCAGTTCGAGGATCTGGGCCTGGATGGTCACGTCTAGAGCAGTAGTGGGCTCATCAGCGATGAGGACATCCGGGCCACAAGCCAAAGCCATGGCGATCATGGCCCGCTGGCGCATGCCTCCAGAGAACTCGTGCGGATAGTTGTGAGCCCTGCTTTCGGCCTGCGGGATCCCTACGCGGCTAAGCAACTCGACGGCCGCCGCCCAGGCCTCTTTGCGGTTCATGTCTTTATGCAGCCGGAGAGGCTCGGCGATCTGACGCCCGATGCGGTACACGGGATTGAGTGACGTCATGGGGTCCTGGAAGATCATGGCTATGCGGTTGCCCCGGAGTTTGCGCTGCTCCTTCTCGCTCATTTGGAGGATACTCTCCCCCTTGAAACGGATGTCCCCGCCTACCACCTTGCCGGGGGGCTCAGGAATAAGACGCATCACGGTCATCGCGGTGACCGACTTGCCCGAACCGGACTCCCCTACTACCCCCAAAGTGCGGCCCGCCTCCAAAGTGAAGGTGACTCCGTCACAGGCCTTCACCACCCCATCGCGAGTGAAGAAGTGCATGCGCAGATCGTCGACTTCGAGTAGAGGAGCCATCATCATTCCTTCATCTTCACGTCGAGGGCATCGCGGAGTCCGTCACCAAGAAGAACGAAAGCCAGCACCGTTGTGAGGATGGCAACGCCCGGATAGATCATGAGCCAAGGGGCGCTCAGCATGAAAGAGCGGGCATCGTCGAGCATGTTGCCCCAGGACGGATTGGGTCTCTGCACTCCCATGCCCAGAAAGCTGAGCGCAGCCTCGGTAAGGATGGCTCCCCCGATGCTCATGGTCGCGTACACGATTATGGGAGCCACCGCGTTGGGCATTATGTGGCGAATCAGAATTCGTCGGGTAGAGGCACCCATGGCGCGCGCCGCGTCCACATACTCGTTTTCTTTGACAGAGAGGATCGAACTGCGAAAAACCCTTGCGATGCTAGGCCACCCTAAGACTCCGATGGCAATGAAGACGTTCTGTAACCCAGGTCCCAAAAGCGCGATCAGCACTATCGCGAACAAGATGTACGGAAAGGCGAAGAACACATCAGCGGTACGCATGATGATGGCATCCCAGATGCCCCCGTAGTAGGCGGCCAAGGCCCCCATAAGGAGGCCGATAGCTACGGCAATCGAGACCGCTACGACCCCGACGAGCAATGAGACCCGTGCCCCATAGACGACCCGGGAAGCCACGTCTCGTCCCAGCTTGTCGGTTCCAAAGGGGTGCTCTAGCGACGGCGACAACAACATCCGTTCGGCGGCCGTCGTCGAATCGATTTTAATCGGATCACCCAGCCAACGAGGTGCCCATAGATCGGCTGTAATGGCGACCAGGATAACGATGGTTATCCAGACAAGCGCCGCAACGGCGAG
>JAXGNF010000006.1:0-30483 GCA_040768135.1 Thermoleophilia bacterium | reverse complement strand
TCGAGGAAGGCGTAGCTTATGTCTACTATTAGGTTCATAGCCATGACGATGAAGACAATGATGATGGTGGCTCCCATGACTATGGGCCAGTCACGTTGGCCTATGGCGAGGAAGATCTCATAGCCCACACCGGGCCAGTTGAAAACGGTCTCAGTAAGGACTGTGCCTCCCATCATGGCGGCAAAATCCAAGCCGAAATAAGTGACTACAGGAATCATGGCGTTCTTCATCCCGTGGCCCCAGATGACCTGAGTGCCCGACAGCCCTTTGGCCGCCGCCGTACGCATGTAGTCTTGGCCCATGACCTCCAACAATTGGCTGCGCATTATCCGGGCAGCATAAGCCGTTGACACGGAGGCCAGGGTGATCGCCGGAAGGATAAGGTGGACGATATCCGGAAAGCGATCGGAGCGCATGCCTGATATCGGTAGGAACGGAAGACCCCATTCCTTGAACTTCAGACCGAACAATATCTGCAGGAGCATCCCCAGCCAAAACACCGGAAGCGACACCAGCACCGATGTGCTGAATGTCACGAGTACGTCCCAGAACGAATAGCGCTTGACCGCGGATATGATGCCCGCGATGATCCCGAAGAACATCTCGATCACAATGGCGGCAAGGGCCAACCTCAAGGTGTTGGGGAACTTGTCCCACAATATCTCGGATACCGGACGGCTTTTCTGATAGGAGCGCCCGAGATCCCCATGGACCAGATCGTTCAGATACGTCGCATATTGAACATAGAAGGGTTTGTCAAGACCATGGCGTTTGACGATCTCGTTGTAGAGAGTCTCACTGATCGCCCTCTCGCCGGTGATCATCCTCACCGGATCTCCTCCGACCACACCCGGCGAGCGCAGTATGAAAAGAATGATGGTGACACCGATGAAGACCGGGACCATCTGTAGGATTCGGCGGATGATGTATGTGATCATGCAGAAACCGTGACGTTCACGGGTCTAGACGGTGATGCCGCAGGACGCCCACCAGAGGGGCGTCCTGCGGCAGTATTGCCACATATGACCACGTGCTTCTCGGCAGACCGTTACTTGGCTGCGATCCACGCTTCTTCGAGATTCAACAGACCTTGAGCGCTCAGCACTAGATTATGTACCCGGTCGGAAGCCACGCGACCCATCCGGTACATAACCAGCGGGATGCACGGAGCAGCTTCGCCGATAGTCCTCTCGGCCGCTTGGTACTTGGCGATACGCTCGGCGGTATCGGGAGTGGCTCTAGCATCCAGAAGCGCCTTATCTACGGCCGGATCGCTATAGAAAGAATAGTTGTCGCCGCTACCGGTCGTGAAGAGTGGGTAGAGGAAGTTGTCCATGATCGGGTAGTCGGCGATCCAACCGAGACGGCCCAACATGAAGTTACCATCCCCCAGTTTATCGAGATACTGCGCCCACTCCACAGCGTCGATCTTGGCCTTGACACCTATGACAGCGAAATCGGCCTGAATCATGGCCATGATGTCTTCGTGTCCGACGCCACTGTTGCAGCTGAGAGCTATCTCGGGCAGCCCTTCGCCATTCGGATAGCCGGCCTCAGCCAGTTTTGCCTTAGCGGCCTCTACGTCGTACTTGGCGTAGGCCCACTGGTCTTTGATGAAACCGTCAACGCCCCAGGGGACGATGCCGGTGGCCGGTTCACGCAGGCCTTCAAAAATGGTGTCTATGATGGCCTGGCGGTTGATGGCCATGGAGAGGGCCTGACGGAGGGCCTGGTTGCTCATAATCTCATCTTTGTTGTTGATGAGTATGTAGTAGACCGCGGTCTCCGGACCGGTCAGCGTCTGCTGACCCGGGGCGGCGGTCATTCCATCAGGGCTCTCGCCGTAGGTGGTTTTGGCGGATTGCACTTGACCCGACGGGATGCTGGTGAAGTCGAGGTTGCCGGCCTGGAACTCCAGGAAGGCCGTATCCTCGTCTTTGAAGATGAGGTAATTCACCCCGTCGGCGTGAGCGGGTTCGCCGTAGTAGTCGGCGAATTTGACTACTTTGATGTACTGATCGTGCGCCCAGGGCTCAGCCATCATGTAGGGGCCGTTACCAATCGGCTTGTCGCCCCATGCCGCTCCAGCGGCTTCAACAGCCGCCTTGGGGATTGGGGCCAAGGCCGGGTGTCCGACGACGTATTCGAAGTCACCGAACGGGTACGAGAGCGTGACCTCAAGTGTGAAGTCGTCTACGATCTTCAGGCCCGCCAGCTCCGTGGCACTGCCGTCTTGCATCTCGTCATAGCCTTCGACGCAGGAGAGGTGATAAGAAATCTCAGACTCGTTGGCCGGATTACAGATGCGTTCCCAACCGTACTTGAAGTCGGCCGCCGTCACCGGAGTGCCGTCATGGAACTTGGCGCCTTCAACCAGATGGAAGGTCCATACACTCGCGTCTTCGTTCGACTCCCAAGACTTGGCGGCGGCAGGTTTGATCTTGCCGGTCTTGTAGTCGAACGCAGCAAGGCTGTCAAAGAGCTGCTGACCAACCTGGGTGCCCTCCGACTCCTGCAGGTTGACCGGGTCTATGAAGGCCGGTTCATTGATATAGATGTTGAACGTGCCACCATCGACCGGCTGGTCACCAGCTACCGTGGTCTCAGTTGGAGCTGCCGTGGTCTCGGTTGGAGCTGCCGTGGTGGCAGTCTCTTTCTCGCCCCCACAGGCAGCAGCCAGCGCCAGCACACCCACTAGAGCCAACGCCAGCAAACAGACATACCAGGTACGTTTATGAAGTTTCAAGATATTCCCTCCTTGGCTCACTCTGTCCCATCCCTACCTCGATACCTTTGCTGCTTCTACCCACCTCCCCCGCACTCGCATGCGATTCGGGTGTTAGTACACACGCTCTCAGATCACGTAGGCGAGAGCGATGGACACGATGAAGAAGCCCACGCCACATCCAATTGTGAGGCGATCCAGGTTCTTCTGCACCACCCCGCTGCCGCCGAACGTCCCACCGGTTCCTCCGAAGGTGGTGGACAGCCCAGCGTCTTTGCCGGAGTGCATGAAGATGAGTGCCAGAGTGGCAAGACCGAGAATGACATCCAATATGAGCAAGAAGATCGTCACTGCTAGTTATCCCTCCGCCGGCTCCACCCCTACAGGTGTGCCTGCCTTGTTACTCCAGTCGGCTGTTGAGCGTAAGTTACCACTGAATGGGACGATTGTATACGCGATGCAAGTATTCAGGAACTGAACAGCGATCGCCCGGTCATCTCTTCAGGCGTCTCGAGCCCCAAGAAACGCAGTAAGGTTGGAGCGACATCGGAAAGGCCGGCCCCCTCTCGTAACACTGCGTCTCTCTCGAGAAGTATCAGCGGGACCTTCCCCATACTGTGGGCCGTACAGCGGTCGCCACTTGCTTCGAGCATCTCCTCCACATTACCGTGGTCTGAAGTCACGACCACCTTCGCCTCCAGGTTCTCCAGCACCCGCAGCACCCGGCCTAGACAACGGTCCACATGTTGCACCGCCTCGATCGCGGCCGCTAGGTTGCCGGTGTGTCCCACCATGTCGGGGTTGGCGAAGTTGAGGACGACGAAATCTTTGGGGTCGGCAACCATTATCTCCTCAAAGGCTTGGGCCACCTCGTAGGCGCTCATCGCCGGCTTCTGGTCGTAAGTCTCGACGTCTTTGGGTGAGGGGACGAGTCTCCGCTCCTCCCCGGGGAAAGGGGCCTCGCGGCCGCCGTTGAAGAAAAAGGTCACGTGCGCATACTTCTCGGTCTCAGCAATGTGGAGTTGAGTTAGGCCCGCATCGCTGACAACCTCGGCCAACACGTTGCGTGGTTCTTCTTTGGGAAAAGCTACGGCGAGATCAAGTCTAGGATCGTACTCCGTCATCCCGGCGAAGTCGATGAGCGGAGGCGGTCCTCCCCGGTCGAAGCACGTGAAATCCGTCACAGTGAGCGCAGCCGACAACTCCCGGGCGCGGTCGGGCCGGAAGTTGAAGAAGACGACTCCGTCCCCGTCGCCGATCCGAGATGCAGGGTCCGCCGACACAATGGTCGGGAGGATGAACTCGTCGGTCTCACCACGAGCATACGACTCACGGACGGCCGATGCAGCATCTGAGGCCCTGAGTCCCACGTCGTGCACCAACGCATCGTACGCGATCTTGAGTCGCTCCCAGCGCTTGTCCCGGTCCATGGCATAGTAGCGTCCAGATACCGTCGCGATGCCGCCGACGCCTTCTTCATGCAGGAAATCGACCAACTCAGCGACGTAGCACTCGCCGGCTGTAGGCGAAGTATCGCGCCCATCGGTGAAGGCATGTATATGAAGTCTGGTAATACCGTGCCGGCGGGCCATCGTGACCAAAGCCTTCACATGAGCCATCGCTGAGTGGACCCCACCGTCAGAAAGCAACCCCATGAGGTGCAGCGAAGTCGAACGGGCTCTGACTCCATCCATCAGAGCGGTCAGCACCGGGTTGTCGAAGAAAGAACCATCGGCAATGGAGCGGCTGATGCGAGATAGATCCTGGTAGATGATCCGGCCCGAGCCCAGGGTGAGGTGCCCTACCTCTGAGTTGCCCATGACGCCCGGCGGCAGACCTACCGCTTCCCCACTCGCTTCTAGGAGCACATGCGGATACTGCGCCCACAGTGCATCCCATACCGGGGTATCGGCCAGAGAGATCGCGTTGCCAGGGCCCGGCTCTGCGTAGCCCCATCCATCGAGGATGATGAGCGCTGCACGTCGACGGCCCTTCCCCTCGTCGGCGGGCATGACCATTAGGCCCTCTCGTATCGGACGATGCGGGCGAACGATCCCACCTGCAGGCTGGCTCCTCCCACCAACACCCCGTCGACACCCGGTTGCGCCATGAGTTCGTCGATATTGTCCGGCCCGACGCTCCCCCCGTAAAGTACCCGCACTGCATGGGCCGCCCTGATTCCAAGGGTGTTTTTCACCTGTTCTCGTACGTAGGCGATGGCCTCCCGCGCCACCTCGGGAGTAGCGGTCCTGCCGGTTCCGATGGCCCACACAGGTTCGTAAGCGATCGCCGTCACCGTCCCTTCATCAGCCTGCACAAACCCCAGCCCAGAAGGGACCTGTCTCGCCAACACCTCTTCCGTGCGCCCCGCTTCGCGTTCGTCCTCGGTCTCGCCCACACACAAGATGGGGAGCAGACCGCTGTCGAGGACGGCCCGTACCTTCTTGGCTGCTGAGTCGTCCGTCTCCCCGAAATACCGGCGTCGTTCTGAGTGGCCGATTATCGCCGCTTTGACCCCAAGTGCGGCCAGCATAGCCGCCGAGATCTCTCCGGTGTAGGCTCCTTCTCGTTCCCAGAACACGTCCTGAGCGGCTATCGACACCGAACTCCCCTCGGCGGCTTGGGCCGCCTCCAAGAGGCCTGTGAACGGTGGGGATACCATCACGTCGCGATCCTGCACCTCCCCGAGAACTGCCACCAATTCGCGTACGAATCGCGCTCCCTCAGCGCTCGTCTTGAACATCTTCCAGTTGCCGACGACAAGGGGGGTCCTAGTCTGTGCGTCGTCGGTCATCAGGCCGGCTCCTCGTCGGGCAGAGTGACCACTCCGGGCAACTCCGCGCCCTCGATGTATTCAATGGAGGCCCCACCACCCATCGACACGTGATCCATCCTGTCTGCTACTTCGAACTTGTTGACGGCGGCAACCGAGTCACCCCCTCCGACCACGGTGACGCCCGGGCAGGCGGCCATGGCTTCGGCTACCGCCCGCGTACCAGCAGCGAAAGGGCCCATCTCGAACACGCCCATCGGGCCGTTCCAGAATACTTGGCCCGCGGCCGCGATGGCCTGGGCATACCTCTCCGCCGTGGCCGGCCCGATGTCCAGCCCCATCCACCCGTCGGGAATGGCGTCGACTGCCACCACCGAGGTGGCGGCATCTTCGGCGAAACGATCGGCTACCACCAGATCCGTAGGCAGAACCAGTTCACAGGTCACGTCCGCCGCTTTTTGCAGAGCTTCGGCGGCCTCTCCCACCCCTTCTTCCTCCACCTTGGAGTCTCCGACAGACAGACCCTTGGCTTTGAAGAAGGCAAAACTCATCGCACCTCCGATCAGCAGCTGGTCGGCCAGATCGAGGAACCGCTCGATCACCTTGATCTTGTCGGTTACCTTGGCGCCGCCCAGTAGCACGACGAACGGCCTTTTGGGTTGAGCCATCAAGTTCTCCAAAGAGGCGATCTCTCGGGCCATCTGAAACCCGGCGACGCTTGGAAGAACCTGGGCCAGTCCGGCAGTAGTGGCGTGAGCCCTATGGGCGGCGCTGAACGCGTCGTTGACGTACAGATCTCCCAGTCCTGCCAGTTCTCTGACGAGAGTGGGGTCGTTTTTCTTTTCTCGGGGATCGAACCGGGAGTTCTCCAGAAGGAGTACGTCACCGGGGCCCATGGAGGCCACAGCCGCCTCCACACCAGGGCCGGATAAGCCATTAACCTTCCGCACCGGTGTCCGCAGGAGTTGTCCCAGACGCATGGCCACCGGATCCAAAGAAAAGGCGGGATCGGGAGCATCTTTCGGTCTACCAAGGTGCGACATAAGGATGACTCGGGCCCCCTGTTCACGCAGGTACTGGATGGTCGGCAAAGCCGCTCGGATGCGCGAGTCATCGGTGACCCGTCCTTCTTTGAGAGGGACATTGAAGTCGACTCGTACAAGAACGCGCTTCTCTTTGACGTCGACGTCGCGGACCGTCTTCTTCGCCATGCCCCCTCGCTTTCGTTCCCAGCCTCTTACAACAGGCGGCCACACAGGTCGACCATGCGATTACTGAAGCCCCACTCATTGTCGTACCAGATCACCAGTTTGGCCGTTCTACCCATGACCATGGTGAGAGCCGAGTCGAATATCGCTGAATGCGGATCTCCCACCACGTCGGATGACACGAGAGGTTCGTCGGTGTAGCGGAGCACATTGGCCAATGGCCCCTCGGCGGCGGCTTTGACGGCCGCGTTTATCTCCTCGGCCGTTGCCTCCTCCTCCAGGGTCACGACCAAGTCGACCACCGATCCGTCCGGAACGGGTACCCGCAGCGCGAAACCGTCGAGTTTGCCCCTGAGTTCAGGCAGCACCAGACCAATCGCTTTGGCCGCTCCCGTGGACGTCGGTATGACCGACAGCGCTGCAGCCCGGGCCCGTCTCAGGTCCTTGTGGGGAAGATCCAAGATGCGTTGGTCATTAGTGTAGGCGTGGACGGTGGTCATCAACCCACTCTCGATACCGAACGAATCAGAAAGCACCTTGACCACGGGAGCCAGACAATTGGTGGTGCAGGACGCGTTGGAGATGATGTGATGGCGGGCCGGATCGTAATCGAAGTCGTTCACACCCACTACTACGGTGATGTCGGGGTCCTTCGCAGGGGCGCTGATAAGGACTTTCCGCGCTCCTTGATCCAGATGAAAAGAGGCCTGTGTTCTGTCGGTGTAGCGCCCCGTGCACTCCAACACGACGTCTACGTCTAGTTCCCGCCAGGGCAGCGCTTTGATATCGGGTGAGGACAGGACTTTGATAGACCTACCCTCAAAAGTGACGGTGTCGTCGTTGTGCAACACTTCTCCCGGCCATACTCCGTGGACGCTGTCGTATTTGAGCAGATGAGCAAGTGTTGTGGCATCGGTAAGATCATTGATTGCCACCACCTCGAAATCAGCTCCCTGTTTGGCGGCTGCGCGCAGGAACAGCCGCCCTATGCGTCCGAATCCATTGATCGCGATCTTGGTACTCATCTCAACCTGCTTCCCACGTCATTTGGGCTTCTGACAGACCTTCTGGAGATGGTCGATTCTACCACGGGCCTCCTTAGCGCCCGACTAGGTCGGCGGCCTTGACAAGCCGCCGCAACCGGTGGTTGACGGCCGACCGCGTGAGCCCCTCTCCTCCGGCCTCAGCCAGTTCGGATAGGTTGAGATGAGGATGGCGGACCCGCAGGTCTGCGATCTCCCGAAGAGCCCGGGGCAGAGTGGCGAGTCGGCCGTTTTGCTCCAGGGCGGCGATGGCCTCCAATTGCCGCGAGGCGGCCGCGCTTGTCCGCCGTAGGTTGGCCGCGTCGCAGTTGGCAAGCCGATTGGCTCGGGAGCGGACTTCTTTTACCACAGCCTGTTCCTGCACTTGGAGGGCCGCCGCATGCGCTCCGGCCAGGGCGAGAAGACCTGAGACCTCGTCACGCCCTTTGAGGTACACCACCGTGCGGTCTCTTCGTGTGCGGAGACCCGGATGAAACGCCATTCCGTTCAGCAGCGTCAACAGATCGTTTCCAAAAACCGGCTGGGAAGTGACGATCTCTAGATGGGCTTCTTTCTGCGGGGCGTTCGCGGAGCCCGCTCCGATCAGGCACCCCCTGAGAAAAGCGCTGCGACAACAACCCTTCTTGACCAGCCTGCGAGCGACACCGGGCTGGAGCTCGAATGTGTCGCTCAGCACGCCCATCTCGTTGAGGGCCTGCAGGGCGGCCGGCGATCCCTTGAGACGCACCTCATATACGAGTCGCTGCTGCAGGTTGGCCTCTCGCCGGGTTACAAGGTCGCCTTCGGCCCCCAAGGCTTTGAAATGCGAGTACGCCAATTTGGCAGCAGCCTGCACCGACGTTGATATACGTATCTCGTACCGTTCGTCGTCGGTGGCTCCGCCACGGATAAGAAAGGTCCCCGTCGTGTGAACAAGGCCGGCCATGGCCGCCACCCTGCAACACGGCTGCCGGTCCTCGGTCCGGGTCAGCTCTTCCCGGAAGGCCCGGGTGAACCCACCACTCATCGTCATCCAGTCCTATCGACATCCCGGTGGCGCAGATTCACAACAAACGAGGGATCGTCTCGGAAGCGGCGTGAAAATTCTTCAGCTAAGGCTACCGAGCGATGGCGCCCGCCTGTGCAGCCAAAGGCCAGGACCAACCGTCGTTTCTGCTCGGCCAGAAACCCTGGGCCCATGAAGCGCACAAGATCGACTATGCGCTCGAGGAAGGCCTGCGCGTCCGTTCGGCTGAGGACAAAGTCGCGGACCGCGGGGTTTAGTCCCGAGTGGGGGCGGAGTTCAGGTACCCAGTGAGGGTTGGGGAGAAAACGGACATCCAACACCATATCAGCTGCATCAGGAAGCCCGTATCGGTATCCGAACGACTCCACACTCAGTAACAACTGGCCGCTCAGACGGTCTGCCAGTAATGTCTCTTCGAGTCGCCGCCGCAAATCCCAGGGGGAGAGGGCGGTAGTGTCGACGATGACGTCGGCTTGAGCCCGTAGAGGAGCGAGCAGGCTCCTCTCCAAGGCGATTCCCTCCAAGAGGTCCACTGAAAGCGGGTGCGGCCTTCTGGTTGCCTGGTACCTTGCTACCAGCGCCTCATCGGTAGCCTCAAGATAGACGACTCGGACCGCTACATCTGAAGCCCGCAGGAGTTCGAGGGCTCGGTCAAGATGTTCAAAATACGGTCGACCACGCGCATCGAGGACAACGGCCGCCCGATTGACCCGGCTACCCTCGAGGACGAACAACTCCACCATGCTCGAAAGCATCTGCGGGGGGAGATTGTCGACGCAGAAGTAGCCTGCGTCTTCGAATGTAGCCACCGCCTCCGACTTGCCCGCCCCCGAGAGGCCGGTTATCAAGGCCACTTCGAGTCTATGCGATCCCTGCCCGTTGGTCACGGTCCGTTCCCGCCCTCGGCTGCGAACCTTCTCTCATGGTCCAATAGGAGTCCTTTCAGCGCCGGATCGTTGCCGTAGTTGCCGAGGCTCCCATCGGACCGGATCACCCGGTGGCATGGTATGACGATGGGCACCGGGTTGCTGGCCATAGCATTACCTACCGCGCGAGCTGCCCGGGGGTAGCCGGCCATCTGCGCCAGGGCTCCGTAACTCACGGTCACTCCCGCCGGAATCGAGAGCAGAGCGGAGTAAACCGCCTTCTCGAAGGCGCCCAACCCCAATTCTTCCATCGACAGATCGTCAGGCGCCCACGAGAGCCGTTTGCCGCGAAAATAGGAGTCGAGCTCACCCAGCCACTTGTCGAGGACGAGGCGGTCGGCCGGGGCGGCCCGGCGAGCGTTCTGCTCACACTCCTTCGTCACGGGAGCGAGGGGAGGAAGTTCCACCCGTACCAAATGCCCGTGCCTAACAGTGACGCTCCCTTGGCCCCAGGGAGTCTCGAACCATCCGCACAGTTCGGTGTTCATCCCACCGTCTCCAATATGTCAGCCGGTCTTGTGCACATATGCATATATCTCCCTTGCCACCTTGCCCGGCAAACCCGGTACGGCTTCTAATTCCTCGCGCGTTGCCTGCAGAAACCGTTCGGGCGAGCCGAAGTGCTGCACGATCGCCCTTTTCCTCTTATCGCCCACCCCTGGGAGTTGGTCGAGGATGGACGCCGTGGCCCGCGCCCCCCTCCGCCTCCTGTGGAAACCGAGCGCGAAACGATGGGCTTCATCGCGGACTCGGCGCAACAGGAGCAGGCCGGGATCGTCATCGGGAAGGTCCAGCGGCTGAGGCGACCAGGGTACAAAGACCTCTTCTTCCCGTTCGGCGAGCGAAACGACTGCCACCGCGGACTCAATCCCAGCCGCCCGCACGGCGGTGACGGCCCCGTTCAACTGGCCCTTGCCCCCGTCGATCAGGATCAGGTCGGGCATCGCCTCAAACGATGGGTCGTAGCGCCGTTCGACGGACGAGGACGGTCCCCCGTCGCCTCGGTCCTCGACCCCGACTTCGCCTTGTCCATGATCAGACCCGAAGCGACGAGCGAGCGCCTCCCGGAGCGCGCCCACGTCGTCCTGTCCCGCTGTCGATCTGATGGTGAACTTGCGGTAGTCAGCCTTCTTGGGAGCTCCGCCCTCGAAGACCACCATGGACGCGACTATGTTCTCGTCGCCTAGGTTGGAGACGTCGTACCCCTCGATGCGCATGGGCGGACGATCCAGTCCCAAAACGTCCTCAAGGGCGGTCAGGGCACCGAGGCGCCGCTCCCTCGTTTTCTCTTCGCGCATTCTCTCGTGAGCGAGCGTCAGCGCGGCGTTCTGGTCGGCGAGCTCCTGCAGACGTCGTTTATCACCACGTTCCGCTTGGCGCACGTCGACTTTGGTACCCCGAAATCCCTCCAGGAACGAGGCGACTCGAGCGGTGTCGTCGATGGCGGGTGGCACGATAAGTTCGGCCGGCACCACTGGTGCCCCTCCGTAGTATTCGGCTACAAAACGCTCGAAGACCTCCTGAGCGTCCGCGCCGGCCACGTTCTCGAAGGTCAGACTACGTCTGTCGGCCAACTTCCCATCGCGAGTGACGAACACCTGCAAGTTCGCTCCCCATTCGTCAAGCGCCAATCCGACGACGTCGGCTGAGCCCAGCGAGCTTGATTCGACCTGTTGCCGTTCGAGGACGTGACGGAGCGCGTCCAACCTATCCCGGTAGACCGCCGCGCTCTCAAAATCCTGTCTCTCGGCGGCCTCCTGCATCGACCGGGCCAGACGCGCGACCACCTTAGTCTCACGTCCACTCAAGAAATCGACCACTTGATCGATGACGTCCTGGTAACCGCGGGCATCGACAGCACCGATGCACGGTCCCGGACATCTCTGGATGTGGAATTGCAGGCACGGTGATCCGGATCGCCGCCCAGGTTGCCGGCCTCGGCAGGTCCGCATCGGAAAGACCTTCGCCAGTGCGTCAAGAGTCTCACGAACCTTGGCCGCGTTCGAGAATGGGCCAAAGTACAAGTAGCCCTTCTGATGCGGGCTCCGGGTGAACTGCACACGGGGAAACTCATCAGTGGCTGTGATCATGATGTACGGGTACGACTTGTCGTCTCGCAGTCTGATGTTGAATGGCGGACGGTGCTGTTTGATGAGGTTGTGCTCAAGTAGTAGCGCCTCCACTTCGTTCGATGTCACGATCCATTCGACCGAAGCCGCCCTGCCCGCCATTTCCAGGACTTTGACCGGCAACCTTCCCGCAGATTCGCCTCCAAATGCCGGAAGATAGCCGGCCAGCCGCCTACGCAGCGCAAGAGCCTTGCCCACATAAAGGACGTCTCCCACACCGTCTCTGAAGAGGTACACGCCCGGGAGATCCGGGGAATGTTTGATCTGCTGACTGAGGTCTTCTGTGGCACTCATGCCTGGGGATTGGGCCTCCGGCCCCGATAAAGAGAATAATCCGCCTACAGAAGTTTACCCCAGCGTGCGGTGACGGGGCGGACTACGCGTGACAGAGCCCAGCCAGCCCCGAGGCCCGTGTTATACTTTCGCGCCGGTAACCGCCCTGGCGGCCTCCGCAGCCGCCCTAGTCTACGGAGAGGACAGTGGCACCAGCAGGACTACCACTCGAAGAACGCCGTATGATTCTCGACCTGTTGGCGCAGATCAGAGAACGCATGTTCCCGCCCGAAGTCATTCGGGCCTACGACGAGCAGGAGATATTCCCGGAAAAGGAGATCCGCGAGTTGCTGGGGCCTGACATAGGCCTGCAGCTTCTCTTTCTGCCTAGCGAATACGGAGGCCTGGGGGGCGGCGCCCGCGATATGGCTGTCGTGTGTGAGGAGCTGGGCAAGATATGTCTGGGGATCGCTACCGCTTTCTTGGTAGTCCATCTGGGGACCGACCCTCTCCTTGTGGGGGCCACCGAGGCGCAGAAGAAAGAGTGGTTGACCAAAGTCGCTGAAGGTGCCCTTGTCGCCTACGCGGTCACGGAATCTGAGGCCGGCAGCAACCTCTCTAATCTCAAAACGACGGCCGCGCCTGTTCACAACGCGGACGGCAGCCTGGCTGGCTACCGCCTCAACGGGAGCAAACAGTTCATCTCAAGCGGCGGCCACTCCGACTTCTTGACGGTCCTGGCAGTCGCTCCAGAAGGGCCCTCCTTCTTCATCGTCGAGAAGGGTACGCCCGGGTTCAAGACGGGACGACCTGAGGTCAAGCACGGCATCCGGAGTTCCACTACTGTACCCCTGACGTTTGACGACGTCTTTGTGCCGGCCCAGAATCTGGTGGGTGGCATCCCTGGTCGGGGACTGGCCCAGGCCAATGAAGTATTCGGGTATACACGCCTTATGGTTGGAGCTCTCGCCTTGGGCGCTGGCGTCGCGGCTCTCGACAAAGTGATCCCGTATGCGAAGCAGCGGGTCCAGTTCGGCTCCCCTCTAATCGAGAAGCAGGGCTATACGCATAAACTGGTCATCCCGTTTGTCGCGCGGTTGGAAGCCGCCCGCGCCTACATCGAAGAGGTCGCGCTCCGACTCGACTCGGGCGAGAGCGGCCTGGAGGTGGAGGGTTCGCTGGCCAAATTGTACGCCTCCGAGGTCGCCAATGCCTGCGCCGATGCGGCGATCCAAGCCCTTGGGGGCTACGGTTACACCAAGGAATATGACGTCGAGAAGATCAAGCGCGACGTCAAGATCACAACCATCTACGAGGGTACCAGCGAGATCCAGCAGTTGATCATCAGCACCAACCGCTGGCGGACCACAGTCTCCTCCAAAGGCGCGTTCTACGAAGAACTCGCCCGACGTGTCCAGGGTACACATGAGCGAGAACCTGAAATCAAAGCCGACGCAGTCGCAGGGACATTGCGCCTGCTCAACCGGTTGTTCAAGGCAGTTCATGAGGTTAAGGCCACCCGTCAGCAACACATCATGTTCCGATTGGCCTCCCTGGCTGCTGTAGCCGAACCTGCGGCGGCCCTGACAACTAAGGTCGTTGATATCATCACGGCCGGCGAGGACGCCGAACGATTGAGGCTGTGTGCGCGTATCCACGCAGCTTTGTGCGCGCAGGAAGCGCTGATTATCGCCGGCGAGATCCTGTACGGTTCAGGCAGGTGGTCTACTGCTGAGGGTGAAGCCATCCTTGCTTCGGCCGACTTCGACTACGAGGCTTCCCAGTCCGGGCTCATTCCTGATATGGATTCGCTCCGGGACCTCTTGTAGTAGGCTCAGTTACCCTCACAGATTCTGAGGAGAGTCAGATGAACGACATCGCTGCTCTGCTTAAGACCTTCGCTGACGCACATGGGATGTCCGGCTACGAGGAGCATGTGGCAACGCTGCTGCGGCGAGAGTTGGAGCCCCTGACCGACGAAGTGACGGTCGACACCATGGGCAACGTTATCGGCGTGCGGAACGGTGAGGGGCCGACGATCATGGTTGCCGCCCACATGGATGAGATCGGCGCCATGGTATCCCACATCGATGACGATGGATTCTTGAAGATGGTACCTGTCGGCGGCTGGTCGGATCAGACCATCCTAGGACAACGTGTGCTCATCCATACCGTTAACGGCGAGACTCTCCCCGGAGTGGTGGGCTCGCGGCCCCCGCACGTCATGGATGCCGATGAGCGAAAGAAGCTGATCAAGATCAAGGACATGTTCATCGACTGTGGGGCTATCGGCGCTGCGAACGCTATGGAGTTGGGAGTCGAGGTGGGCTCCCCGATCACTATCGATCGAGATCTGCGTCCTATGGGTAACGATTTCGTGACCGGGAAGGCTCTCGATAACCGGGCCGGGGTCGTGATGATGATCTGGGCCCTTCGCCTACTGAGGGATAAGGAAGTGCACGCCACCATACAGGCGGTCGGTACCGTTCAAGAAGAAGTAGGTCTGAAGGGCGCGCGTACCAGCGCTTACGGACTCACTCCGGACGTTGCTATAGCGACGGATGTCACCATACCGGGCGATAATCCCGGGGTATCCAAGAGCGAGTCGCCGGTCGCTGTAGGCAAAGGGCCGAGTATCACGGTAATAGACGCGGGTGGACGTGGAGTGATCGCCCCTCGTCCGGTGCTCAGGTGGCTACGTGAGTCGGCAGACAGGGCTTCCATCCCGTACCAATTACAGGTTGGCAACGGCGGCAGTACTGACGCCACGGCCATCAGCATCACCAAGAGCGGCATTCCGTGCGGGGTTGTCTGCGTACCGACACGTTATATCCATTCGCCGGTCGAAGTACTGTCTCTGCGGGATCTGGAACAAGGCGGCGCCCTCATAGCAGCCGCGATCGAGACCGTGCACGAACACTTCTAACGCGACGCCAGACACCCGTCCAGCGCGACCCTTTGGTCATAAGAGAGGCAAGGCGCCCCTAGGAATGGGAGACGTCGAGTCACTGCTCACGTCCGTTCTCTTTGCGGATCTTCTGAGCTCGCTCCCAGGCTGAGGCCGCACTCCGTAAATCGGCCGCTATCGACGGAGGGACCCGTCCCAGGATGCGAACGTCTTCATCCCGGTATTCGAACTCGACGCTACCCCGCTCTCTGATGCGGGCAAGCAGTTCTCCGGCCGAGTATGGGAGAGCCAGATCGACGTCCAACCACAGGTCGGCCAGCACCGAGGCCATCACCGCTCGTAACTCGGCTATGCCCTCGCCGGTAAGCGCAGACACCTTGACAGCATAACGGTCGTCTCGACCCAGTACTCCACCGAAACCGCCCCGCCTCGGCATCAGCGCATCGTTATTCAGAAGGTCGGCCTTGTTGAGCGCCACTACTTTGGGCTTATGCCCGGCGCCGAGGTCATCGAGCACCCTCTGGACTGTGCGCCGGTACTCTGGGGCGTGACGATCCGAAAGATCGACGACCTCCACCAGAATATCCGCCCGAGTCACCTCCTCAAGCGTCGCCCGAAAGGCCTCGACCAACTGATGGGGCAATTTGTGGATGAACCCCACGGTGTCGCTTACGATGACGGTCTGCCCTTCATGGAGGCGAACCCGGCGGGTAGTCGGATCGAGGGTAGCGAAGAGCATGTCCTGAACCACCGCGGCCTCTTATCCTACCAGGGAGTTAAGCAGGGTCGATTTTCCGGCGTTCGTGTAGCCCACGATAGCCGCAGTGGGCAGAAGACGCCGCTCGCGTGCACGTGCTGCAGTCTCCCTCCGCCGGCGCACCTCGTCGACCCGCTCCCGGGTTTTTTTGATGCGCTGTCGCAAAACACGCCGGTCGGTCTCAAGCTGAGTTTCGCCGGGGCCCCTCCGGGTCCCAATGCCGCCGCCCATACGCGAAAGATGGGTCCATAGGCGGGTGAGACGAGGGAGTTGATATTCTAGTTGGGCCAGTTCTACCTGTATACGGCCCTCATGGGTGCGGGCTCTCTGGGCGAATATATCCAGGATGATCCCGCTGCGGTCCAAGACCTTGACATTGAGCAGTTCCTCCAAGGAGCGCTGCTGTTTGGGAGACAACTCGTCGTCAGCCACCAGCATGTTGAAGTGAGTGTGGGCTTTGGCCCGCTTCAACTCATCGGCTTTGCCCGTCCCTAGGTACCAAAGTGGGTGGGTGGACTCCCGTCGTTGGGCCAATGTGCCCACCACTTCACCGCCGGCAGTCTCGACTAGGGAAGCAAGCTCTTTCAGCGACTCTTCTGCACTCCACCCCGCGTCTACCCCAGTGTCGACGGCAATTAGAAAGGCACGTTCGACCTCGGCCGCTTCGGTCACGCCGCTTCCTCCGGACGTTGGTACGCTTCTGGGTGCGCGCAGGCCGGTAGAACCCGTCTGAGTACTTTGCCCGTCTCGCCAACCGGATTGGCGCAGATCTCTTCGGGCGTGCCTGTCGCAACTACTTCTCCCCCCGCATCTCCTCCCTCTGGCCCCAAGTCGATGATCCAGTCGGCAGATTTTATGACGTCGAGGTTATGCTCGATGACTAGGACGGTGTTGCCGGTATCGACCAATCGCTGTAGCACCTCGAGCAGCCTCTCGATATCGGCAAAATGGAGTCCAGTGGTAGGTTCATCAAGTATATACAGCGTATTGCCGGTCGCCACTTTTGCCAATTCGGTGGCCAGTTTGACCCGCTGGGCCTCTCCTCCAGAAAGTGTGGTTGACGGTTGCCCCAGCCGCATGTATCCGAGACCTACGTCGGCCAGAGTCTGTAGCCGGCGTCTGATCTTCTGTTGGTTGGCGAAGAACTGCAGCGCCTCCTCCACGGTCATATCAAGGATCTCCGCAACGTTCTTGCCTTTGAAACGCACCTCGAGGGTCTCCCGGTTATACCGTCTGCCCTGACAGACCTCGCACGGCACGTAGATGTCCGGGAGAAAATGCATCTCGATCTTAAGGGTCCCGTCGCCTTTGCACGCCTCGCACCTGCCCCCCTTGACATTGAAGCTGAAGCGCCCAGGCATGTAACCACGCACCTTAGACTCCTGCGTGAGGGAGTACAACTCACGTATGTGGTCCCAGACACCCGTATAAGTGGCTGGGTTCGACCGGGGAGTCCTTCCGATAGGCGACTGATCGATGTCGATCACTTTGTCCAACTGCTCGATGCCGTCGATACCGTCGTGATCCCCCGGACGACGGGGTACCCGGTTGACCAGATTGGAGAGGCTGCGGTAGATGATGTCGTTGACCAAGGTGGACTTGCCAGAGCCCGACACACCTGTGACGCACACGAAGGCGCCGGTTGGAACCGCCACATCGATGTTTTTCAGATTATGTTCGCGCGCCCCCCTGACAACAAACTGCCCCTTTCCAGTCCGCCGGACGGCCGGCACTGCGATTGTGCGTTTTCCCCCCAGGAATTGACCGGTTATAGACCGGGGTTCGGCAATGATGTCGGCCGGTGTCCCGCTTCGGACCACCTCCCCCCCATGCTCACCCGCACCCGGCCCCATGTCGACGATATGGTCAGCCGACCGTATGGTCTCCTCGTCGTGCTCCACTACGATCACAGTATTGCCCAGGTCGCGGAGCCGGAGCAGGGTGTCGATCAACCTGCGGTTGTCGCGCTGATGAAGGCCTATGGAAGGCTCGTCTAGGATGTAGAGGACCCCCATCAGACTCGAGCCTATCTGCGTGGCCAGTCGGATTCGCTGCGCTTCGCCGCCTGAGAGCGTCCCGGCGCTCCGGTGGAGACTCAAGTAGCCGACCCCTACCGACTCGAGAAAGACCAGCCGTTCCCTGATCTCTTTTAGTATCCGGCTGCCGATCAGGCGCTCACGTTCGGTCAGTTGAAGGGCGTCCAGAAACTGGATTATCCGCGTCACTGGTAGGAGGCTGAGTTCGTAGATGTTCACACCCCCTATGCGCACCGCCAGGGTAGAAGGCTTGAGCCGTGCTCCACCACAGGCAGGACACGGCCGATCGGCCATGAATTCCTCGATCTTGTCACGCATGTAGTCGGAGTCGGTCTCTCGGTAGCGCCGCTGGAGATTCGGGACTATCCCCTCAAAGACGGTCATGTAACTGCGCTTGAGACCGGCGCGGTTGATGTACGAGACGTAGAGCCGTTCCCCTCTGGTGCCGTACAAGAAGATGTCGCGCACCTCTTGCGGCAGATCGCGCCACGGGGTCGACATATCGACCTCATAGCGGTCGGCCACCGCTTTGATGATCTGGCTGTAGTACTGAGAGTTGCTCCCACTCCAAGGCAGAAGAACGCCCTCTGTGATCGACAGAGAGGGATCACCAACGATCAGAGCTGGGTCGATCTCCCGTCGCGCCCCGAGGCCGCCACATGTCTCGCAGGCGCCGTGCGGGGTGTTGAAGGAGAAGATGCGAGGAGCGATTTCGGGCAGCGACACCCCGTGTTCCGGACAGGCCAGGTTCTCAGAGAATATGAGGGCGGTGGGGGCGGCGGAGCTTCCTGCTGGGCCGTCTGCCCTCTCACCTTGGCCGTCCACACCATGGTCCCCCTGGCGGTGCCCGTACACGTCGACGAATAGCAGCCCTTCGCCCGCCGCGAGCGCCGTTTCTACCGAGTCGGAGAGGCGGCGTCGGATCCCCTCCTTCATGACCAAACGATCTATGACGATACTTATGTCGTGCCGCAGGTTCTTATCCAACTCGGGCAGCGGTTCGTCCACGGTGTACTGCTGCCCATCGACCTCCACCCGCGTGAAGCCTTCCTGCCGGATGCGCTCCATAACGTCTTTGTGTCGGCCCTTCTGTCCCCGCACCACAGGAGCTTTGAGGACGAAACGGGTACCGGGCTCCAATGCCAGGATCTGATCGACTATTTGTTCTTTACTTTGTCCTTCTATGGGCCGGCCGCAGATCCAGCAGTGAGGATGGCCGATGCGGGCATATAGCAAGCGTAGATAGTCGTAGATCTCGGTGACCGTGCCCACAGTAGATCGAGGATTGCGCGAAGTAGTCCTCTGGTCGATCGAGATAGCGGGTGAGAGCCCTTCGATGGAGTCGACATCCGGCTTGCTCATCTGCCCCAAGAACTGCCGGGCATATGCGGATAGGCTCTCGACGTAACGTCGCTGCCCTTCTGCATAAATGGTATCGAAGGCAAGGCTCGACTTTCCCGAGCCGGACAGACCCGTTATGACAATGAAGCGGTCGCGAGGGAGCGTCAGGGAGATGTCCTTGAGGTTGTGCTCCCGGGCTCCGATGATGACGATCTCTGTAGCGCCCATGGCAAACGGATTCTAGCAGGTGATATGGCCGGCCGAGTCTCCCACTCCGACGGTTATGAGGTCGGCGCCCAGGGGTCGAACGCACAAGAGACCCCTCCTCGCCTGCCGGTAGGTTGGGAGCGTCGCTTCAGCCCATCGTTGCGGGCGGTTGCCAGAGCTGGTTGGCGCAGTGTTCGCTTGTTATCGGCGACGCGGATTAGCCTAGAGCCTCCAAGCGAGTCTTCAACTCCCGGACCACATTGCGCTGAGCTTCGAGGGCCGAATGGTCCAAAGGGTCGGTCTTATTGTGGAACAGGGCTAGGTTCATCTGAGCGCGCATCAATTGCTTCAGAACGAGCCGGGCCGCCGGGCCCTTCGTCTTCCTTGTCCTACGTAGAGTCCTTAGTCGCTTCCGTCCGCTCCGCAGTATCTCGAACTCTTCAACAGTCACTACGTCGCCGCCAACCTCGGTTTCCATGAGCCGCGAGAACGCCTGGGTCTCCCGTCTGCGGGCGAACACCGCCATCAAGATCAGGAGAAGCAGAAAAGGTGTTCCCTTCATGATGATGGCGGAGATGAATTGGGTCGTACCCTGGCTCATAAGTGTCTCCAACCAAGGAGAGTTCCATACGAAGTGCGCGGCCCAGGCCGTTACTCCACACAGAACGAGCATCGTAAGCCTTTGCTCCCTGCTCCGATGCCGCTGAGTCACATAGAAGGCGAAGCCGAACCCCAGAACACCGGTGAAAAGCATATGGCTGTAGAGGCCGGAGAGGACTACTCTCAGAAAGAACATGCTGACCACCGGGCCGATCCCGCCGCCTCCCGACTCTCCCGCTGCCAGCATGAAGTACTGAACGTTCTCCACCACCTGGAAGCCCAGCCCTATCATGGCTCCGTATACGAGGCCGTCCATCACGCCGTCGAATTCACTGCGAGCCATCAGATACAGCATCACCAGACCGACGCCTTTGTAGAACTCCTCGTTGATGGGGGCCACGATAGCTGCCCCCCAGGAGTCGGCGTGACGGGCAGGAACGACGTTTTGTACGAAACTGAGGAGCGAGGAGTTGGTCACGGCAGCAAACGTGAGGGCTATTACTCCACCCCAGAGGAGGGCGATCGTCACCAACGAGGCCGGCTCGGGTTCGAACTGGTCCAAGCGGTAAATGATCAAACCGGCAGGTATGGCTGTGGCCGCGAGGAGCAATATCGACAACAACCACGCTGCAGGATAGGCGGATAGGTAGGCCAACTGCTCCAGTCCCACTACCATGATGCTGCCGCTCAGCAGCATCAGGAAGACCCAGAACGCCGGTTGTCTGAGCAGTCGGACCGGAGTGAGCACGCCCGAAACGCCGTTCACCGGGGCACTATCATGGTAGCGAGCATGGCATCTAAGTCCTTCTGTACGCGCGCAAGCTGTCCCCTGGCGGCCGTTGCCATCATGACCACCCCAAGATCGGCCGTGACCGCGACCACCATCTCGTTCTCAGCCCCCCAATATCGGGACTCTCCAGAGAATAAGACGGTCAAGGCCGGCAGGCCGCCCGCTACCGTGGTCGAAGCGGTGGGTAGGATCCGCAGAGTCCGAAAATCGGGCCGCGCCTGGTCCAAGTGGTAGTTGAGAAGATCCTCATTCGTTCCTCTGAAGCCGCCCTCGACCCAGATGGCTACGTAGGCCCCGGCCCTCTGAAGTGAAATCGAGTCGGGGCCCGGATCCCAGACGTTGCCGGCGGAGTACCAGCCGGGGGCAGGCGTGACGACCACCCCGTAGCCGATCCCGACCGCCGCCTGAGCATTGGGATCATCGGGTGCCGTCGCAGCGGCGAGGGTAAACGAGAAGAGCATCCAGCCGAACATCATTGCGACCAGCATCAGAGGTGCGCGCCAAGAAAGGCGTGTCGGTCCCCCGGTGGGAGCGGGCTGAGGCTGGGACCTCCGGCCCGGATAGACGGATAGGTCGCCGAAGTTCATGGCAACAGTCGCTGCCTTCGCGCGTTAGTGCTCGACCTTTTCGGACCAAACGCATGATCACACATTCACGATACCGCAGCGAGAAGGCGTCGGATCACGCAGTCGTAGCCTGAGTAGGCTCTCGGCCGTCGGACGGCTTGGCCCCAATAAGCAGAAGGCCCGGCGGTCTGCCGGACATTCACCGTATCCCTCGTCGCTTGAGGTGGAGGTAAGGGGACTCGAACCCCTGGCCTCAACGCTGCCAGCGTCGCGCTCTCCCAACTGAGCTATACCCCCAGGGTGGCCACGGATTATAGCCCGTAGCGCAGACCACTGCAACCGGCGGACGTCAGTGGATCGTTTCAACCGGCGCCTGCTTCCAGAGGATGTCGAGTCGATAGAACTCTCTAGCCTCCGGCGTAAAAATGTGGACAACGAAATCCAGATAATCCAGCAATATCCAATCCCCGACGGTCGTGCCCTCGGTACCTTTGGGCAAGAGATCCTCTTCGGTCTTGAGTTTAAGGCTGATCTCCTCAGCGATACGCCGAGTCAGGCGGGTGTTACGCCCCGTGCAAAGGACCAGATAGTCGGTGTACGTCACCAAGGAATGCATGTCGAGGATCTTGACGTCATCGGCCTTGAGTGCCACGGCCGTTGCCGCGGCCATGAGGGCCCGCTCACGTATGTGCCTCAGTTCGGGCTCGGAACTGGGTGCGTGCTGTCGCTTACGCCGCGAAAGCTCTTCTAAATCGGGAACAGCTAGTTCATCAAGCATACTTCTGGTCCATCGTTCGCATACTCCCATTCACGTGGTGGGCGGGGATATCACCGCTGGTGTTCGATTGTAGACCGTCTCTTGTCCGAGGGTCCGCCACCATTGCTCAGGGCCTATTGGGCTTGCTACTCGTCTTAGGAATCCCCGCCGCACCCCGCACATGCCGCGTCGACGGGAGGTAAGGCCGGGGGAAACCCTCTTGAGCCTGGCGACGTTACGTTTCAGGGGACACCTCCTGCAGGTCAACCAGATCGATCGCTCTTTCCCGGTCGACCGGCCAGAATACGCCTGCTCCGTAGCGCATCACGTTCGCGACTCCACACGCTAAGCCAAAGCGTAGGCAGTCCGCCGGTCGATCTCCTTCGAGCATGCGAACGGCATATCCTCCGGTAATGGAGTCGCTCCAGCCTAAGGGCGACACCACATCGGCGGCCTCTACACTGCCTATGAGCGTACGGGTGCCGCCATCATCGGCCAGTACGGCTACACACCCATAGCGGTACGTTAGAACCGCTGAACCCGCACCCATCTCACGTATTTTGTGGGCCGCTTCTATCCGGTCCTCGATCCCACTGAACTCATAGCCGATGATATTCTCTGCCTCAGCCACCTTTGGAAACACGTAGTCCGGCCGGGCCTTGATGCCCAGTCGAAGAGGCTCGCCGTAGGCGTAGAAGAACGTAGTAAGACCCAGCCTCCGGCTGTGCTCGATAAGGTCCGCGTAGCAGTCATCACGGAGCCCCGGAGGGACGCTACCGGCGAAGACCACCAGGTCGGCGGCCTTGCCAAGATAGTCCAGCTTCTCGTGGAGCATGGCGAACTCGTCCGGAGTGATCTCAGGTCCTTGTTCGTTGATCTCGGTGACTTCGTTCGCGTTGGGATCGACCACTGCAGTCGATACACGCGACTCGCCTTTGACCCGCACAAAATCGCACAGTATCCCTTCGTCGTTAAGATCGGAAGCTATCTGGTCACCCTTGCGTCCCCCGATGAAACCAGTGGCGATAACAGGGCGCCCCAGGGCTTTGGCCACCCGTGCGACATTTATGCCTCTTCCTCCCGGCAGCATCACCGTGTCGGTCGCGCGGTGTCTGAAACCGGTCTGAAAGTGCGGGACGATCATGGTCCGATCGAGGGCCGGATTGAGAGTCACTGTGAGGATCATCGTGGGGCATCTCCTCGCCGACTACCGGTCATATCAATTCCCCAGCCATCTACCCAACCGACCGAAGAAGTACGCGACCTTGCCGCCCAGGGTGGTTTTGTCAAAAGACTGCGCCGCCACCAAGTCAACCGTCTCGACCACCTCTCTTCCCACGGATACCCTCACGTGACCAAAGACCTCCCCAGCACTCACCGGCAAAACCAAGTCCCTAGCGATGAGCACCGAGGCGTTGACCGCGTCCTCTTTATACAATTCCACTTCCGCGGAGCTTTCAGTCACTAATTGCAGCTTCCCGTCGAACTCGTAAGGGACCACGGCCTCAGCAACCACAACACCTTCATCGAAAAGCTTCAAGTGTCGATACTGGGAGAACCCGTATTGCATGAGGGCCGCACTCTCACTCCAGCAGACTTCGGACGCCGGTTGACCCAACAGGACGGTGATGATGGACACGCCGTCTCGGGTGCCTGCGCAAACAAGACACTGCTTGGCCCTCGGAGTGAGTCCGGTTTTGACGCCGGTCACCCAATCATATCGGGCGAGGAGCTTGTTGGTGTTCTCGAAGACAAGGGGTCGACTCCTGCCGGCGAGGGTCACTGCGTAGCTTTGGGTGGACACCATGCGCCGGAAAGTTTCGTTCTTCATCGCGTAACGGGCCACGATCGCCATGTCGGCGGCGGTGGAGTAGTGGCCCTCTCCGTCGAGCCCGCTGGGGTTGGCGAAATGGGTGTCGTGCATGCCCAACTCGGCGGCTTTGTCGTTCATTTGCGCAACGAAGGCTCGTACACTCCCCGAACAGGCCTCGGCCAAAGCGACAGCGGCGGAGTTCGCGCTTCGCAGAAGCAACGCATACATCATTTGCTCGACGGTGAGGACATCACCCGTTCTTAGCCAGGTCTTCGGCTCAACAGTAGCCGCCGCGATCTGAGAGACGGTCACCTTTGCGGAAAGGTCCATATTCTCGAGGACGAGGATGGCCGTCATGATCTTGGTAGTCGAGGCCATGGGCCGTCTTTTGTAGGCGTTCCGCTCGTAAAGCACTTTGCCACTGCCTTGGTGCACGACGATCGCCGCCGGGGATTCGATGGCGGGAGGAGCGGTCGAGAAATCGCCCAGGTCCTGACCTCGAATGGTGAAGCCCGTTGTGCGAGTCGACTCGGTGGAGAGAAGGGTGGCGCTGCCGGCGCCCTTGGCTACACCGGCCAGAGTCGCAGCAGTCACGGCAAGCACCGCGAGAAAGACGAGAACCGCGCACAGTCTTCCCCGCCAAGCTGTCACAAGCATCATGGCCGGGAGTATAGCACGGTGTTTTTAGCCTCCCGCTCAGTCCTGGAGTCGCCCAAGGACACTCAGTAACCCAGTGTTATACTGCGGACTGAACGCTTATGGAGGGGGTTCAACCTGGAGGTACCGTCATCTCCGAAGTCCTACGTCGAGCGTGGAACCGCCTGATCCGCAAGCAATGGCTGATCCTCTACCCTCTGGCTCTGGCCGTCATAGACGCTCTCGCCTTTTTGGCCCTGTATGCGGCCGGTGGAGGAAGGATCGGTTGGAGCCCCTTCTTTGTCGCCAACTTCGAACGCCGACAGTACGTCCGCGAACATGTCATTGCCCACTTCTCGTTCGAGCCGGCCCTCGCCATCGCCGTGGTCTCCGGGTTGGCTGTTTGTGTGTTCGCAGCCATGATCCGTGCGCCCTTTTTCAGGGCGGTCGCCGGTCCTTTTTATCCATTGGCCCCACGAAGGTGGAAAGAAGCCGGGACGCTGCTCCTCTTCTATACTGGTTGGAATCTCGTGCTCTGGGTAGTCCCGCTGACTACTTCGAGCACCGGATTGGTCGCGCAGCTTGTGCCGGCACTCACCTGGATCATCGGCATTTTGGTGGTGTTCGCCGATTACGTGATCGTCTACGAGGATCTGACCTTGGTCGAGGCGCTTCGGCGGAGCCTGCGGTTGCTCAAGCACAGGTGGCCGACGGTTGTCCTCATCGTCATTGCATTTCAGTTGCTCTACACGGGGATATACAGTCTGTACAGTATGTTCTACCGCGACCACGCCAACGTGTTCGTACTTACGCCCATCAGCCAGATGCTGGTGGAAGCCTTCGTCGGCCTTCTGGCGGACCTGATCCTCATCTTCTTGTACGAGGACATCAGACGCCGCAGCCCGGCTTGAAGGGGGCGCGTCGTCCGAAGCAGAAAGACGGATCGGCTCAGGGAATGATGAGCACCGTCGACAGCGTGGTCGGGATCTCTCCAGGAGACGGGCGCTCTTTGTCCCCCTGCACAATGCCCCCGAACACCAAACCACTCACCAGCGCCACGATCACCAGAAGCATGGCCAAGGGCGGCAGGAGCCTGTAGTCAACCTTGCGTTGTCCGGACGGGTCGTAGGGACCGTTATCAGTTCGTATGTCAGGATCATTCACGGCCGGCGGCCCTCCAAAGGGCGGATCTCATTGCCGCGGCTTCGTCCCGGGCGGCGTCCAGCCAGTGCATGCCGGGTCGCCTCTGGTATGCGTACAGTATGGCGCGCGCAGAATTCACCACTGCTCCCGTGCCCCGTTCATCAAACAGTCCGCGTAGATCTTGGGCCTGGGCTCCTTGCGCCCCGTATCCCGGCACCAAAAACGGCACGCGGGGCATGCGATCACGCAGGGCGGAGCCCTGCGCAGGATGGGTGCCGCCTACGACCGCCCCCACTGCCTGAAATCCGCAGGTACCTACGGCATCCTTGCCCCAAACGTTAACCAGGCCGGCGACCTCCTCATAGAGAGGCACGCCGGAGGAGAGCTGAAGGTCCTGTATCTCCCGAGAACTCGGGTTGGACGTCTTCACCAGGACAAAAACGCCCTTGCCTCCCTCGCGTGTACGGGTGAAGAACGGTTCCAAGCCGTCCGCGCCGAAGTAGGGATTGACTGTGACTGCGTCGGCTCCGGCGACATCAAGATGAGCCTGAGCGTACGCCTCAGCCGTGCTTCCGATGTCTCCCCGCTTGACATCGGCGATGACTAGGTAGTCCCGCTCTTTGGCCATGTTCACGATATCCAGATATAGGGCGTAACCCTTGCTTCCCAGGGCCTCGAAGTAGGCTATCTGCGGTTTCACAGCGACCGCCTCGGACCGGAGGCCGTCTAGAAGGTTTTCAAGGAAGTCCCTATAACATGCGAGCCGGCTCTCAACCTCATCCGCGTATGCCTCCGTCGGATGGGCGGTCCGAATCTCGGGGGGGAGCAGGTCGTAGGCAGGATCCAATCCCACAACCACATGGGAGCGCCGCCTCTCTACGGCGCTGAGCAGCCGGTCGGCAAAGTTGTCCTCAACCATCACCACACCTTAGGACCGTTCAAATGGCTGTTCGAAGCAAAAGGGCCGCACAGAGCGGCCCTCGCAGTCTATTTACTGGGCTACAGATCACTTGACGGCGTTCTTGAGGGCGAGACCCGCGCTGAACTTCGGGACCTTCGTTGCCGCGCAGTGGACTTTGTGTCCCGGCTTCTGCGGGTTGGGAACGTCCCGCGCTTTGCGATCTTGCAGGTAGAACTTGCCGAAACCAGTGAACTGGACGTCCTCCCCCTCCTTAAGCGACTCAGTGACCACCTCTAGGAACGCGTCCACAACAGCAGCGGCATCCTTCTTGGTGAGACCACTTTTGGCTGCAAGTTTGTCTACAAAATCGGCCTTGGTCACAACAACCTCCCTTTGTCCGCGGGGTACCTCTTTACGTTACCAGTAGTGCAGGGCCCACACAAGCGATTTATCGACGTTTACGGCCCACATATGAACTCACCGCTCACTTGTAGGCACGATACCCAGCTCTGAGGATGTGAAGAGAGGTCGCAATGCCAGTCCGGATGCCCGCGCGGCTTCGGCGCCACCTTCTTCCCGGTCGACCACACAGAAGAGGTCTTCCACCACCATGCCCTCTTCACGGAGGGCGGCGGCCGCCTGCAGGGCGGCTCCGCCCGAGGTCACTATGTCCTCGATCAGGGCGACCTTCTCCCCCGGAGCGAACCTCCCCTCAATCCGTTTCTGGGTCCCATAGTCCTTCGCCAACCTACGCACCAGCAGCAGCGGCAGACCGAGCTCAAGGGACAGACCCGCGCCCAGCACTATGCCCCCGAGTTCCGGAGCCGCCAAGCGTTCATACGTATTGCCGAGAGCAAGCCGGTTGCGGACCATAAGGGCCATTTCATGAACGATGCCACGCAGAACCTGCGGATCGGTCTCGAACAGATATTTGTCGAGGTAATACCGGCTCCGTCGGCCCGATCGGAGGACGAAATCGCCCTCCAGATAGGCCGCCTGCAGTAGTGCTCTACCCAGAGCTTCTTTCTCCACGTCACCTCCCAGGTTTTCTCACAACATGCGTACCGAAGGCCGCTGCTATCAACTTCCCGAAACGGCAACTCCGTCCACTACCAATGACGGTGTACACACACTCCCGTGCAGTGGGACCCAGCGGGCGTCACCTCCCACGTCAGACACAGAGCTCAGGAATCTCACGAAGTCGGTGGCGATCGTCACCTCTCTCACCGGTGCTCCCATTGCTCCCCCTGCTATCAGACAGCCGGTGGCCCCTACCGATATCTCTCCGCTAATAGGGTTCACCCCCGAGTGTAGTCCCGCCACTCCCTCTACGTAGAGGCCCGCGCCGACCCGCGCCACCACGTCGGCCAGATCGCCTTCACCGGACCGAACTATCAAGTTGGTCGCACCTACACTCGGAGTTGCTCGATACGAAGAGCGGACGGCGTTGCCCGTCGATACGCACGGTTGTTCCGCTTTGCGGGCCGTGTAGCTGCTGTGCAGGAATGACTGCAGTCGTCCGGCTTCAATGAGGGGGGTGTTTTGTCGAGGAATTCCCTCTCCGTCGAAAGGGTTGGTCGCCATGCCATCGGCAGCAAGACCATCGTCCCATACGGTCAAGACTTTTGAAGCCACCCTCTCGCCCAACTTGTCGCCGAACACAGACCGGCCCTTCTGGACCGCGTCTGCGCTCAGAGCGGCCATTATGCTCGCTAGTAATGCTGCCGCTACCTCGGGGTCCAATACCACGGTGTACGAGCCGGTCTCACAAGGGCGTGCTCCGAGCAAAGCCCGCGCCCTCTCGGCTGCCTCCCGGCCTGCACGTTCGGGGTCAAGGAGTGCCGGCTCCCGGCCTGTAGAGAAGCCGAGTCCCGACTGTCGTTCTCCGTTGCGTCCTGCTAGAGCCGCCACGTAGGTGAAACAGAAGGACTGCTCCGCCTCGGCTTCGATGCCGGTGCTCGATGCGACCGCTATGTGGGACTCCTCGTCGGCATACACACTTTCTTCGACGACCGTGATCTCGGGGTTGGCGAGGGCTGCTGCCTCGGCCTCTAGGGCGATCCTGGTCTTGTTTTCTAGACTCGTTTTGGCAATTCCGGGAAGCCACAAACCGGGAATCTTTGGATACCCGCCCGGGGCCGGCTCCGGCAAACGCATGAAGGGATCCACATCGGCAGCCCGCAGGTTGTCCACAGCTGCGGCTAAGGCTCGGTCGATGCCCGCCGGGGAGAGATCGGCCGTGAACGAGTAGCCCATCCTTCCATCGTGGACGGCCCTGATGCCGAGTCCACGTGGTTCGGCAACCGTAACGGACTCGATCTCGCGGTCGAATACCTTCACGTTGACCGTACGGCCGTGTTGGACAAAGACCTCGACCTCCGAACCGAGCGAGCGCCCTCGGGCGAGGACGGCTCGAGCCGTTTGCAGAGGGGAAGGGTCCCTGGGTGCGGGGTTGCCTGCGATTCTGTTCATGTGAGGCCGGTACCTCCCACTGTGAGTTCCCGGATGCGCAAAGTGGGTTGACCAGTGCCTACCGGTACCGCCTGGCCCTGTTTTCCACAGGTGCCCGGCCTCACCTCTAGGTCGTCGGCGATGGCATCGATCCCCTTCAGGACCTCGAGGCCATTGCCTATGAGAGTGGCACCCCGTACCGGGGTGGTCACTCTGCCTTTTTCGATGAGATAAGCCTCGGCCACTCCGAAGACGAAATCGCCCGTGGCCGGATCGACCTGTCCCCCCGAGAACGATTTCGCATACAGACCCCAGGGAGTATCGGCAATGATCTCCTCGGGAGTGTACCGTCCCGGCCCAAAGTAGGTGTTGGTCATCCGCGGATAGGGCAGATAACGGTAATCTTGCCTGCGACCATTCCCCGTATGGCCGAGACCTAAATGGTGGGCACGCAGTTTGTCGGTAAGGTATCCGGTAAGCACTCCCGCCTCTATCAATGTCGTGCGTCCGCATGGAGTGCCTTCATCGTCGCATCCGGCGCTCCCCCACATGCCTTCGCTGATGCCGTCGTCATAAGCGAACACGAAGTCATCCGCAACCTTCTCGCCCAGCCTACCCTCCCAGACACTGCTCTTCTTGAGGATGTAGTCGGCCTCTAGACCGTGCCCACATGCTTCATGAAAGAGCACGCCACCAAACCCGTTAGCTAGGACTACGGGCATCCGGCCGGCCGGGGCGGGTTTCGAGTCCAGCATAGTCAAAGCCTGCAATGCGACGGTGGTCGCCAGGCGCTCAACGGCGGCCTCCTCGAGCACTTCGAGTCCGGCAGGATGAGCAATGCTGTCCCGGCCGGTTTGAATCAGCCCGTCCCTTTCAGCCGTGACTGTCACCGACAAAGACACCCTCGTGCGGTCGTCCACGGCCATACGGCCTTCATGATCGACGACCCACACCCGCTGCCGGCTCTCCCCATAAGCGGCCGTCACCTGGCGGATCTCCGGCGACAAGGCCCGGGCAGTCTCGTTGACGATATGCAGCATCCGAGCCTTGACAGATGCATCGACCGAGGCGGGGTCTATTCGTACCACATGTGCCGGACCAACCCTGCGCGAGTCTGTCGGCCTCCTCTCCGCCGAACCCGAGCAGTCCCCTCGACCGAGTTCTTCAGCCAGGCTCCTGAGAGATACCTCGTCAACGGCATCGACATAGCCGAAAGTGCTGGACAATCCGCGCGTTACCCGCACCGACGCCCCCAGGTCTCCGCCCGACACCACGTTGTCGACCCGCCCGTCGTCGAGACGGAGTGAGAGCGAACGCCTCTCTTCCACAAAAAGGTCGGCTGCGTCGCCACCACCTTTGAGAGCGCACGCCACTACTTCTCCCGCCATCTCTGCGGGAGGTCCCAAATACTCCACAGAGCCTCCGTTTGTTGAAGGGCTTTACGTCAGCGGGATATCTCCCAGGTTGATGTCGGCTTGGGTGGTGTCGAGGCCC
>JAXGNF010000005.1:17390-58556 GCA_040768135.1 Thermoleophilia bacterium | reverse complement strand
GCCGAGATGGATCTCAACCCCATCTTCGCCTACCCCGATGGGGCCGTAGCCGTCGATGCCCGCGTCATCCTGGGAGCGTAGCGCCATGTCATCATCGACCGTCGAACAGTTGCGACAGATATTCAACGCCGAGCACGTGGCCCTGGTGGGCGCGAGCGACAAAGAGGGTAGTTTCGGACGCCTCTTCCTGGAGGGTATGAGAGACACCGGCTGCAGGAATCTGTACCCGGTGAACCCGCGCAAGCCTGAACTACTGGGTATGAAGGCGTATCCCAGCATCAGTGACATCCCGGTGGAACTGGATGCCGCCATTCTACTCACCCCACCCGAGTCGGTGCTCGATCTGGTCAAAGAGTGCGTGGCCAACAAGGCCAAGTGCGCCGTAGTATTCGCCTCGGGTTTCGGGGAGTTGGGCGCCGACGGCAAGGAACTCGAGCGGGAGATAGGCCGTATCGGCCGCGAAGGCGGTACCCGAGTCATTGGTCCAAACTGCCTGGGCTTCTTCAATCCGGCCGCCGGAGTCATCACACTACCGCAGGTCATCATGAAGGGTGTGCCCAGCGAGCCGGGCTCGGTCGGAGGCTTCTCACAAAGCGGATCGTTTGTCGACTACTTGGTTTGGTTCCTGAGCGTCAAGGGGTTGCGTTTCAGCACCGTGATCAGCTGTGGTAACGAGTGCGACCTCGTCTCTGAGGACTATCTGGAGTTTCTGGGCGCCGACGAACAGACCAAGACCATCGTAGCCTATATGGAAGGGGTCAAAGACGGCCGGCGTTTCTTTGAGGTAGCCCGAGAGGTCTCTAAGAAGAAGCCCATCATCCTATGGCGAGGCGGGCTGACTGAGCAGGGCGCTCGGGCGGCAGCCTCTCACACCGGAGCGCTGGCCGGATCGGCAACCGTATGGAACGCTATGGTGAAGCAGACCGGCATCGTCAATGTGGCAAGCGTGGAAGACGTGGTCGATTGTGCCGTGGCCTTCCACTACCTGCCTCTGCCCAAAGGTCGCCGCATCGCCATCATCGGAGGCCAGGGCGGCACTGGGGTTGGTACGGCCGACAATTGCTACAACTTGGGGCTCCAACTACCGCAACTGGGGGAGAAGACGGTTGCTCGTCTGCGTGAGGTACTGCCCCCAGTGGGGACGTCGGTCGGCAACCCCACCGACACAGGGGTAGCCTCGTTGCTCAACCCCAGCTTGTATGCGCAGGCTATCGAGATAGTTGCAGCCGACGACGGGATCGACATGATCCTGGTGATATCGACCCCGGTTCGGGCCTGTCTGGAGCATGTGGCGGCAGCGGCCAACAGCATCGACAAGCCGCTGGCTGTGTCGGTCTATGCACTGCCGGAGTCGGAGCCCGAGATCTACCGTTTCTTGAGCGAACAAAGGGTGGCCGCCTATCCCGATCCCAAGCGGGCGGCGACCGTACTCGCGCGCATGGCCGAGTACGCAGAAATACGTGCCGGGACCTGATGGCGGATCGGCGGTTTAACTGCCAACATGGTTGTCGGCGATGTAGAAGAGCCCCGCCTGCGGGGCTCTTCGTTCTGCACGATCTATGGATCGGAGTAGGCGGAGCCGCTGTTGGGTAGGTCTGGAGCATTGACATCTATACGCCCATGGAGTAGTCTGTGGTGACTTCGTATACGAACCCGGATACGAAGGGAGATTCGGCTCGATTTGTAGCCGGGGGCTGTGTTACGGCGAATGTCCACAACATAGCTGTACGGACTCTGGGAGGTGGCCATACGGGTATCGCTATGTTCTTTCTGTAAGAAGCCCTCGACAGGATAGAACTCTTTGAATCGTGTCCACAATAGAACCTAGGATCACATGTGGTAGAGGGGGTTGATGTGAAGAAATCGAAATGGATAGTAGGAATCCTTGTACTGGTGTTGGCCCTGAGCCTTGTATCGCTGCTGGCGGCGTGCGGTGAGGACGGAAAGACTACTACCACCGCAGCGCAGCAGCCGACAGAGACCACCTCCGGACCAGAAACCACTGCTGCGCCGACCACAGAGCCGCCGTCCAGTGAGAAGCCGGCGAAGCCCGTTGAGCTGAAGTTCTCCACTTCCGTCGGAGTCAAATACAGTCTATGGGGAGCGTTCTTAGAGCCGTGGTACAAGTCCGTGGAGGAGTCCTCCAACGGCCTTATCACCATCACGGCCTACCCAGAGAACACCCTTGTTAAAGAAGAGCAGCAGTACGACGCTCTTCTAGACGGCACGTCGGATATCAGCGTGATCGTGATCGACTATAACCCCGGTACGTTCCCGGTGGCTGAAGTCTCCGGTCTGCCTATGCTGTTTCCCGATCCGGGCACAGCGAGCGATGTCTTCTACGACATCGTCCACGAGTACTGCCAGGAAGAGCTGAAGGATGTACAGATCCTCGGCGTGACGGTCATGTCGGCGAATCAGTACGCCGGAACGAAGCCGGTCAAAGTGCCTGCCGATTTCAAGGGTCTGCGGATGAGATCCGGCGCTGCGGTCGAGACGGACATTATCAACGCTCTCGGGGCCACTCCAGTGGAAATTCCCACCGGTGATCTCGCAGTGTCGATGGAAAGAGGAATGGCCGACGGTACGTTTTTGACCTGGTCGTTCTTGTTCCTCACAGGGGCTCCCAACTGGGGCAAGCATTGGACTGAATGCGATGTGTTCTATCGCTGCTTCGTGATCGCGATGAACAAAGACAAATGGGAGTCTCTTGCCGCTGAGCAGCAGCAGGCCTTCTTGGATAACAGCACCAAAGAGAAGTGCCGAGAGTACAACCTGGCCAACGACACCCTCGCGGATGGGCCGAAGAAGTCGTTCATGGACATGGCCCAAGCTCCCGGCAAATCCTTCCACACGCTCACCGCTGAGGAAAGGGCCCAGTGGAAGGCCGCTATGGTTCCCGTCTACGACAAGTGGGTCAAGAACCTGCCCAGTGGCATCGATGGCCAGGCGATCCTTGACAGGATCGAAGAACTGGTCGCCGCGGCTAAACCGGGAGAAACGACCAAACCAACTGCTCCCGAGATCAAGATAGTGTTCACAGATCTGGGTAATGACGTCGTCGAGGTCATGATCGAACCCATGCCGGGTAAGCTGTTCAACGTTAGCACTGAAGGTCCCTACGCCGCCGGAGTCGAGGCATTCGACGCCGATGGCAAGAGCCTTGGTCCGCTTGAGATCCCTGACGAAACCGACGGCAAGCTCGATTATTCAGGAGTTCCCGGAATCTACAAGATCGTCGTCATCGACAAAGCACACGGCAACACTGTGTGGGAGTACATCGTCCCCTAGATAAGCACGGCACCACGATGGGTCGGCCCCGGTCGTCTCGGCCGGGGCCGACCGTAACCTTGAGAGGACGGTGATGAGCGAACACGAGCGGCCTGGTGGTGCTACGGCCGTACCCGCTACAGGCCTGGCCAAAGCGGCCGGCGCCATCGAGGCCTTTGTCAAGCCTATCTACACATGGTTGGGATACGGTAGCGCCCTCGTCCTGATGGCACTGGTAGCGGCCATGGTCTACTCGATCTTGGCCCGGCGGCTCTTCAACGCGCCCCTGCAGGGCTCCGACGACATCATCAGGATGTCGATGCTGATTCTGACCTTTCTTGCTATAGGGCTGGAGCATCTGGGGCACGAGAAGATGACGGTCGACGTACTTGCCGGACGCCTGCCTGCCCGAGTCCAGGCTTTTCTGAGACCGTTTATCTATCTGCTCGGTATCGCCATCTTGTGTGTGGCGGTCTGGCAGTTGGTACGCTGGGGGATGAAGGTGCAGGCGCGGGGAGAGACCACCAGAGGCACGCTGAAGCTACCCAAGTACCCCTTCGCCTATCTCGCGGCCTTCGGTATGTTGACTCTGGTCCCCATATATCTATCCCGGTTCTTGGGTGCTCTGGATGGGATCCGTCGGCCGACCCGCGCGCACAAGGAGGTGAAGGAATGAGCAGTCTCCCCTTGTGGGCGAGTGGGGTTATCGGGACGGCCATCTTCTTCATTCTCATGTTTCTGAGGATGCACGTAGGGCTGTCGCTCATGGTGAGCGGATTCATAGGCTTCGTGATGACCAGGGGCTGGAAACCGGCCACGGGTACTTTGGCCACTACTATTTTCGAGACCAGCACCTCTCCGATCCTGGTTGTCATCCCTCTGTTCATCGTGATGGGCGTCTTAGCCGGAGCGGGAGGCCCGATCGCAGATGCGTTCAAGACCTTCGACAAATGGGTGGGGCACTTTCGCGGCGGTTTGGCTATGGCGGCGGTAGGTTCCTGCGCCGCCTTCGGGGCGGTCTGTGGAGACAACATCGCCACCGCCATGGTCATGGATAGAGCGGCACTGCCACAGATGAGACAGCGGGGGTACGCAGACACGCTATCTTTTGGGGCCATAGCCGCCGGAGGAAATCTCGGCATCCTCATTCCCCCGAGTGCGGCCTTCGTGGTCTACGGGTTCATCACCGAGACCCCTATTGCCGACCTGTTCATCGCCGGCATCATCCCGGGACTTCTCTTGACGCTGATGATGATGGGCCAGATCGCCGTCCAGTGCCGGATCAAACCCAGCCTATCCTCCAAGTATGCTGCGGCAGGTTGGCGGGAGCGAGTGATCTCGCTCAAGGGACTCATAGGCATCTTGATAGGATTTGTGCTGGTGATGGGCGGTCTTATGACCGGCTGGTTCACTCCCCAGGAGGCCGGGGCGATAGGCGCTTTTGTGATACTGCTTGTCAGTCTGCCCTATCGGCAACTCTCCTTCAAAGTCGTCGGTCAAGCGTTTCTCGACGCCACGAAGACTACGGCCATGATCCTGCTCCTCATTTTTGGGGCCCGGTACTTCAGCTACTTCCTGACCTCTACCGAGGTGGCTTTGGGTCTATCTAACGCCATCCTAGGAGCTGGGCTCCATGGGTATGTGGTCATGATCATGGTGTCTCTGGTGCTTCTGGTTCTTGGCTGCCTTATGGATATCTGGTCGGTCATGATCATCACCATGCCCATCTTCTTCCCCATCCTCATGGACATGGGCTTCTCTCCGTTGCAGTTGGGGGTGATAACGGTACTTTGCATCATGATCGGCTGCATCACTCCTCCGGTGGGAGTGGTGGTATTCACGCTGGCCGGGCGGCATAGAGAGGTGCCCATGTACACCATTTTCCGGGGGGTATGGCCTTTCGTAGGCACCATGTGCCTGCTGCTCTTGCTCCTTATCTTCGTGCCCTGGCTGAGCACCTGGTTGCCCAGCCTTATGCGGTAGAAGGACGCACGTTGGACAAACCAGGAGGGTGCCAGGCAGGGGTGAAAGTTCTCATAAGAACTCTGACACGATCCATCTGATACGATATAACGTAATGTTAGGCACCGGCGCTCGTGCGAACCGGCCGGCCAACCGGCACTGTAAGGCTATCTATGGAGGTGACTCGTGATAATCGACGCGAATATGCATTGGCTGCCAGAGGATCTCTTCACCGACGAGGAACTGAGGGATTCGTTCATCAGTTGCGTTCCCAATGAGGACGAGTGGTACGGCTGTCTCAAGCCCATGCCCGGGACCGATCTACAGCAGATCGTTCTGGAGAAACCGCAGGGCTACGAGAACCTGAATTACGCAGAGAATCAGTACGACATCGACCTACAGCTCAAAGACATGGATGCTGCCGGTATCGACGTAGGAATACTTCGGGTCCCCTGCTGGCAGGAATGGCTCTCGCTCGAACAGTGCAGGCAGGTCAATGACAAGCTGCACGCGCTCCTCAACAGGCACCCCAGCCGATTCCGCGCCCTGGCTGTAGTGCCGCCGTGGGGCACCCCCGAGTGCCTTGCGGAGGCCAAACGATGCCTGAACGATTTAGGGTTCTCTGGTGTCCAGATGGCCGTGCATTACGGTAGGCTCTACTTGGATGAGCCGGAGTTCCGTCCGTACTTCAGAGAGCTCAACAAGCTCGATGTCCCCATCGTTGTCCACCACACGCCGCTGCCTGTAGACTACGCGTCTTTGCTCAAGTACAACAATCTGCGTCGTCAGTATGGGCGTTGTGTCGATCAGGCCACCGGTGTGGGACGTGAGATCTTCAGTGATCTCTTCGAAGAGTGCCCGAATCTGAGGCTTATCCACACTATGTTGGGCGGAGGCTTCTTCGCATATGTCAACATGCTGGCTCCACGCTCACAGGGGTTCAAGGAGGAGCTTGAGCGTTTTGACAGCGCCGATACTGCCGGGGACCGTCTGGTCAAGAATATCTTCTTCGACACGTCGGGCGCGATGCAGTGGGGCAAGGCCCAGTTGGAGTGCGCGGTGGAAGTCTTCGGCGCCGACCATATCCTGTACGGAAGCTCGTATCCGGTGAGAAGGGAATGGTTCGTCACCGGTATTGACTTCATCAAGGCTCTGGATATCCCTGAAGAAAGCAAGTCGCTCATTCTCGGCGGCAATGCAGCAAGGTTGTTCAAGATCAGTGACTGACAGGGCTGAAGACAACGGATTGCCGGTCGCGGATGAATACTTCTTGCTCTGGGTCCTTACTGCCCAGACCAAGGACGCGATCCTCAGGGCTCGGGAGCGGGACTATGCACGCTACGGCATCAGCAACGAGAGGCGGGCCGTCCTCTTCTTGATCGAGTATCTCGGCGGTCGCAGCACCCCGGCTGAGATCGCTCGTGGTCTCTTCCGCAAGCTCCACTCCATAACGGAGTTGTTGAAGCGCATGGAGGCAGACGGCCTGGTGCTCAGACAGAAGGGCTCCGGCCGGGCGAGGGTGGAGGTGACCCTCACCGACAGAGGAAAAGAGGTTTTCAAGCAATCTCTTCTCAACGAGACTGATAAACGGATTTTCTCGTGCTTGACCAAGAGCGAACGGGAGCGCCTAGCGGCTTTGTTGTGGAAGGTCAGAAGCAAGGCACTGCAGGATATTGGTGTTCCGGAGTGGCACTTCAAGTTCCCGACCAACTCCAATCTTGAAGAGAACGAGATTGAGCGGTCGGTAGATCAACAGCAGTAGCAGGTGGGCCGAGAGACGTGGGAGGAAGCCGAGCATCATCAACAAAAATGCCAGGGTCGAGGCCTGTCGCGGCTTGTGGATGCCGGCTTGTGGTGAAATCCGCAGTGTATTCAAAACTACAAGAAGGAGAGAGATCGTGAGTCATCAATTGGGGATCCCCAAGGCGGCGCTTAACTCGCTCGTCCAGATGGTGGACTACGACGCCCAGGTCAAACCGGGTCAGGAAGTTGTGATCCTGGCCCACATCGACGGCCTTTACGGCAGCGACAACCTGGTCGACGAGCAAGCTGTGAGCTGGATGCAGGCTGTGGTCCAGTCCCGCGGTGCGAACTGCTCCATCCTCTGGATCGACGAGGTCATGAAGTTGCACGAGTGGCGCCTGCCGCCGGTTGTGAAGGGCGCTATCGCCAACGCCGATCTGTTCATCAATACCTCGCTTGACCTTGCCATCGAAGAGGTGGCCGAATTCCGGAAGTACATCGAAGAAGTCAAGACCTGGTATGTACGCATGTTCCCCGTCACCGCTCCGTTGTTGATGACCGAGTGGGCCCAGACGCCGCACGAGCTCGTGGTGATGGTCCGCCACGTGAGCTCCGATCCCTTCATGAAACATGAGGCGAAGTGGGTGATGACCGATCCCAACGGAACGGAACTCGAAGGCTACAGCCTCGACCCAGTACAACGTCCCGGCATCCCCGGCATGCCGTACAATTCTTGGCGCAGGGATGCGAGCCACTACATCCCCTACCCAGAGTGGGTTCATCCTCCGATCAACAGTAAGGACGTCAACGGCGTCTTCTTCTTCAACTGCATGCTGCCGTGGTGGTCGCGCTACATGGACCTGCCCCCGGCCTGGTGTGAGCCGGTGCGTATCGATGTCAAAGACAGCCGGATGGCCAAGATCTCGGGCGGCAAGGAAGCCGACGCCATCAATCGCTTCCTCAAGATGATGGAAGGTAAGGTCGGCGACGGCATTTGGAAGTTCGACACGTTCCACTTCGGTATCCACCCGAACGCGTGTGTCACCGACGCCGAGTGCCCGAACGCCATCTACAAACGGATCATCGATCACTCGCACCACTCCAATGTGCACTGGCATGTAGGGTCGGCTCCGGCCAACGAGAATTACCCGTATTACCCGCACATCACCGCTGACATCCGTAACGTCACCCTCAAGGTCGACGACAAACTCGTCTACGACAACGGTTACTTGATGTGTCTGCAGGATCCGAGAGTGCTCGAGGTCGCGGCCAAGTATCCTGACCTTCCCGGCGTACCTCCCAAGCTGTAGCAGTGAAGAACGCTAGATAGGAGAAGAGACGTGAGCACGGATAGTAAGCGGCTGATCGCCTACGTGGGGCGCAATCACGTCGCCAATTTCGAAGGGGGCGGCATATCGGTCTTCGAACTGAGCCGCGATGGGAGCAACATCACGCCCCTTCCCGGTGGCACCGAGGGCATGCCGAAGAGGGCGGGGTATCTCGCATATGCGCCCAAAGCAGGAGTCCTCTATGCGGTAGACGAGAGGAAGACCGATGGACGCGGTCCTATTCGGCCCGCCTCCAACGTATCGGCGTGGCGGGTAGATTCCGAGTCCGGGGCGTTGACCTTTTTGAACTCTCGACCGTCTGTGGGAGCGATGCCGGCCGCCGTCACGGTAGACGAAGAAGAGAAGCGCCTCTTCACCGCGAACCATGCCTTCTTCGACCACGTTGTGAAGGTGGTCGAGACTGCTGAGGGTAAGTGGGTGGAGAAGTTCGAATACGATGATTCGACGGTAGTCCAGTATGCTCTCGCTGAAGACGGTTCCATCGGTGACGTCCAAGACGTGTTTGTGTTCACCGGACACGGTGTCGATCCATGGGCGGCCTCCCCGCAGGGTGGGGGCCACGCTCCCGCGAGTCCGCATGCACATATCGTCGTCATCGATCCTTCAGGTAAGTTCTTGGTGGTGTGTGAGAAGGCGGCCGAGCGGGTCTACGTGTTTCGGATCGGGAGCAGGCTGGAGCTGGCCTCCGTCTACCAGTGTCCGCTCGGAACCGGCCCCAGGCATGCCGCTTTCGACAACAAGGGCCGTATGTTCATGACGTGCGAGTTCTCCTCTGAGCTATGGTCCTTCGACTTCGATACCTCCACGGGGGTCTTGACGTTCATCGACAAGCAGCCGACCATCGCGGGCTTCACGGGTCGCAACGAGCCGGCCACCCTGCAGGTGTTGCCGAACGGCCGTTTCGTGTATATGAACAACCGCGGTGAAGACACCATCGTTTGCTTCAGCATCTCCGAGGATGGCTATCTCAAAGAGGCAGGGCGGACCTCGGTCAGCAAGTCGGGTGATCCTGCGGGGGCGACGCGTTGCATGACGCTCTCGCCGGACGGTGCGTTCTTGCTGGTCCCGGATCGGCCGGCGGATGTGTTGAGATCGTACGCAGTGGACGCGGAGGACGGGAGCCTGACTGTTCTGACCGAAGTGCCGGTCGAGAACCCGGTCTTCATCCAGTTCGTCGAGTTATAGCCGGCCCGAGTCGGGGGGGGGCGGGGCCCGCCGGGGGGCGGCCGCCCCCCCCCCCCCCCCAAGTTGCGTCCTGCGCTTCCGGCAGAGGAGGAAGCAGAGATTCGCATACACCGCACATCGGTGTGCAGGCGCTAGATGTCTTGACGGGCGGGCGACCTGTGTTGTATCCTTTGTTTCATAATGCGCAGCAGTTGTATCACATAGCGCAACGCCCGCCGCGGGGAGTCGGCGCGGCGCCTGCAGGCACCCGAAGACGGGGATCCTTCTGCGGCGACGGCGGGAACACGAGAAGTTCGACTCACAGAGCGAGGGCGATCCCTGCCGGAGCTGGCGATGAAAACCCATGGTGCCGCGAAGAGAAGCGTTGAAGAACGATGAATCGCAGAACGGTCGGGAGTTGGGCGGGCGCCCGCCGGTCCAATCTCTGGCGCGTGGGCTTGCCATCCTAAGCCAGTTCGGGGGGGGGAACAGCAGGCTGAGTCTGGCCGAGCTCAGCCGCCGGACGGATCTCCACAGGGCGACCGTACATCGTTTCGTCAAGACCCTGGAGATGGAGGGCTATCTTATCTATGACGCAGCGTCAGGTCTCTACAGTATCGGGCCGGCCTGGGCAGTGACTCTTTTCGACCTCGGGAGCGCTACCGTTTTCGCGCAGTTGCTCAACACCGATCTACGGACTCTGGCTGAATCGAGCCGCGAGACCGCGACCCTTGGGGTCAGGCAGGGAGACAGCGTCCATGTGGTTCATGTTGCTCCTACATCCAGAGGATTCATTCCGAAGATGCCGGCGACTCGTCTTCACCCCCTGAACTCCATGTGGAACGTCCACGCCCAGATCATCCTGGCCTTCTCAGGCGAAGCAACAAGGCGCAGGGCGCTGGCTGTGGAGCCGACTCGTTTCACCGAACACACGTTGGTGAAGAAGGAGCCGATACTCGCTAGGTTGGACCAGGTTTTGGCGGAGGGGGTGGCCTATGAACGGGAAGAGCATGACATAGGCACATGTGCCGTCGGGGTGCCGATCATGTCGCGAGGGAGAGTGATAGCCGCCCTCGCTCTGATCGTACCGGTGGAGCGGTTCACTGAGGAGGCGGTGCGGTCGTTCGTCGAGCAGTTGCGCACGGCCGCCGGGGATATAGAACAGCGCTTGGATACGTAACGGGTGGATGCACTAGCTACTGGGAGTGATCGTATGGCAGAAAAGGTCTTTACGCAATGCACGGTAGGTGGCCCCGTAAGGGTGTATGTCGAAGATGGCGTCATCAAGCGGATGCGGCCCATCATCTTTGACGACGAAGACGCTCCTTCGTGGGTCATCAACGCCAGGGGCCGTAAGTTCACTCCGCCTCGCAAGACCACCCTCCAGAGCTACGAGGTCCCGGAGAGGCAGCGGGTTTATGAGAACCGTATTCATTACCCCATGCGCCGTAAGCATTTCGATCCCAATGGCGACCGGCACACTGAACTGCGCGGCAAGGACGAGTACGTGCGCATCAGCTGGGACGAGGCCCTCGATCTGGTGGCGGGCGAGATCACCCGCATCCGTGAGACCTACGGTCCGGCGGCCATCACCGCCATGACCAGCTCTCACCATAACTGGGGCTTTCTGCACTATAAGCTGGGACCACTGGGGCGCTTCTTCAACATACTCGGTTATAGCCAGTGTTTGGACAACCCCGATAGCTGGGAGGGGTGGCACTGGGGAGCAACACATGCCTGGGGATATTGGTGGCGCCTGGGTCACTGTGAACAGTCGGAGCTTCTCCAAGATGCCCTCAAGCACACCGAGCAGATCATCTTCTGGTCGGTTGACCCGAATAGCACTTCCTATATGTACAGCGGCCAAGAGAACCTCATCTGGCGGCTGTGGATGAAGGAGTTGGGCATTCAGTTCGTGGTGATCGATCCTTACAACAATTACACCATGAGCAGCATGGGCGACAAATGGATAGCCCCCCGGCCGGGCACGGACGCCGCCTTGGCCGAGGCCATTGCCTATGTGTGGCTGACTGAAGACACTTACGACCACTTCTTCGTGGAGAACCGTACCTACGGGTTCGATGAATGGAAGAAGCACATCTTGGGAGAGGGCGACGACCGCACGCCCAAGACCCCAAAGTGGGCGGCCGAGATCTGTGACGTGCCTGCTTCCACCATCACCGCCTTGGCCCGCGAGTGGGCTGCGAAGAAGACCATGCTGGCCGTGGCCAGCATATTCGGAGCGACCGGCGCATGCCGTCAGGCATATGCAACGGAGTGGTGCCGTTTGTGTGTCTACCTCATGTCGATGCAAGGTATGGGAAAGCCGGGCGTCAATTTTTGGGGGGGCACCGGCAAGGGTTCACCACTTGACATGAGCTTTCATATGTTCGGTTACTCCGATAATGGTTGGGACGCCTTCGGTACTGTGGCCGACAAGTCGTACTTTCCCGAGGGCAACCCGGTTACTCAAAAGACTTATCGGCTGCTCCTGCCCGAGATCGTGATGAATCCGCCGGTTAGTTGGATTGGCGAGGGCTTCTGCGGCAACTCGATAGAGCAGCAGTTCACCCGGTTCACCTGTCCGGAGCCCGGACCGAACGGGGCCCCTATCAAGATGATTTACCGGCACGGCGGCTCGTTCATCAGCACCATGACCGAAACCAATAGGTGGGTGCAGATGTACCAGCATCCTAATTTGGAGTTCGTGGTGATGCAGGACTGTCATTGGCAGAGCGAGACCACTTTCGGAGACGTGATCCTGCCCGCAACCACCAATTTCGAGCGCACGGATATCTCTGAGTGGGGAGCGGCGGGTGGCTACGGCTTCAACGACTTCAACAGCAACCATCGCATCTGCATCTACCAACACAAGTGCATCGAGCCGCTGTGGGAGTCCAAGCCCGACTACGAGATCTATACACTTCTGGCCGAGCGGCTGGGGTTCAAAGAGCTGTACACGGAAGGCCGCGACTTCGAAGACTGGAACCGGTTGGTGTTCGAGAAGTCCGATCTGCCCAAGTACGTGACTTATGAGGAGTTCAAAGAAAAAGGTTACTTCGTCGTACCGTCCAGGCCTGATGACGAAGAACCGAAGGTCTCTTTCCGCTGGTTCTACGAAGGCCGCGATGCCGACGTGCCCTCGGAGCAAAGGACCCCGCCGGGGCCCCCGCACAACGGACCCAACCTGGCCACCCCCAGCGGTAAGATCGAATTCGTATCGCAAACCCTCATGGCTTTTGATCCGAATGACGAAGAACGTCCCCCGATGGCCCGCTACATCCCGAGCTGGGAGGGCCACGACACCAAGGAGCTGGTTGCAAAATACCCGTTGCAGATGATCAGCCCGCACCCCAGGTTCTCTTACCACACACACAACGACAACAAATCCTATTGGCTGGACGATATTCCGCAACACCGAGTCAAGAAGGATGGTTACGCGTGGTGGCCTGTGCGTATCCACCCCGTCGATGCGGGGGCGCGGGGTATCAAGAACCACGACTTGGTGAAGCTTTTCAACGATCGGGGAGCGGTCATCTGCGCGGCCATAGTCACGGAAAGAGTACGACCAGGTACGGTGCATTCCTATGAAGCTGCAGCGAAATACGACCCTCTCGAGCCGGGCAAACCGGGCAGCCCCGACAGGGGAGGATGCGTGAACATCCTTGCCCCCTCCAGGCTGGTGTCCAAGAACGTACCGGGGGAGGCAAACAACTCCTGTTTGGTCGAAGTAGCCAAGTGGGAGGCATAGATATGAAGACGAGGAGCGAAGAGCACGGGAGGAGGTCCGAAGCTTAATGGCAGAGCAGGAATTCATCAACTGTTGCATCGGGGGCATGGTGAAGGTCACCGTCAAAGACGGGGTCATCACCCGGATGCGCCCCCTGCGCCTGACCGAAGAGGACGGCGGCCACTGGACCATCGAGGCCAAAGGAAAAGAGTTCTCCGACCCACGGAAGACCACTATCAACCCCTTCAACATCGCCGAGCGCATGCGGGTCTATGCGGAGAACCGCATCAAGTACCCCATGAAGCGCAAGAACTTCGATCCCAACGGTGAACGGCACCCCGAACTCAGGGGCAAGGACGAGTACGTCCGCATCTCCTGGGACGAAGCTCTCGACATCGTCGCGAGTGAGATAAAGCGTATCCAGGGGACTTATGGGAAAGCCGCCGTAACGGCCTTCGTGTCCTCCCACCACAACTACGGGCTTCTCTATTACAAGATGGGTCCGATGCCCCGCTTCTACAACATCCTGGGCTACACCCAGCTTCTGGACAACCCCGACTCATGGGAAGGTTGGCACTGGGGCAGCATGCATACCTGGGGCTGGTATTGGCGTTTTGGCCAGTCCGACTGCTTCGACATGCTGGCCGAGGCCCTCAAGCACACCGAACAGGTGATCTACTGGTCGGTCGACCCCAACACCTCCGCCGGTGGTTATGGGGGCCAGGAGACGGTCATCTGGAGGGAATGGTTAAGAGAACTGGGTATCACGGGCATTTTCATCGACCCCTATTGCAACGCCACCGCCGCTCACATGGCCGACAAGTGGCTGGCTCCCCGGCCTGGGACCGACGCGGCCTTGGCTCAGGCCGTCGCCTACCAGTGGATAGTCGACGACACTTACGATCACTGGTTCATAGAGAACCGGACCGTTCACTTCGACGAGTGGAAGGCGTACATCTTGGGCGAGACCGACGGTATCCCCAAGTCGCCGGAATGGGCCGCCCCTATCTGCGACATCCCGGCCCACACCATCAAGGCCTTCGCACGGCAGTGGGCGTCGAAAAAGAGCATGATAGCCACCGGTACCCAGTACGGGACCGCCGGGGCCGGTCGTAACTCGTATGCTACCGAGTGGTGCAGTCTCATGATCCATCTGGCGGCCATGAGAGGCATCGGCAAAGACGGGGTCAACCTCTGGGGCGGCACTGCTCACGGAGCTCCCTTGGACATGGACTTCAAGAGCGCCGGTTACTCCGACGTAGGATGGGACGTCTTCGGCCTGGTGGCCAAGCAGCCTACCTTCCCCGACCGCAACGAGGTTACGCAGAAGGTCTACCGCCTGATGCTGCCGGAGGCCATCCTGGATGGTCATATCGAGTGGTTGGGCGAAGGTTTTTGCGTGCAGTATGCCGAGCAGCAGTTCAAGCCCATGCAGTATCCGGAGCCCGGTCCGAATGGAGCCGAGATCCGTATGATCCACCGCCACGGCGGCTCCTTCATCTCCACAATGGTCGACACCAGCAAGTGGGTGCGTATGTACCAGTCGCCCAAGCTGGAGTTCGTTGTCATGCAGGACTGTCACTGGCAGAGCGAGACGACCTTCGGCGACATCATCCTGCCTGCCAGCACCAACTTCGAGCGGGAGGACATTGCCGAGTGGGCCCAGCCGGGCGGCTACGGCAACGGCAACGTCAACTGCAACCATCGTATCCTGATGTACATGCAGAAGTGCATCGAGCCTCTGTGGGAATCGAAGTCTGACTACCAGATCTACTCTGAACTGGCCGAGCGGCTGGGCTTCTTGGAGGAATACACCGAAGGCAATTCTGAGGAAGACTGGATCCGCAAGGTCTTCGACTACACCGACCTGCCCAAGTACATCTCCTACGAGGAGTTCAAGAAGAAGGGCTACTTCGTCGTGCCCTCGCTACCGGACGACTATCAGCCGAGGGTCTCCAACAAGTGGTATTACGAAGGCCGGCCGGTGGACACTCCCGACCGCTTCAACCCGCTTCAGGGCACCGACAAAGCGACGGAACTTGCTACTCCTTCGGGTAAGATCGAGTTCATCCGTACCAGACTTCTCGAGTACTTCCCCGATGACGAAGAGCGGCCGCCTATGCCGCGCTACATACCTCTATATGAGGGGCACGAGTCGGAACTGGCGAAGAAGTATCCGCTTATTTTGATGACGCCGCATGTGAAGTTCTCCTATCACACCCACCAAGATAACAAGATCGATTGGCTGAACGACATCCGGCAGCACCGCATCGTAAAAGACGGGTACGCCTATTGGCCTGTGCGTATGAATCCGGATGATGCGGCGGATCGCGGCATCAAAGACGGCGACATCGTGATGGTCCACAACGACCGTGCCAAAGTTCTTGGTGTGGCTTTGGTGACCGAGCGCTGCCGGCCGGGGATGGTGCATTCCTACCAGGCCGCAGCTAAGTACGATCCGTTGGAACCGGGCAACGCCGATTCGATCGACCGGGGCGGCTGCGTCAACCTGCTGTCGCACTCGCGCATGACCAGCAAAAACGCGTACGGCGAAGCCAATATGTCTTTTCTCGTTGAAGTCTGTAAGTGGGAGGCGTAAGAAGTGGCCAGATATGGAATGGTGATCGACGTCGACAAGTGTGTGGGGTGCTACAACTGCTTCCTCACCTGCCGCGACGAATACGCCGGGAATGAATACCCCGGATACTCAGCCGCCCAACCCATGAAAGGTGGCAACTGGTTGACGGTCAAGGAGATCGAACGCGGGCAGTACCCGCACGTCAAGGTAGATCATCTCCCTGTTTTGTGCATGCAGTGCGAGGACCCCGCCTGCCTTAGGCTTGATCAGACGGGAGCCGTGTACCGCCGGGCGGACGGCATCATCATGATCGATCCTGAGAAGGCCAAGGGGAACAAGGACTTGGTCAAGACCTGCCCATACCGGCAGATCGAGTGGAACGAAGAGCTCCAGATTTGTCAGAAGTGCACCTTCTGTGCTCATCTCCTGGATGCCGGCGACCCGGAGCCCCGTTGTGTGGAGTCCTGTCCGAGCGGCGCTCTCATGTTCGGTGACTTGGACGACCCAGAGAGCCAGGTCGCCAAACTGGTCGCTTCTGGGGCCACTGAGATTCTGCATCCCGAGTACCAGATGAACGATAAAGTCACCTACATGAACCTGCCCAAGAAGTTTGTGGCCGGCACCGTGATCCTGGGCGATGTGGATGAAGTGGCGGTGGGTGCAGACGTTACGTTGACCGCCAACGGCAAGACTCATACGACCAAGACCAACGGCTTTGGCGACTTCGAGGTCGAAGGGCTTGAGGCCAACACCATCTATACGGTCAAGATACAGGCTTCCGGCTATCAGGCCGCAAGCCGCGAGGCCAAGACCTCTAAGGACATCTATCTTGGCGAGATCGTGCTGAGCAAGTGAGATTGATATGGCTGGGATAGCCTCCTACGGGGCATACATACCTTTCTACCGACTTAGCCGGGCGGAGATCGCAAAGGCTTGGGGCGGTGGCGGAGCGCCGGGTGAGCGGGCGGTTGCCAACTACGACGAAGACAGCCTGACCATGGCGGTGGCCGCGGCTCGCGATTGCCTGATCGGCATCGAACGCGGGTCCATTGGCGGACTGTACTTTGCGTCTACCACGGCGCCCTACAAAGAGAAGCAGAGCGCAGCTCTTATCGCGGCCGTTCTGGGTCTGGCGCCGGAGACGGTCACCATGGATTTCTCCGGGTCTCTGAGATGTGGGACGAACGCGCTCAAGGCGGCTCTTGACGCAGTGACGAGCGGTTCAGTGGATAACGTGTTGGTCTGTGCCGCCGACACCCGTTTGGGTTATCCCGCGGGGCCCGCGGAGATGAACTTCGGCGATGGCGCCGCCGCTCTCTTGATCAGCCGTAGCGACGTTGTCGCCGAAGTGAAGTATTTCGAGAGTTCGTACCACGAGATACAGGATGTCTGGCGCTCCGACAGGGACACGTTCGTACGCTCAACAGAGGACCGTTTCTCTATGGACGAGGGTTACGTCCGTGTGATGACTAGGTCCCTGTCTGCGGCGCTCGCGAGGCATGAGCTGACGACGGCTGATATCGCGTACGTTGCGATCAACTCTCCCAACCTCCGGCAATTGCGTGGTATCACCAAGAAGCTGGGCCTCGGGGACAAGTGCCAAGTCCTGGAGGCCCTGCACGCCGGTGTCGGTGATACAGGGTGCGCACTCAGTCTCATGGGGTTGGTGGGAGTACTTGAACAGGCCCGGAGCGAAGAGAAGATCCTTCTGGGCTGTTACGGCAACGGATGTGACACGGCTGTGCTGGAAACCACTCAGCGTATAGGCTCCTTAAGTGAACGGGGAGGCATCCAGAAGCACCTTGCCTCCAAAGCCGAGATGGGCAACTACAATCGGTATTTGCGGTGGCGCGAACTCCTTCCTATACAACCGCCAGCCCGTCCGCCCCTCGAGATCCGTACCCCCTCGCCGGCAGCGCAGTGGCGGGAAGTGCCGGGAGAAATGCGTTTAACGGGTACGAAGTGTAGGGTCTGTGGTACTCCGCAGTACCCGCCACAACGTGTCTGCGTCGAATGTAGGACCAAGGATGAGATGGAGCCATACAACTTCCAAGATGTATCGGCCCAGGTCTTCTCCTTCTCGCACGACTATGTGATGGAGACCACCGATCCGCCGGTGACGGTGACGTTTGTGGACTTTGAGGGTGGCGGTCGCATCATGTGCGATATGACCGATCGCGACCCGAACGCCATCGCGGTGGGGATCCCGCTGGAGATGACCTTCCGGCGGCTCTACTACGTCGGAGGTATCTACAATTACTGGTGGAAATGCCGGCCGCAAAGATACGCGGTGGCAGAATCTGCTCTCGGGGCAGGGGAATAGGCCGTGGATAGCATCAAAGACAAAGTCGCAATTGTAGGGATGGGCTGCGTCAAGTTCGGCGAGAACTGGGACAAGAGCCTAGAAGACATGGTCATCGATGCCGCATACGAGGCTTTCGAGGATGCGGGCATCGGACCCAAGGATATCGAAGCGGCCTGGTGGGGAAGCGTGTTCGCCGGCGAGTCCAGTTCTATCATGACCACGCCCCTGAAACTCGCCTACATCCCGGCCACCCGGGTTGAGAATCAGTGCGCCACCGGGTCTGAGGCAATCCGGGGAGCCGCCTACGCGGTCGCAGCCGGGGTGTACGACATCGTGCTCGCAGTCGGAGCCGAGAAGCTCAAGGACACAGGGTATTCGGGACTGCCGCAGACCCGTCCTGTTGCCACGTGGAGCTATCGTCTCACCACGCAGACGCCCGCCGCGGGGTTCGCGATGATGGCCACCGGTTATTTTGCCAAGTACGGACTCGATTTCGATGAAGGCAAGAGACTCCTCGGACAGATTGCGGTGAAGAACCACCACAACGGCTCGCTGAACCCTAAGGCTCATTTTCAACGTGAGATCACTCTGGAGCAGGCTCTCAACGCTCCGATGATTGCTTATCCCCTAGGGCTGTACGACTGTTGCGGGGTGAGCGACGGTGCCGCCGCGGCTATCATTACCCGGGCCGACCTGGCTAAGAAGTTCAGGCCGGACCCAATCTACATCAAAGCCGCGACCATCTCCCAAGGGGCCCGCGAGGGGTGGCTCAGCCAGAAGTACGACCTGGCCCATGTTGAGGAGACCTATCAAGGTGGCATAGCCGCCTACAAAGAGGCCGGTATCAAAGATCCCCGTAAGGAGATCAGCATCGCCGAGGTGCATGATTGCTTCTCGATCACCGAGCTCACAATCATGGAAGACCTCCAGTTCAGTCCGCGGGGCAGGGTCAAAGACGACATCGAGGCGGGTACATTCACTTTGGACGGAGAACTGCCCGTTAACACCGACGGTGGTCTGAAGTGCTTTGGGCACCCAATTGGGGCGACCGGTCTGCGGATGCTCTACGAGGTTTACAAGCAGCTTCAAGGCAAGGCTGAGAAGCGCCAAGTCAAGAATCCACGTCTCGGTCTGACCCATAACCAAGGTGGCGAGCCGGGCTCAGCGACCGTGAGTGTGCTTATCGCCGGTAACGAGCTGGGTTGAGCCGGGGATCACTCTGACCCGACTGGGTTGGTAGCGTTGGGGCGGCTCCCCCTCTACCGCAGGGCGGCAGAGGGGGAGCCGCTCGTGTCTTCTGGGTCGGACGTCTTTGCGTGATTCTGCGAGTGTGGTCATCGCGGTTGACAGTGCGCCACGATGTAGTTAATGTAGTTAACTAGCTTTGGGTTGGGCTGAGCCGCGTGCGTTGACTGTCAAGCGGACGGGGGAAGCATACGTGTACAAGATTTGTATTGATACCGGCGGCACATTTACGGACTGCATCGTCCTCGACGGCCGGGGAGAGCTCTATGAGTTCAAGTCGCCGACCACTCCTCACGACTTCTCCGAAGGCGTCTTGAGCGTAATCAACGACGCCGCGACGTACTTCGAGAGCACCCCCGGAGAGTTCTTGAAGCAAACCGAATGGATCGTTCACGGCACCACGGTCTGCACCAACGCACTGGTACAGAGGAAGCTGGCGCGGACGGCCTTGATCACTACGAAGGGGTTCCGCGACATCATCGAGATGCGGCGGTCGTTGAAAATCGAGACCAAGTCCATGTACGAGGCATACATCCCGCCGTACGACCCGATCATCCCTCGCTACCTGCGGTTCACCGTCGACGAGAAGACGAAGGTGTCGGGAGAGATCGTCACGCCGGTCGACGAGGCCGCATTAGCTGACGTTATAGAGGCTATCAAGCAGAACGACATCGAAGCCATCGCTATATGCTTCATCAACTCCTACGCGAACTCGGCAAACGAACTCCGGGCGGGGGAGATCTGCGCGCAGGCTCTGGGTGATGTCTTCATCTCGTGCTCCAGCGTGCTGCTGCCCAAGATGGGAGAGTACGAGCGGGCGAGCACCTGCGCAATCAATGCCAGCGTCGGGCCGATCGTGGAACGATATCTGACCACTCTGGAGGCCAAGCTCAAGGCGACCGGTTTTGAAAACCAACTGCTCGTCGTCCAGGCGAACCAGTTCGTACAGTCGGTTCCTGCCATCGTGGGCAAACCCGTCTACCTGACCGGGTCCGGCCCGGCCGCGGGACCGGCCGGCGCGGTCCATTTGGGTGACACCATCGCCGAAGACAACTTCCTCATCGGCGATATGGGCGGCACTACTTGGGACGCCAGCCTGGTGAGGAACAGGAAGGTCAGCCTGAAAGTCGGGGAATGGTTGGGCGATGACCGCCTTGGCATCAAAGTGGCCGACGTGGTCAGCATTGGAGCAGGCGGCGGCAGCATTGGTTGGTTGGACACCTTAGGATTGTTGAGAGTGGGCCCACAGAGCGCTTCTTCTAATCCGGGCCCCGCCTGCTATGACCTTGGTGGGACCGAGCCCACAGTCACAGATGCGGCCGTCATCTTAGGCTACATCGATCCCGACAACTTCTGCGGCGGCAAGATCAGATTGCGCGCAGACCTGGCACGGAAGGCGATGAGCAAAATCGCTGACGGTCTTAACATGAGCGTGGAGCAAGCCGCTCAGGCCGTGTTCAACACGGTGAATTCAAACATGGCCGACGGTATTAGTGAGATCTCGACCCGCAAGGGCTACGACGTGCGGGACTTCAACTTTCTGGCGACAGGCGGCGGTGGGCCTCTGTGCGGGGCCTTTGTGGCCGGCCTGCTAGGTATGAAGAAGACCATCGTGCCCAGGTACGCCTCATCGTTCTGCGCTTGGAGCATGTTCTTTCTTGACATCGGTAGGGACTATGTGCGGTCGCATCTCTGTAGGTCTGATCGGGCCGACTTGAGGACGATCAACGAGCTTTACGCCGACATGAGGGAAGAAGCCCTGGGAGATGTGGGGGCGTTTGGTGTCACCGAAGACGATCTCGTGTTCGAGAAGTCCGCTGAGGTGCGGTATCAAGGTCAGTACCACGTGCTCGAGATCCATCTCCCTCCTGGGGAGATAGGCCTAGCGGATATGAAAAGCTTAGAAGAGGACTTCCACAAGCTCCATAAGGAGTTGTTCACGTTCTCTTTGCCCTGGGTAGCCATGGAATTGATCAACGTGCGTCTGACTGCGAAGATCAAGTCCGATAAGCTCCCCATCCGGGAGGTGGTTCCGGGGACGAATGATGCTTCAAAAGCCATCATCAATGTGGCCGACTGCTACTTCGACAATGTGTGTTCGCCGACCCCGATATACGATGAGTCGCTGCTTGAAGCCGGCAACGTCATCCGAGGTAGCGCGATCATCCAGGCGCCAACCGCCACAACCGTCATACCGGCGAATATGGTCTGCACGGTCGACCCGTATGGAAACTACGTCATCGCTGTTGACGAATAGTGCACGTGCTCGTGAGAGATGGAGCAGAACGATTGTGAGTAGCCGGAGTCGGCAATACGGTTTCCTCGAACGAAACCAAGGCCGATTGGAGCTCAAACACGCTCCCACAAGTCTACCTGTCAGGTTGACAGCGCATTGTAATGTAGTTAGGATGATTAACTAGTTTCGCTCTGCAGTGAGGAGGCAGTGGAGAAGCCGTTGACCAGTGGACTCTCCAGACCAGAGACAGGCTGGCCCACCGACACTCTAGGGTGGCTGGTGTCATATTGTGCCAGGCGTCTTCGAGAAGGACTCGGGGCCCGTTTCGCGGAGGCGGGCCACGTCATGAGCCCTGAGCAATGGTCGATCCTCTGGCAACTATGGCATACGGACGGCGTCCGGCAGCAGGTCCTCGCCGACCGGTTTCATAGGAGCAAAGTGGCGGCTTTTCACCTCATCAGCAAACTAGAAGAGCAGGGAATGGTAGAGCGGCGTCCCAACCCTGCCGACGGGAGGTCGAATCTCATTTACCTGACGCCTGCAGGGCGCGCCGCAGTTGCCGCGCTGCACCCGGTGGCGCAGGAGAATCTCGATATTGCGACCGCGGGGGTCTCCCCCTCCGACATAGAAGTGACCAAGTCCGTTCTGTACAAGATCGCCAACAACTTGCATGAGTGAGGCATGGGCTACTGTGGCCTACGAAAGGGAGGTACGTTCAGAGAAGACTGATGGTTCCAGCTAGGTCCGGGTGGCATCGTGAAGCGAAGTGGACAGGAGGAAAGAACAGTGAAGAAGTGGTACTGGTTCGCCGGCATGGTTGCGCTCCTGCTGGCGCTCGTCCTGGTCGTAGTTGCCTGCGGCAAAGAGCCTACCACGACGACGGTCGCTGGGGGCACCGAGACCACTGCGGCCCCAACAGGGGAACCCATTAAGATAGGTCACATCAATGACCTGACCGGGCGCGAAGCAACGACCGGTCAGAATATGGACAAGTCGCTAAGGCTGGCGTTCGAGGTGATCGGTAACAAGATCGGCAACAGACCGGTGGAGATCATCTCCGAAGATGCTGCCGATCAAGCAAACGTGGCCGTAGACAAGGCCAGAAAGCTGGTCGAACAGGACAAAGTAGCGGCCATTTTTGGCCCGAACGAGATCGGGGAGAAATTCGCCGTAGCCGGCTATATCGGCTCGTTGGGCGAGGCGGGGATCCCGTTGATCTTCTTCAGCCCAACGCCACCCCCCGCCTTCGAAGGCAACGATTGGCTCATCGGGGCCTGTGGTACCACCATCACCCAGCCCACCGTGATGGCCGACTACATCTACAACGACCTCGGCTACAGGACGATCAACACGCTTGGGCAAGAGGGTGCGGCCGGTGAGTCCTTCATCAATCCTCTCGTGGGCGTGTTCCAGAAGTTGGGAGGGACCGTGGCGAGCCAGGTATGGCCTCCGGCGGACACCTCGGACTTTGGACCGTTCCTGACGACACTCAAACCGGCAGATGCCTTGGTCGTTTGGATGCCGGGAGCCGCTGTGGGGCTGCACATCCAATACGTCAAGATGGGCATCATCAACAAGATGCCGATGGTAGGCGCCTTCCATGGGGCCACTTTCGACCCGTGGGTCTACGCTGCTATCAACCAAAACAACCCTGACGTCGCTGAGGCCATGGCAGGCGTGCCCTGTCCGATGGAGTACGCACCCGACTCGACGTCTGAAGCGAACTTGGAATTCATCGCGGCCGCAAGGGGAGAATGGGGCGATGTTGCCTTTGCCGGTGACAATGTCAACCTGTACAACGCCGCCATGCTATTCATCAAGGCGCTCGAGGCGAACGGCGGGGTGACGACACCCAAAGAATTGGTGCAGTCCATTCTGGCCACCTCTTGGGAAGGCCCGCAGGGGCCAGCATTCTTCGCCGAGGGCAGTCGTGCCGCCAACATCACCGTGCATATCGTAGCGGCAGAGAAGACTCCGGAGGGGACTCCATATCCCTATCAATACAAGACACTCAAGACCTACGAAGGGGTTCCGCCCACGGGCTTCGCTCCCTAGGACAACCGCTTCTTTTGGAAGTCCTGGTGTCAACACCGGCCCAGGGTAGGTGTATAGCGAGAGGCTTGATATCCACGACAGGGGATGCGGGGGTAGACGCGCTCCGGCAATCGCCCACGTATCCCCTGACTGCACTGCCGAAGCCGGAGGTTTGAAAGATAGATCCGATCACCACAGCCACGATCTGGCACTACATGCAGAGAGTGTGCCGCGAGATGCGGTACACAGCCGAGCGCACGGCCACGAACGTCCTCGTCGTGACCCTTCACGATATGGCCTACGGCATCTGGGCGGCCGACGGCCGGGTCATCGCCATCCCCGAGGGCTTCCCCCCTAGGCTCATCTCAAGTACCTTTCCGATTCGCAAGGTGCGGGAGAAGTTTGCCGGGGAGATAAGACCGGGAGATGTCTATCTAACCAACTCTCCGCAGGACGGGGCCGTCCACTTACCGGATTGGGTATTCATCAAGCCTGTGTTCTATGAGGACGAATTGGTGTTCTTCACCTGCATGGGCACTCACGTTGCCGACAACGGGGGCGCCCAGGCGGGAACCCACTTCCTGGCATTCGATTCCATCGCGGAGGGCCTGAACATACCGCTAATCAGGATTGCGGAGAACGACGAGCTACGGGAGGACGTGCTGGAGTTGCTGCTGGCCAACAATCGTATGCCGGAGATGATGCGCCGGGAGCTTGCTTCCCTCACGGGCAGTACGGCCGTGGCCGAGCGGCGGCTGATCGAGCTGTTGGATAAGTACGGCAAGGAGACCGTCCTGGCCGCCGTAGACGAAATGATAGAACGTACGGAGAAGGCCGTCCGGGCGGAGATCGCGAAGTGGCCCGATGGCAGTTGGTATGCTGAGGTGCAGACGGATGACGACGGCTTGACCATGGACCGCCCTCTTACCGTCCGATGCCGGCTCACGATCGAAGGGGATGAGATCCACTTCGATTTTTCTGAAACAGACGAGCAAGTGGCCGGGATGGTGAACGCCTATTATCAGGTCACTTTGAGCTGTGTGCTGTGTACGACCTTTCTCTTCCTGGGGAGTGAATTGGCGCCCTACCACAACGAGGGCAGCATGAGGCCTGTTCACGTGAAGACACGTAAAGGCACGATCGTCGACTGCAACCCCGGAGCTCTAGTGGCGGGAGCACCCGCCATCACCGGAGGCGCTGCGATCGAGGTGGTACTGGCCTTGTTGTCGGATGCTTTGCCTGAGAAGGCAGTCAGTCCTTACGCGCGCCTGATCGCGCCCATCATCGTGGGTAAGAACAAGGATGACAACGGCATCTATGTGTACTCCACGTTCTGTGCGGCGGCCGGAGGCGGTGCAGTCGCCGGCTATGATGGCTACCAGTGTCTGTGCGATATGGGCACGCTGGGGGTGGTTGGGAAGACCGATGCCGAGGAGGAGATGGCCAGATTCCCCTGGCAGGTGAACCAGTATGAGTTTCGGACCGACTCGCACGGCGCCGGCCGGTGGCGGGGAGCTCCAGGCATAATCTGGGAGGGAGTCAACAACAGCGGTGACTGCCGCCTGAGCCTAGGCTCGTCGGACGGTTTTGTCACGCAGGCTAAGGGTCAGCACGGAGGGGGGGACACTCCCCTCAACAAAGCGTACGTGCTACGGGGGGAGGAGACCATCGAGATCGTCCACCCCCACCTAGGGATGCAACTTAAGGGCGGGGACCGTCTTCTGACGCTCACGGGAGGGGGCGCGGGGGTCGGCCCACCCGAGAGAAGAGATCCTCAGGCCGTGGCTTGGGATGTCAGGAATGAACTGGTCTCGCTGGAGATGGCGCGGGACGTGTACAGGGTTGTTGTCGACCCTCAGACCTTTGAGGTCGACGAGGTGAAGACCGCCGAGCTACGGCAGGTCGACCGATAGGTAGGATGATGCGTGCAGGCTCCACTCTATCCCTGGCGCCGCGCGGCGTAGACAAGGCAATCTGACCGGGGCGACCCAGAGCAGAAAGGAGAGCCGAAGCTTCAAATGGGCGAGATACTCTCCGTATTCATGCTCGGGTTGTCTTCCGGCGTCGTCCTCTTTCTTTTGGCGACCGGCTTGACCCTGACCATGGGCCTCATGCGGGTCATCAATCTGGCTCACGGGGCTCTGTACATGATAGGCGGGTACGTGGGCCTTTCTGTGGCCGGCTACGCCCACAATTACTGGGTCGGCGTGCTGGCGGGAGCGACGGTTGCGGGGCTGATAGGCCTGATCCTCGAAGTCGGTTTTCTGCGGCGTCTCTATGGGCATCCGACCAGCCAGGTACTGCTGACCATCGGGTTCATATACATCATCCAGAACGTTACACAGTGGATCTGGGGATCGTACCCTAACGCTCAGTTGGTCCCCGGGATTTTCTCCGGCTCTCTGCCTATCGGTAGTGTGGATATACCCGTGTTTCGTCTTGTCGTCATCGGCTTCGGGATGATCATGGCGGTCGTGCTTTGGCTCCTTCAGGACAAGACTCGCATCGGAGCCGTTGTTCGCGCGGGCATGGACAATAGGGAGATAGCCGGAGCGTTGGGCATAAACCTCAGGGGGGTCTTTACCGGCGTTTTCGTGCTCGGAACATTTGTCGCCGGGATGGTTGGATTGATTGGTTCCACCACGGCTACCGGCATCAATCTGCAGGTGGCGTGGGACGCCCTCCTCTTGTCGATGATCGTGGTCATCGTGGGGGGGACGGGTTCTATCCAGGGGGCTTTGGTCGGGGGCATCACGATAGGCCTGCTAAACGCGTTTGGAGCCGCGTACTTTCCCGATTTCTCCCACTTCATCTCGTACGTGGCGCTCGTGGTCATCCTTCTCCTGAGGCCTGGCGGTTTGATGGGCAGGCAGATGACTGCGGGCCCCGTGGGTGTGCATTACTTGGAGGGCCCGCGGGTTCGTAGGATTGAGCCTTTGGCCGCCGTACGTGCGGCGGCGGTCGCGGGTTTCGGCCGTGTGCTGGCTCCACTCCGTCGAGGTGGAGGGGGTCAGGAAAGATCTCGGGCTGCGGTAGGTGAAGTGCCCCTATGGCGGATATGGCTGCATAGGTGGCTGCCCTATGCCGTAGTCCTAGCGGTCCTCTTCGTGGTACCGGCAGTTGTAGGTAGCTACGACCAGAGCATCCTGACCAAAGTGGTGATTTTCGCGCTTTTCGCGGTTAGTCTGGATCTCACGATGGGGTACACGGGGATGGTCTCTTTCGGTCATGCTGCCTTCCTTGGCGTGGCCGGATACGTGGTGGGCGTCTTCACGGTCAAGCTGGGTATCTCCTCATTCTGGCTGGTTGCTCTGATCGCTCTGGGAATCACCACGTTCGTGGGTATGATCATCGGCTACATAAGCCTTCGGGTTTCTGGAGTGTACTACCTACTGGTGACAATGGGTCTTGGGCAGGTCCTGTTCGTGATCGCCCTCAAGTGGTCCTCGGTCACCAACGGTATGGATGGCCTGACGGGCATAGCCAAGCCCGATTTTGGCTTCGCCGTGCGCTGGACCAATCTACGCTTCTATTACATGGTCCTCGTCGTCTTCATCATCTGTTATGTGATCCTAAGACTCATAGTGAAGTCCTCCTTCGGAAGGGCATTGGTGGGCGTGCGGCTCAACGAGCAACGTATGAGGAGCTTGGGTTTCAACACCTGGGCACTCAAATACGTGGCGGTGGTTGTTGGAGGGGTCTTCGCTGCAGTGGCCGGCATACTCTACGCGTACAACTACGGCAACATGGTTCCTTCATATATGGCTTTGCAGATGTCGTCCTACCCGATGTTGATGGTGATAATCGGAGGAGCGGGCACATTGTGGGGACCAGGCTTGGGCGCAGCTGCGATCATACTGCTGCAGGAATACACGAGTGTCTGGGGGCCTGTGAAGGAGCGGTGGCCTCTGATTCTGGGGGTGATCTTCGTAGCCTGCGTGGTGTGGCTGAGAGGCGGTTTTGCCCGCTATCTGTCATCGGCCTGGGATAAGTGGGGCCCCCTGGGGAGCCGGTCTATCGGGATGGTGACGCCCGATAGTGAGGAGTCCCAGGCATGACTATCCTCCGGGTCGAAGACCTCTCAAAGAGCTTCGGGGGCCTGCAGGTCCTTAGCGACATCTCATTTGCCGTGGAATCCGGGCAAAAGCTGGCTCTGATCGGACCGAACGGGGCCGGCAAGACGACCCTTATCAACGTCATTGGTGGTCAGCTTCCCGCTTCTGGCGGGGAGGTGTTCCTGCAAGACCGGCGCATCACGCGCCTGACCCCGAACAGGCGGCTTCGTTTGGGGCTGGGGAGGTCGTATCAGGTCAACAACCTGTTCTTCGAATTGTCCATATTGGACAATTTGCTGCTGGCGCTCTATGGGAGCGAGAGGTTCCACTTCCAGATGTTCCGCCGTCTGGAGAAGCGCAAGGAACTGCTCGAGGAAGCGGACCGACTGCTCGAAACGGTGGATCTGTCGGACAGGCGGAACGAAACGCTCCAAACTCAATCCTATGGGGACCAGCGCCTGGTGGAACTCCTGTGTGCGTTCGCCTGCAGACCCGAGATCGTCCTGCTGGACGAGCCCACTGCGGGCCTCCCCACAGCGGAGGCGGCCGTGTTCGCCGATGTCATCCGTAAACTGGCAGGTGATACCGCCGTCCTTTTCTGCGCTCACGATATGGATCTGGTCTTCAATTTGGCCGACTCGATCATGGTGCTCTACTTTGGGGAGATCATCGCCAAAGGCTCGCCGGAGGTAATCAGCGCCGACCCTAGGGTGCAGGAGATCTATCTGGGGGATGATGAGAGTTGTTAGAGCTGGATAGGATCAACACGTACTACGGCGACACTCACGTGCTCTGGGATCTGTCGCTCAACGTCCCTCAGGGCGAGACGGTCGTCATCCTGGGCCGGAACGGCATGGGTAAGACGACGATCATCCGATCGGTGATTGGATTGCCCGGGCCTACGAGCGGAGTGATACGTTTTCGGGGCGAGGTCATCAGTGATCTCCCTCCTTTTCGGATAGCACGTAAGGGAATCGGGTTGGTGCCTCAGGGTCGGATCGTGTTCCCCTCCCTTACCGTCAAAGAGAACCTTCTTATCGCAGCAAGAGGAAAGGAGGGCGAGGATGCCTGGGACCTGGAGCGCGTGTACGACCTGTTTCCCATTCTGAAGGAGCGACAGGGTTTTCACGCAAATCTCCTGAGTGGCGGAGAGCAGCAAATGTTGGCGGTGGCCCGTGCCCTGATGCTCAATCCGGACTTGTTGCTCATGGACGAGCCCTCTGAAGGTCTTGCTCCTATGGTCGTCAAGCAGATCGGCCAGGTGATCTGCCGACTCAAGGGTAAGCTGACCGTATTCCTGGCCGAGCAGAATCTCAACATGGCCCTCACGGTAGCAGACAAGATCTACATCATCAGCAAGGGTGCCGTGGTCTGGGAGGGTACGGCAGACGGACTGCGGCACAACGAGGACGTCAAGCGGAAGTGGCTGGGCGTCTAGCGTCTCGAAAGGGACGGTGTAGGTGGGTATCAATGTGTGAAAGGAGATAACGAGATGGCCAGAATAGGGATGCCTTCAGGAGCGGCAATAGCCATAGCCGATATGTTGGACGTCTGTGCCGAGGTCAAACCCGGCATGGAGGTCGTGATACTAGCGGAAATAGATGGGTTGTACGGCGGCGATAGTCCCGTGGACGAAGACGCCATAGCCTGGATAGAGGCGGGCGTCGCTGCACGAGGGGCCCGTGCTTCGGTCTTGTGGATTGACGAACCCGCCAAACCACATGCCTGGCGCTTTCCGCCGGTCGTCAAGAGTGCGATACGTAATGCCGACATCATGATCAACCACTCCAACAACCTGGTAACGGAAGAGATCGCCGAGTTCCGGTACTACTTGGAAGAGGCGCAGACCTGGATGGTGCGCAACTTCGCCAGCACGGCGCCACTCCTCTGTACGGCTTGGGCCCAGACTCCCTGGGAGCTGGTGAGTGAGATCCGCTACCAGTCTTCATTGGACATCCGGCCCGACCTCCCCTGGGTGCTCACCGATCCCAACGGCACCCATCTCGAGGGGCGCACGACGCCGGCCGAGAACCGTAAGGAAGGCGACCCGGGTATGCCGTACTCCTCCCGGCGTAAGGACGCCAGCCACTATCTGCCTTGGCCGGAGTGGGTGCATCCGCCTATCCGCATCACGGACACCAACGGAGTGTTCATCTTCGAGACCATGCTCAGTTGGTGGACCAGGTACATAGGTATCTCCCCATATCTGAAGACGCCCATCAAACTGGTGATCGAGAAGAACCGCATCTTGGCGATAGAGGGAGGCGAGGAGGCCACGGCTCTCAAGCGTTTTCTTGAGGATATGAAGCCGCGTGTTGGTGATGGGGTCTACGATTTCAATGCCTTCCACTTCGGCGTGCACCCACAGGCCGTAGTGGCGCCGCATCAGTGCCCCAATGACCTGCATCGCCGTACGATCGAGCACTCGCATAGCTGTAACCTACACGTGCACATCGGAGCACCGCCGTCGAACGAAAACTACCCGTACTGGATGCACGTGACCGGTGACATCCGCTGCCCATCGCTCAAGGTTGGTGATGCCGTGGTCTATGACAACGGACACCTGACCGCTCTGGACAGTCCAGGGGTGAAGGCCGTGGCCGCTAAGTATCCGGGTCGGCCCGGAGTGGAACCGGAGCCGAGATCATTCTGATTCCACACTGAGTCTTGGACCACCCACGTGGCGGCTCCCCCTCTACCGCAGGGCGGCAGAGGGGGAGCCGCTCGTTTCTAGACGCGAAGATCTCGGCCTGGTGCAGCCCAGGGGGGCGACCGGATCCGCGCGCGTGCTTTTGTCGTGGATTGACGGCAGTGATGGACGCTGCTGACCAGAGCGTCCGCACGTGTGGTTTCGCCCCCTGAGTGGGTAGAAAGCTTCGAGGAGGCCAAGGATGAAGGTGACCGGCAATGATATCGGCATGATCGGGCTCGGCGTCATGGGGAGCAATCTGGCGCTCAACATGGCCGATCACGGGTTCTCAGTGGCCGCATACAACCGCACCGAAGCTGTGACCCGGGAGTTCGCCGCTCAGCTACGGCCGGAGCAGAACGTGCGTGCCTATTACACGCTCGATGAGCTCGTAGCCTCTCTCGCTAGACCTCGCAGGGTGATGATCATGGTCAAAGCTGGCGGACCGGTGGATGCGGTCATCGGCGGACTCGAGACCCTGCTTGACCCCGAGGATATCGTCATCGACGGGGGTAACTCCCACTTCACAGACACCGAGCGGCGGGGTCGGTCTCTCGCGACCAAGGGACTCCACTTTTTGGGGGTCGGGATATCTGGAGGTGAGGCCGGTGCCCGAAGGGGGCCCAGCATGATGCCGGGCGGGCCCGAAGAAGCCTATCAGGCGGTACGCCCTATCTTCGAGGCCATAGCCGCCCAGGCGGACGGAGGACCTTGTGTGGCCTACTTGGGTCCGGGTGCGGCCGGCCATTACGTGAAGATGGTGCACAACGGTATCGAGTACGGCCTCATGCAGCTCATCGCTGAAAGCTACGCTTTGATGAAGGAGGTCCTGGGTCTCTCCAACGAGGAGCTGGCCGAGGTGTACGCTGAATGGAATGAAGCGGAGCTCGACTCATACCTGGTCGAGATAACATCAGCCATCTTCAAGAGGCGCGATGTGCCAACGGGCTTCTATCTGATCGACCTCATCCGCGGCGAGGCCGAGCAGCTCGGCACGGGTATGTGGACATCGCAAAGCGCCATGGACCTGCGGGTGCCGATCCCTAACATTGACATCGCTGTTTCCATGCGGAACCTCTCGGCCCTCGATGAGGAGAGGCGGCAGGCGTCAATGGCGCTGGCCGGTCCGGGAGAGTGGGGAGGGGAGGGCCCGTCGCAGCCGACATCCGGCGGGCGCGCTCTTGGTGGGTACGCGGGCGCGGGACGCGCCCTAGAGAGTCACCCGCCGACAGTGGATACGGTACGCAACGCCCTTTTCGCCGGCATGGTGATCACCTACGCGCAGGGCTTCGCGCTCCTGCGCACGGCTTCAGACGCTTTGGGCTACGCCCTCCATCTGGCAGATGTGGCTTCGGTGTGGCGTGGCGGCTGTATCATCAGGTCGGCGCTGCTGAGGCAGATCAAGACGGTATTTGAGCAATCCGAAGGGACGCCGTCGTTGCTGCTCGATCGGGAGGCGGCTGGGTTGGTGGCCGAACGCCGGGATGATCTCGTCGGCGCGATCGAGGCGGGTATCTCCAAGGGGGTCGCCGTTCCGGGTCTGATGACGGCCCTCGCATATTTGGACGCCTACCGAGTCCAATGGCTCCCGTCGAATCTCATCCAAGCCCAGCGCGACTACTTCGGTGCCCATGGGTATCGCCGCCTCGACAAAGAAGGGACCTTCCACACCGATTGGCTTGTGGAAGAAGGGGCGGAGTAGATGAGCTCCCTCATGGCCGGTACGCCGATTCCACCAGCAGGGGGGGCGCCGCCGGAAACGCGAAGCCGCCTGTGGGTGCACCCGGACTCCGAGTGCTTGGCTCTTGGCGTGGCTACATTGTTCACGGAGGCTGCCCGACGGGCGGTGAAAGAACGGGGCCGTTTCGCGGTGGCTTTGTCTGGGGGTTCTACGCCCCGAGAGGCTTACGAGTTGCTTGCCCGGCCGCCGTTCGCCCACCTCGTGACCTGGGAGAGAGTCCAAGTGTTCTGGGGAGACGAACGCTGCGTGGATCCTCGCGATGCCCGCAGCAACGAGCGTATGGCCCGCGAGGCGCTGCTCGATCACGTGCCGATCCCCCAGGAAAACATCCACCCGATACGGTGCGGAACCACGGGGCACGGGAGTGGGGACGAGAGCAGGACCGGAGGTGGTGCTAAGGGTGTGGACGCCGGCTCCCCGGAAGAGCGGGCTGGGTCGGCGGCGGATGATTATGAGCGACTGCTGCGGGGTCTGTTTCCGGAAACGCCGCTGGAGCCGCTGGGAGACATCGCGGCTGGGGGGGTGCGGCGCCGCTTTGCCCTCGACTTGGTGCTCCTGGGTCTTGGTCTCGACGGACACACGGCTTCGCTTTTCCCGGGGTCGGAGGGTCTGAGGGAAGAGCGGCTTTGGACGAGTGCCGCCTTCACCGGAGGGGGCCAAACGACCCCTGGAAGTGTCGGGGTTGAGCAGAATACCGGCTTCTGGCGAGTCACCCTAACCGCGCAGTTCATCAACCAAGCAGCGACTGTAGCCTTCGTAGTTGGAGGTAAGGCCAAGGCGGCCATCGCGCGGGAGGTCCTCGAAGGTCCGGTTGATCCCTTCCGTCTTCCCGCGCAGTCGATCCGACCGATCAGCGGCGACCTGCATTGGCATCTGGATGATGATTCTGCCTCACTTCTCACGGGCTCTTTTGCGAACGGCGCATGGTACTGTCCCCGTTCTCGACCAAAGCCGTGACGGACTCCGTGAAGACCGACAGGTAGAAAGGATAAGCGCAGATGGAGATCCCTCATTCTGACGCGCTCGTTTTTTTTGGTGCCACCGGCGATCTCGTTTACAAAGAGATATTCGGCGCGCTGCAAGGATTGGTCCGGGAGGGGGGATACCGCCTGCCGATTGTGGGTGTGGCCCGGTCGGCCTGGACCTCTGATCAGTTGCGGGCTCGGGCCCGAGAGAGTCTTGAAGAGAAGGGGATCTTCGAGCCCCAGGCCTTCGAAGAACTTGCGGGGCTGCTCCAATACGTATCGGGCGATTACGGCGCTCCCGAGACCTACGCTCGGATACGGGCAGTTGTGGGAGAAGTGCACCACCCCCTCTTCTACATGGCGGTCCCTCCTAGTGTGTTTCCGGTCGTCACCGGAGCTTTGGCCGCTTCGGGTTGGTCCGAAGGCGCTAGGGTGGTGGTAGAGAAGCCCTTCGGTCGCGATCTTGCTTCAGCGCGAGATCTTAACAATACGCTTCTCAGATACTTCCCCGATGAGGCAATATTCCGCATCGATCACTTTTTGGCGAAAGAGGCGGTCCAAAACCTGACCTACACCCGATTTGCCAATCCGCTCCTCGAACCTATCTGGAACCGGGATCATGTCCGCAGCATCCAGATCACCATGGCGGAGGACTTTGGGGTCAAGAATCGGGGGGCGTTCTATGAAGAAGCGGGTGCCATCCGGGATGTTGTCCAGAACCATCTTCTGCAGGTATTGGCCATCGTCACCATGGATCCCCCGGTAGGGAACAGCCCAGATGCGTATCGTGACGAGAAGGTAAGGGTGCTGAAGGCCATCTCGCCCCTACGACCCGACCAGGTGGTGAAAGGCCAATATCGGGGTTACCGGTCGGCGCGCGGGGTTGCCTCGGATTCGAGAGTCGAGACCTATGTTGCCCTCAAGCTCTTCATAGATAGCTGGCGATGGGCCGGCGTACCTATCTACATCCGCACCGGCAAAGAACTGGCGGCCACCGCCACTGAGATCTTCGTCCTGTTCAAACGACCCCCACGGGAGACGTTCGAAGAGGCGGTCCCATCGAACTCGAGCCACGTGCGTATGCGGATCAACCCGAGTATTGCCATCGGCATGGGCCTGCGGATCAAGGTGCCCGGAGAACAGATGGTCGGCGAGGACGTGGAGTTGGCTTTGACCTCGTGTCCGGGTAACGGCCGCTCCCCGTACCAGCGGCTGTTCTCCGACGCCATCCAGGGTAACCACGAGCTGTTCGCCCGGCAGGATGGGGTAGAGGAATCATGGCGCATCGTCGGGCCGGCGTTGGATGGTGCGGCCGCCCTCCATCTGTATGACCCTGGTAGCTGGGGTCCCGCGGAGGCTGAGAGACTAGTCGGATTCGACGGTCCTTGGATCGATCCGATCGTGTCTGAGGAAGCGCGCTGCCGCTGATCGCCGGCGGGCGGCGCCTGCGATCCTCTGCGATCCCGGCGGTGCCGGGCAGGCGACTGTGCCGCGCCGACGTGTCGGCGCAGCACAGTCGCGCGGCCTCGTTGGCCGGATTATATATTGGTGAGGGGCGGGACGATCGTTACGGGGCAGGGAGCGTGGTCGGCGACATGCCTACTCACGGAGCCCATCAGCAGCCCGGCGATGCCTCCGTGTCCTCTCCTTCCCACGACGAGGACGGCTGCCGTCTGTCCTTCTTGCACCAGCACTTCCCCTGCGTAGCCCCCGATGGCGGCCCCCTCGCAGGTTATGTCAGGAGCAAGCTCTTTGGCTCTCGCAATCGCTTCGGTCACCAATGTCTCCGCCTGTTCTTGGTACGCCTCGACCACCTCGGGAACTATGGCCATCTCCGGCTGCGGTACCGCGGAGAACTCCCATGCTGACACCACTCGCAACACGCCCTTGCGACGGACCGCTTCTTCGACTGCGAACTCCAACGCTACCCCTGAGGCTTCGGAGCCATCGACTCCCACTAGGACAGTGTCCACGCGATTTCCCCTTTCGTTCAGAACTTGCTTCGGGCAGGACCATCTCAATGCGACCGATCGATCCACGTTTTTCGTTCTTCCCCAGGAGGCCGCAGGTCATGCCTGCCGCAGTGGTAGATTGTTTCCCTGGCGGTATCCTGGGTAGAAAGTGAGGGATCGTACCCTTACAAACCTTAAGTGAGCGGAAGGAGGCGTGATAATGAGTTTTTGGCGTGCTGTGCTGGCCGCATTCATAGGCGGCCTGCTGGCCATCGTGTTCGCTCTTGCGTGGCGGGCTTCCAAGGAAACGGGCAAGAGTATCCCCGCGTCGATCCCAGATATCCCGGCTGAAGCACAGAGGTTGGCGGCGGACGTGAGGCATCGGGCTGCGGAAACCGCCGGGGACGTCAAACAGCGGGCCGCGACCGCGGTTGACGACGTCAAGTCCCGGGCCTCCACTGCGGCGGATGACGTCAAACAGCGGGCCGCAGCGGCCGCTGAGGGTGTGAAGGTCCGCACCACCGAAGCCGTCAATGCCGGGTGGGAGACGATCCGCGACAAAGAGGCCGCGTTGAAGGACCGCATCGTCGGACACGGTACCGCAGCAGAAAGTGGAGCCGCTGAAGTCGCTGAACAGGCTTGAGAGAGGCGTCAGAGTGGGTCCCTGGATCGTTTTCTGAAAGAGGGAGGTGCGTCAGGTGAAGATAGGAGTGACCGGAGCAAGCGGTAAGTTGGGCCGTCTGGTGATCGAGAGTCTGCTTGGTCGGTGTCCGGCGCAGGACGTAGTCGCCATCGTCCGCGACCCCGCCAAGGTGGCCGATATGGCCGAGGCCGGCATTGAGATCCGGGCGGCGGCCTACGACGATCGTCAGGCGCTTGACATCGCGGTTGCGGGACTCGATAGGTTGCTTTTGATCTCTTCCAGTGAGGTGGGGCGTCGTTTTCAGCAGCACAAGAACGTCATCGATGCAGCCAAGGCCGCCGGAGTCAAGCAGCTGATCTATACGAGCGCCCCCAAAGCTACTACCTCGAACTTGGTCCTCGCCCCCGAACACAAGGCGACGGAGGAGTACCTGGAGACTTCGGGGCTGCCGTACACCGTTCTTCGGAACAACTGGTACACGGAGAACTATGCGCAATCAGCCCGTAAGGCTGCCGAGACGGGCGAGTTGGTCGCAGCGGCGGGAGCGGGCCGAGTGGCCAGCGCACCCCGCGCCGACTTCGCGGAGGCGGCCGCGGTTGTCCTCACGGGCGAGGGCCATGAAGGCCGGGTGTATGAACTGGGTGGCGATCATGCCTGGGATTACCACGAGCTTGCGGCGACGATCGCTGAACTCACGGGCCGGCCTTGCGCATACAAGGCGGTGGAGCCTGCGGAACTCTCCGCCGCTATGGTCGCAGCCGGTGCAGACGAAGGTACGGCGGGATTCGTGGCTGCACTCGACGCAAACATTGCCGATGGAGATCTTGCCGACACAACCGGCGATCTACCCGCGTTGTTGGGGAGACCGACCACGCCTCTCAAGGAGACCCTGAAGCAGGTGCTGGAGTAGAAACGCCCGATCGGGGGCCAGCGACGTCTAGACCTGCGGGCCGACTTCGGCGGTCGCCTCGCCGAGCCGAGCGCGACCGCCGGGGTACCGGCAGTCGGGATGTGCGCTGTAACCGGCGCCGGCGGCCCGGTTCGGCGTCGCAACCGGCGTCAGCGACCCGGCTCTGGGTTGCGATCGGCGCTATCGGCCTGGCCCAATAGGTCCTCGAAACGCTGTGCTATGCGCTCATGCTCAGCATCCTGGGCAGCGAGCACTTTGGAAGCAGTCTCGTCGAGAGCCGGCTTTGCCTGCTGGGCCCGTTCCAAGAGGACATCTATGGTCACTTCACTCTGGCCCTTAGACGCCTGCCTGAGTATGTCGAGCAGTTCTTGTTGGAGTGTGCGTTGGTTGGCGGCGGCGCGGTTGCGAAGACCGCGGACGACGTCGTCGGGCACGTTCTTTATCGAGAGGTTGGTGGGCATTCAAGCAACTCCTCTCCGCCCGGCGCTTCCTGTCGGCGCCAGACATCCTTGCGAATACCGGCCTGTCCTACAGTCGGTGACGGAACGAGTGTACCCTCGGCTGCTTGGACGGTCTAGGCCTATTGGCAGTGGGTTGCTTGGACGGTCAACCGGGCTTGGGATCGATCATAATCGAATCAGACTGTGTTCCGGTGTGGCCTACCGCACGTGGTACGGTTAAGGCTCTGACTCTGTGCACGCAGGTCGCTTACTATGGAGGTGAATACATGGCAACGCGTTCTTCCGGTAATCTTGTGACCGTTTTGGACCCGAGGGGCCAGCCCACCAACGTGGTGGAGCCGAAACCGCTCGCGCCCCGGTTGGACACGCTTGACGGGAAAACCATCCATCTGATCGACGTTGGGTTCGGAGGCGGATGGGAATTCCTTGAGGAAACGGTCGCTTGGTTCGCTCGGAATATGCCCAGCGTCAAGACTGTGCTCAAGCATAAGAGCGGGATCATGTTCGTGGACGAGCCGCAGATGTGGGTCGACGCCAAAGCCAATGCCCACGCGGTCATCTTCGGGGTGGGTGGCTGAGACGGCTGTGCGACGAGTATCGCCGCCCACTGTAGAGAGCTTGAGTCAAAATACGGCGTCCCCACTGCGCCGCTATCGAGCGCCCGTTTCGCCGAGTATTTAGCTTTGGACGCTCAAAACCATGGCATGAACCTACGTTTCAGCTATGTCCCTTATCCGCTGGTCGGTCGTCCGCGGGAGGTGCTTCGCAAGTATGTGGAGGGGAACGACCCGGTCACCGGCAAGCCTCTGATGCAGGAGATCGTCGGGGCCCTCACCCGGCCGCTCACCGAAGACGAGAGAAATCCCCGGCCGACTCGCGGCGCTCCGCGGCCGCGCCTGCTCAAACCCGATGGTGAAGAGAGCCTGCACCGGCTGTTCCTGGAGAACGGCTGGACTGACGGAGCTCCTATCGTACTGCCGACGGAGGAACGGGTGGCGCACATGCTCATGGGCACCGCGGCCGACCCTGATGAGATTGTCGGCCGCATGACGGTCACCGTCCATGAGGAGAAGCTCGAGTATACGGTGGAGAAAGTGGCCGTGAACGCGGTCATGGCCGGAGCCGGCCCTGAACATCTGCCGGTCATCTTGGCTTTGGCGGCCAGTGGGGAGGCTTCAATGCCGAGTTCCACCACCTCGTTCGCCCGTATGGCGGTGGTGAACGGTCCCATCCGAAACGAGATCGGCATGAACGCGGGTCTGGGCGCTCTTGGCCCCTTCAACCATGCCAACACGGTCATCGGACGGGCCTGGACTCTGATGAGTCTCAATCTAGGCGATGCTCGGCCGGGCGAGACCTTCATGGGCTCCACCGGCAGTAATCTTAATTACAACAACATGACTTTTGCCGAGAACGAAGAACGGAGCGTGTGGGAGCCATTCCATGTGCGCAAAGGCTTCAAACGCGAGGAAAGTACGGTCAGCATCTTCCAAGGGTGGAGCGCCATCAACAGTATGGGTGCCGCGGGATGTGTCCGGCCCGCCCAAGAAGAGATGCTCATCATGATGCAGGCCTTCCCTTGCCTGCGGGGAGCACTGACCTTGGTGATGGACCCATTGGTGGCCAAGCATTTGCGGGAGCAGGGGTTTGAGCATCCGCAACAGCTTGCAAAATACTTGTCGGAGCAGTTCAAGATGCCGGCCGGGCAGTTCTGGGCATCCGATGTGGTCTATTCCTTGGTCGAACCCAACGCTCGTATGGGGGTGGAGCCGTTTGCTACCTGGTTGAAGCTGCCCAAGGATGAACTGATCGCTCCATACGGCGATCCAGAAGCCATCAACGTAGTGGTTGTTGGTGGGGAGACCCAAGCCCTGTGGTTCACCACCGACATGTGGTGCACGCAGACCCTGTCGATCGACCGGTGGCGACCGAAAGAAGGGGTGTTCAAAGAAGACGAGCGGACAATCCGTCGGCGCGAAGCACGGCAAAAACGGCACGCAGCCGCCCTGACCCGGAGCGGGTATGAGCTTTAGATGACGACAACTGACATGACGCATAGTACGGGGCGGGTCCATTGAGCGGCCCGCCGAGGCGAGGCGTGCCTCTCGGCGAGGCCGGTTCGCTGGACGCAGGGCATCCCCGCAAGTGGCTCATTTTGGTCACCGTCTCCTTAGGGTTGGTGTTGGGGATCCTCAATGCTACCTTGGTCAACATCGCCTTCCCTGCCCTGGTCCGCGAGTTCGACACGACCGTCAGCCAAGTCTCCTGGGTGGTGAACGCCTTCAGTATCACCTTGGCTGTACTCCTGCTCTCTTTCGGTCGGCTGGCCGACCGGTATGGGCAGAAACGTGTATTTGTCACTGCACTCTCGATCTTCACGGTAGCCTCCCTAGCCTGTGGTCTCGCAGGGAGTGTGAACCAACTGATAGCCTTCCGGGTGGTACAAGCGATGGGTTCTGCAGGGGTCGTGCCCATCTCTCTGATAATCCTTCTCGCTGTGTTTCCCCGACACCAGCACGGACTCGCGACGGGACTCTGGGGTGCGTTCGGGAACGTGGCCGCCGTCATCGGTCCTCCGGTGGGGGGAGTACTCATCGAGTATGTCTCCTGGCACTGGATCTTCTTTCTTAATGTGCCGGTGGGGATCACGGCGGTGGTCATGGCCTATCTGTTCGTGCCTGAGATGAAGCGTGATACCGCCGATTCTTCCCTCGACTTCGGGGGGATCGGACTGTCGGCCTTGGCCCTCTTCTGTCTTACTCTCGGGATAATCCAGAGTAACGCGTGGGGATGGGGTTCGGTTCCTGTGCTCGGTCTTCTATCGGGCGCGGTAGTCTCGCTGGGGCTGTTTCTCTTCTGGCAGAACCGAGCCCGTAGTCCCATGCTTGATCTAAGCCTGTTCAGAATCCGCCCGTTCTCGGCCGCAAATTCGATGGGTGTGGTCGGTGGCATCGGCATGGCCGGAGCCACGCTTCTCATCGTCCTTTACATGATCAACGTGCTCGGGTATTCAGAGTGGCAGGCGGCTATTGCCATGACCCCTGCTGCCATCGTCTCCATGATCCTTTCTCCGTTCGCCGGGCGCCTTGTCGACCGCGTCGGCCCTCGTTACCTCGGTGCCGCGGGGACTGTGTTCTTCGCCATTTCCTTCGTACTGTTCTCGCAACTGCGGGCGGATTCCAGCTTCGTCGACGTTGCCTGGCGACAGGTCTTCGTGGGGATCGCCATGAGCGTTCATATGCCTGCACTGACGGCGGCGGGCCTAACCTCGCTCCCGCTTCGTTCCAGCGGCGTCGGCTCGGGCATGATAAGTACCGCCCGACAGTTTGGCAATATCTTCGGAGTGGCCCTCCTGCTTGCCATATATGGCCATGCTGCGTTTGCGGGGACGGAGGCCGCAGTGACCAAGGCTACCGAGTACGTGGCCGGCCAAGCACAGTTGTCTCCCATCATCAGAGAAGAGGCCGTGCGGGTAGTGGAAAACAACGCTATGAGGGAAGGGGCTGCGGCGGCGGCCGCGGGCAGCTTCTTCGATCCCACGGCCGGCCTCTCGGAGGCGCTGGCGGGGGCGGCCGACCCCAACACGATTGAGTCGCTACGTGTCGGACTTACCGCTGTGGCTCGGGACGAGATGGGCAGGTCGTACCGGTGGCCGTTCTTGACTGCAGCCTTCTTCGCCATCCTCGGTCTCCCGCCGGCATTTCTGCTGGGGCGCCGTTTGGGCGATCATCGGGTTGTAGAAGATTAGGGACAGTGCTTCGGGGCATCAAAGATGTGGGATTCTCTGTTGTCGAATAGAGTTTCAGGTCGTTCGCTTCTGAGCGCGGCTTTGGTCAACGGGATATGGGAGTGAAGGGTCTCTCCATGGTCACCGGCCCGTACTTGCGTTCGCAAGATGATCCGACAGGGGGGAAGCGTGGACCTGCTCGCTTCCGCCTTAGGGCGGGGGAGAAGGTTCTGTGGACCCTGCTTATCGTAGTGGCGTCGGCTGTGACGGTTACGGCCTGTGGGCAAGCCTCACCCTCCGAAGACAACGTGGCACCAGCACCCCAGGCCGCGATAGATACGTTGGCCTCCACAGCCGACGCTGACTCGGGAGCCTCTTCGGCGGCAGCGGCTTCATCAGTCGGGGCG
>JAXGNF010000005.1:0-17290 GCA_040768135.1 Thermoleophilia bacterium | reverse complement strand
AGCCGACGCTGACTCGGGAGCCTCTTCGGCGGCAGCGGCTTCATCAGTCGGGGCGGCTTCATCAGTCGGGGCGTCTTCATCAGTCGGGGCGTCTTCATCAGTCGGGGCGTCTTCATCAACCTCGCCGGCTACAACGGAAGCATTACCGCCGGTGACGGTGGAATCTTCGACTTCCGTCGGATCTGTGACGGGAGTGACCGGCCCCGCAGCGACAACCGCAGTCGCAGCCTCGGTAACGACACCTACCGATCCCCACCCACCGGTCACGATAACCATCCTGTACGACAACTGGGTGTCGCGAGTCGGCACTCGTTCCGATTGGGGCTTCGCCTGCTTGGTGAGCGGTCGGGAGAAGACCGTCCTCTTCGACACGGGCAAGGACGGCGAGATCCTGTTGTCGAACATGCAGGCCCTCGGCATCCGGTCGGACGACATCGATATGGTGGTCCTTTCCCATGCGCATAGTGACCACACCGGCGGGCTTCTACACGTCGTCACTCGCAGTCCCGCGGTCGCGGTGTACCACCCGGTGTCTCTTTCCGCGGGTGTCATCAAGCGGGCTCAAGCTGCCGGAGCTCATCTGCGAGCAGTGGAGGCCTCGGTCGTGATCGGCCAAGGTCTAAGAATCATCGGGCCGTTGGGGAGTCCGGCAGAGTCGGCTCTGCTGGTTGACACCCCGCGGGGTCACGTGCTTGTCACAGGATGTGCCCACCCCGGAGTGGTGGAGATGGCGACCGCGGCCGCCGATGTGGTAGACGGGCCGGTCTACGCGGTCATAGGGGGCTTTCACCTCCTGTCACACTCTGCCGGCCGGGTGGACCAGATCATCCGGGCGTTGAAGGACCTCGGGGTTGAGCGCTGCGGGCCCGCTCACTGTACGGGAGAGGCTGCCACCGCTCAGATGCGGGCGGCCTTCGGAGAAGGGTTCATCGAGACCGGGGTGGGAGCCACGGTCACCTTCTGACCCGGTCACCCCGGAGCGACGCCCAGGGTGCGACATCGTTGTCCGATCGTCTGGCCTGTGTCTCTTCTTAGAATTGATAGACTGCACCGGCCCGGCCGGGTGTCACCGATTCTCCCAGCGCCTCGTGAAGTAGGGCGAAGGCCGCATCGCCGGTGCAGTGGCAAGGAATCAACATGTCCGGCGCCGATTGCCGTAGGGCAAGGACGGTCCTGTCCAGACGCTCCCGGTCTGCGTTCAGTAAGTGAAATCCACCGAGTACGGCGCGGATCCGTTTCTCCCCGGTCAGTTTGCGGATGTAGTTCAAGGTGTTGATGAGGCCGGCATGGGCGCATCCGAGGCAAACGACCAGCCCCTGGTCGGTTTCCACCCACAGGGCCATGTCGTCTTCGATGAGATCGGGCTTCGTACCTTCCGGGTCCAGGTAGAAAGCCCCGCCGGTGTCTTCGTAGCCGCTCAGCCGCGGTATGGGACCGGTTAAGCCAACCGTATTGCCCAGCCTTACAGGTTTCTGGACCCAGTGGACTTGTCTGGGTGGGACGAGGGCCAAGGCTTCGCGGGCCGCCTGCGGCATCCCGATAGAGCGCACCTTGCCGTCACGTATCGTGTAACGAGGACGGACGACTTCTGGGTGGCAATATATATGCAGGCCGGAACTCTGCGTGATGACTTGAGGGACTCCACCAGTGTGGTCGTAATGGCCGTGGCTCAGTACCAGCTCGTCGGTTGTAGACAGGTCAAGGCCGAGCGTCTGAACGTTCGTCTCCAGCGCGGGTCCCTGTCCGGTATCGAACAGGATCCGTTTGCCCTGGGTCTCTATCCATAGGGAGAATCCGTGTTCCCCTGCCAGCCCGTCATCGGCCTTGTTATCTACTATGATCGTGACGTCCGTACTCATGTGCTATCTCATTTGCTCGCTTCGGCCGGAGACGTTTGCGCGGTCGGGGTCTACTCGAGTTGTTCCCGAGCCAATCGCGATAGCTTAAGGAGGGCATTGCCGTTCGTCTCTAGGGCGTCGGCCCAAGAATCCAGCAGGTCGCGACCGGGGGGCTCGACGGCGTAGGTGCGTCTTTGCGGACCTGCCGCCCCAGCCTCCCAGGTGGAGCTGACCATGCCCGCTTCCTCCAGCATCCGGAGAACCCGGTAGACACTCCCTGGGTCAACGTATATCTGGGTGCCGACCAGTTGTTGAACGCGCTCGATGAGGGCATAACCGTGACTGTTCTCCTGCAGCAGGGTGGTGAGCACGGCAGTCTCGATCAGTGAGCGTTTGTACTCGCTCAGGCGAGTTCCTGCAGGACCTACGTTGCTGAGATGGTCTTCTGGGCCACGACAAGGACTCCCTACCGGCGGCGGAGGCGTGTCGATGTAGGGAGGGGCTGCTCTCCCGGGTCCTCGACCTCTCCGGCGCCGTCTGGGCCCACCTGTTTCGCTTCCGTTCATGCAGAGTCTCTCAGTATGATCGGGTCGTATCGTGATTTTCTCTCTCGTGATTTCCCCCAGATTATACGGCCGCGCCCCCCAGTGTGGCGGGCGCGGCCGCGTCCGAATCGATGATAGGTGGATTACTCTTGGTCTTTTTCGAGATCCGACAGCCGCTTCATGACCAGGTCCAGTTGCGCCTGTAGGGCATCCGCCTGGCTCTTCAGAGCCGCCTTCTGGATGTCTGGGTCGGGCTCATCGTAGGGACCTGGATATGCGGGTGGTACGCCCCATCGGCCGTATCTGGCCCAACCGGGTACTCCAGTGGCGTAGTACATATTGCGCCATCCGCGGCCTCCGCCGCCCCAGTATCCGCTTCCGCCGCCCCAGTATCCTCGACCAACCCCGAAGCCTCGACCCATTCTTGCCCCCCATCCTATGCCGGTCGTGGCGTAGCCGGGGGCATCATAACCCGCACAGTATCCAGCTGCGCGGCCCGTCATCGGACCCATACCTCTGGGTCCCGTTCCGTCTCCTCGTGGCATGGCGTGCCTCACTTTCTCACTCCGTTTTGCCGGGGGACATTCCGATCCCGCTAGAGTGTGTTGTTAGCTAGGTGGAAACTGCATCTATTATAACTACACATATACGCTCTCTGCAAGTCTTGCGGACCGGCTCCGTGGACGGAGTCGGCATGGTAGAGTCAGAAAGCTGTTGAGAGCTCTTCCCATGTGGCGGAAGCAGACAAAACTCGTGGCTACAAGGGCCTTCGAATGAAGCTGTCCATACCCGGACGGGGCACCTACGACATCCAGCATGTCGTGTTCGATCTGAACGGCACCCTAGCGGTCGACGGAGAACTCGTCGACGGCGTGTTGAGACGAGTTGTTGAGTTGAGGGTGACGACTCACCTAGTCGTGCTTACGGCCGATGCGTACGGTGAGGCTGCGCGCCTGGGGGATAGACTGGGCCTTGAGATCGTTGTCGTGCAGCCGGGCGATGAAGCCGAACAGAAAGCCGAGCACGTACGTCGTCTGGGCGTTGAACGCTGTATTGCGGTCGGTAACGGAGCCAATGACGTGCTCATGCTACGGGAGAGCGCCATCGGAGTCTGTGTCATGGGTCCAGAGGGAGCTTCCGTCGCCGCACTGTTTGCCGCGGATGTCGTGGTTGCGAACATCTCACAGGCCTTGGATCTGCTTCTCGCGCCACAGAGGTTGGTAGCCACGCTACGGAAGTAGAGGGTCCGAGTCACCATCTGGAGTGTGACCGAGCCCGGCAGCAAGAGGATGGTGGGCGGCTTGTGCCTTGAGGTAGCATTGATAGGGCACCACGAAGCCGGCTGCTAGGTAGGTTTGGACCGTCGGTGAAGCCAGACCGTCGGTGAAGCCAGACCGCCGGTGGGTCTGGGCCGCCGGTGGATCTAGACGTCCGGTAGGCCTGGATCCGTCACCAAGCACAGGCCATCGGTAGTTCTAGACCGTCAGGTAGAGCTTGATGGTTAGGTGGATCCACGTTGAGGTTAGGAGAACGGCTATGAAGATCAAGAGGCGTGACGATGTATCCCCGGCGCCTTCCGGATACCCGGGTGTGACAAAACAGATCGTGATAGGGCCGGGGGATGGCTCGGACGAGATCGTCCTTCGTTACTTCAGCGTGGTCGAGGGCGGGGCTACCCCTTGGCATTCCCACGAGTTTCCCCACTTGGTGAAGGTCGAGGCCGGGCGGGGATTGGCAGTCGCGCCCGACGGGACCGAGACGCCGGTGAGCAGGGGTGACTATGTGTATGTTGCTCCTAATGAGATGCACAACTTCAAGAACGCCGGGGTGGAGCCGTTCGAATTCGTGTGCATCGTTCCGGGCCGGGGAGAACCACCGCCCTCGTTGTGATTCGGATTATCGATCGCTTTCATACTCAGATAGAAAGAGGCACGCTGAATGATCGCTGACGGGCCATATGCGGTATCCGCCGTACGGACGACGGCCATCGAGCGCGCCGTAGATGAAGGTCGCAAAATCGTCGGGTATCTGCCGGGGCCTTATGTGCCCGAGGAATTGATCTACGCGTCTGGAGCTCTTCCGGTTTGTTTGGCAAACGGGGGCAGCGCCCGAGTCGCCGACCATGCGCTGTCGGTGTTCCCTCCGGCCCTTTGTCCTTTCGCACGGGCGCAGGTGGGAGAGATGCTTCTGAAAGACGACCCGGCCTATGCAGCCGTTGATATGGTGGTGGTCCCGTCTACCTGCCAACACCTGCGGAAGGTAGGCGATCTGTGGGGATATCGCGAACCCGGCGAGGTTTTCAAACTTGGAGTGCCGTATGACCCCGAGGAGCCTCTTGGGCTGACCTTCTACCGTAACCGCCTGTCGGATCTCAAGGCGAGACTGGAGCGCCTCACCGGTGTGCCCATCACGGAGACTTCCCTCGCCCAAGCGATAGGGGTGTACGATCGGCTGCGGCGGGCGTTGCGGGAGATCAGCCTTTTGCGTCGGACTGATCCACCGGCCCTCAGCGGGCTTGAGTTTGTCTTGCTCAACCATGCTTCGTTGTACGGGGATCCGGTGGAGGTGGGCGCCGTGCTCGAGGCGTTCCTGCATGAACGCCGGGCAGCCATACCACCCGCTCGAACCGACGTACCGAGCAGCAGACCAGAGGCTCTGTCGGCCAACATACCAACCGGCGCAGCGGCCCACGCACCAACCGGTGCACAGGTCAATCGGCCGATCGGCGCACCCAGGGTGATGCTGATCGGACCGAACATCGCCGTAGGCGACCACGCCGTCGTAGAAGTAGTCGAAGGTGCCGGAGCGAACGTCGTCATCGAGGACGTCTTTGAGGGCCTGCGGGATTACTGGGGGGAGGTGGGCGAGTGCCGAGCCCATGAAGATACCCTCGAGATCTTAGCCCGCACTCGGCTCGTCAATAGGACTCCGGCGGCTTTCATGAGATCGTCTGCGGGCCCTCGGTTCGAAGTCGTGTCGAAGCTGATCCGTGACTTCAAGGTATCAGGAGTGATCTGGTACGAGCTCCTTTGCTGTGAGTTCTATGATCAGGATGCATTCTTCTTTGAGCACCGGCTGCGCGAGATGGGGATTCCCATGCTGATCATCGAGTCCAACTACGACGACGTGCGCTCCGGACCGGTCTTCACGAGGATCGAGGCGTTTCTCGAGATTGTGAAGGGAGGACCGGCCTATGCATGAGTTCTTGACGCTGTGTGGGTATGAACCGCACGAACTCGAAAGCGAGGCCGCCCGCGTCCAACGGGCCCTGTCGATGGTTGGTCTGACCGGAGGAGATCTTGCCCGCGGCAAAACCCGCATCAGAACCTTCTTTGACGTCGAATTGGCCGGTGTGCGAAAGATGCTGGGGGTGATCCTGCGGGATTTCACCAACACGGTGCTCTTGAGGGGTGGTGGCGACACCAAGGTGGTGTTCTCGTTCATGGCCCCGGGCTGCCAGGTGCTGGGCTCGGCCTTGAGGACGAACTACGAACACCTTGCTTGGATCGATCCGAACTACACATTTCTGGTGGTGTTGGGCTCGGTCTTCGGCAAAGCCGCCCCCATCCTGGAGGCTGCTGAGAAGCTGTGGCTCCGTGCGGGAGGTGTCGGACATTGCGGCAATGTGAAGTGCGCTGTTGGCCTGCTGGCCCTCGATATCCTGCCTAAGCCCGACCTGGCGGTTACCAGCGGTTTTCTCTGCGAGACAAGCGCCAAAACCGTCGGACTTCTCGAGGAGTGGTACGGGATACCCGCCTACTTCGTCGACTGCTGGCAGGACAGAGAACTCGGGGAGTACCCTAGTGCAAGACGGGCCACCGGCTTCTACGCGAAGAGCCTGCGAAGGCTGAGCGAGCGCGTTGGAGATCACTTTGGCGTGGTGATCACCGACGAGATGATCTGGGAGGTCCTGGAGGCACGGAAGCCCTACTTCGAAGCCAGGAGCCGGGTGCAGGAATTGTTGCGCAAGAGCGACCCCGTGCCCCTGAGTTCTACCCATCTGCACCTGCTCTTTGCGCTCGACGACATTCCCTGTCGGACGGCTGAGATGGCGGCCATTACCACCGCCCTAGACACACTCGTAGACGATCTACGCCGACGGACCGAACAGGGCGTGGGTGCGACCCCGAGAGGGGCGCCTCGGGTGTTGGGCATTCTTCCGTGTCATCACTCCGATCCCCGGTGGGAACATCTCGCCACCCAAATGGGAATAGCCATAGTGGCCTCTGACTTCGAGCTTTCATCGAGTGAGCGTATCGGCGGAGCCGGCCTGATCGATCCCGATGATCCATACGATGTCATCGGGCAGCACATGCACTCGGCGGCGCAACAGATCCTCGGCGGCCGTATCGCCCTCATCCTTGACGCGTGCAGGCGGATGGGGCTAGACGGCGTCCTTAATCACTACCACGTAGGGTGCCGCTATGTGGCCGGCGACGCCCTGATCATCAAAGACGCGGTGATGCAGGAGCTGGGCATACCGGCACTGACGTTCGAGTGGGACAACTTCGATCCACGCAGCTACGACGATGAGCGATACAAGGCGAATCTCGAGACGTTCGTGGAAATGATGGCCGGCAGGCCCGGTCGCTCAGGTCGGGCACCTTAGGACCGATGGCAGCCTTGAAGGGGACAAGCCCCGCCATCTATACGAAGAACGCTTCACGGACTATCATAGGACGCCTACTACCGGTCCATGGTCCGGTGGGTACGAAACGCCTGTTTGATTTGGTCCCGGCGCAAGAGAGGACAGATGATCAGATTCAGTGAGCAGCAACTCAGGACGCCCAAGTATCTGCGGCCCGTCTATCTGGTGACTGCGGGGCAATCCAAGTATGCCCGCGCGATTCCAGAAAAGCGGACCGAAGAGCTATGTATCGACGCCCTGACTATGGCCGCCGGCCTGCTTGACATGACCCCGGCAGAACTCAAGCGATACATCCACAGTTGCTATTATGGGCACTTCGCCGACCACTTCGGTGATCAACTCCTCGGCGAGGCAGTGATCCACGACCGCTTGGGCCTAGACCCTCTAGGCAACATCGGTATCAAATCAGGCGGAGCGACCGGCGGTTCGACCCTCTGGGAGGCCGCCAAGGCGGTCGCATCCGGATATTCCGACTGTGTGCTGGCCATGGGGTGGGAGCGCATGGACGAGGTTCCCACCGATGAGGGTAACTTCCTTATCGCCTCTGCCGCCGACCGCGACTGGGAATCTCCCATGGGCCAGATATATACGGGCTACTACGCCGTCATGGCCCAGAAGTATTGGCAGGTGTTCGGCAAGGCAGAGGCATCGTTCCGGCGCACACTAGCCGAGATCTCGGTTAAGCACCACGGCTATGCGCGCTTCAACCCCTTCGCTCACGGCGGCATGAAGATCACCGTGGACGACGTCCTCGTCTCGCCTATGGTGGCCGACCCGCTACGAGCGCTCGATTGCTGCCTCATGAGCGTGGGGGCGGCCTGCGCGATCCTCTGCGACGAAGACACGGCGGTGGAGCTGACCAAGAACAGTAAGAACAAGCCGCTTCGCATCTGGGTGACGGCCGGTTCGCACACCCTCCGCCCGGCCGACCGGAGGCATATGGAGATCCCCCTACTCCCCAATGAGGCCCCCGACCAGTATGCAAACATGGACAAAGAATTCCCCGGCGGCGAGCGGTATCCGGGTTTCACCGGATTTCTTGCCGCGAGAATGGCGGCCTACTATGCCTACCACATGACCGGGATCGTTGACCCGATGGAGGACCTCGATGTCGTCGAGTTGCACGATGCCTTCACCATCAGCGACGTGCAGACCTACGAGGATATCGGGCTCCGGCCTTACGGATACGGTCGCGACTTTGTCGAATCGGGGGATTGCTATCACAAAAACCCGCTGACCGGCAAACCCGGCAGGCTGCCCTCCAACCTCTCCGGAGGGCTGATTGGTTGCATGCACGCGGTGGGGGCAAGCGGCATCATGCAGGTCTTCGAGATCGCCACTCAGCTTTGGGGACGTTGGGCCGAGATCCACGGTGACGAGAAGCGCTGGGAGGAGTTCGGCCGGAAGAAGCCTGAGGATTGGACCGACCTGCAGGTCGAGGGGGCCAAGAGGGCATTGTCCATTAGCCACGCGGGCGTGGGGTCGCATGTCACGGCGACCGTTCTGATGGACCCCGATCATCTACTCAAGAAAGACTCGTGAGAAAGGCCGACGATGAGTTCATACGGACAGGTCCAGGTGAAGGGTGGCCGGTATAAGTTCCGGGGCGATTTCCACCGTCTAGAGCAACATATGCCGATCAGAGACGCCGACAATCAGTGGAAACTGGTAGGCGTGACCAAGCCCCGAGACATGACTTACGTGCACACGTATGGGGGCGAGGCGGTGTTCTTCGAGTCACTTTCGCAGGGCAGGCTGCTTGCTACCAAGTGTGAGAACCCCGCGTGCGAGGCCAATGGATCCATATTCCAGCCGTTCAGGATCTATTGCCCGGACTGCCTCTCACGGTGCGAGGTGGTCGACATGACCGACTTGGCAAAACAAACGGCTACCATTCACACTTACATGGTGTGCGAGCGCTCGGGCGCGTTCAATATGCTCGACAAGCCCATCCGCTTCATCAATATAGAGTTTGAGGGCGTGTCGACCATCCTTTTCAGCTATTTGTTGGTGGGTGAACCTGAGATCGGTATGCGGGTGGTGCCGGTCTTCAAGTATCACAATCCCACCTACACGATCTTGGACCTCTCCTGGGTACCGGCGGGTACGCAGGAGGAGTCGCTACCGGAGGGTTATTCATTCTAGAAAGCGTAATGACGGTTGGGAAGACGACGGCCGGGCGTGTACGCGTGGGGCATCGGACCGGCAGGCCCATAAATCTCACGGTGAAGTGGAGGGTCAATGTTACGAGACTACGACCTGCTCAGCGCTGAGGTAAACCTGGTCGGTGTCATCAAAGCGAAGGCGGTCATCGGCCGCTACCTGAACCGGACCAATCTGACCTACTATTCGGAACTCTCTCGCCTAGTGGGGAGCGAGGTCTACGTCAAACACGAGAACCACAACCCCACCGGCTCCTTCAAGATCCGGGGTGCGCTCAACTTCTTCCATCATATGTCGGGCGAGGAACTCGAAACCGGGATATTGGTCGCCACCCGCGGCAACCACGGTCTGGCCATGGCTTGGGCCGGGCGTTGGTTCAATGTGCCCTGTACCGTGGTCGTCCCCGAGCATAACAACCCTGAGATCAACCGTATTGTGGAGAACTTCGGGGCCGAACTGATCGTACAGGGACAGGATTTCTATGATGCCCAGTCATATTGCGACGAGTTGGTCGACAGCGCCGGCTACTACTATGTTGAGCAGGGCAACGAGCCTGAGATCCTGAACGGTTTGGGCACCATGGGCCTCGAGATACTTGAGGACCTTCCGGATGTCGACGTCATCATCTGTCCGATAGGTGGAGGCTCTGGATGCGCCTCGCTAATCAAAGTGACCCGGGCGGTGAAGCCTGAGGTGGAGGTCATCGGGGTGCAGGCCGAACGAGCGGCTGCGTTTTACGAGTCGTGGAAAAAGGGCGAGCGCGTCGTCATCGAGGTGGCCGATACAGTGGCCGACGGTCTGGCCGCCCGCAGCCCCTTTAGGCTCCCCTACATGATCATGAAAGACCACATCAGCGACGTAGTGTTGCTGAGCGAAGACGAGATCCTAAGAAGCGTCCGACTGGCGCTGGAGACTACCCATAACTTAGCCGAAACGGCCGGTGCGGCAGCCATAGGGGCGTCGCTCAAGATCAAGGAACGCCTTGCCGGCAAGAAGGTAGTTTTGGTTATGTCGGGAGGTAATCTAGCGCACGGACATCTGTTGCGGGCGCTTGCCTAGTGGCCAAGGGGGCGTGGGTGCCCCCGCTCAGCTGGCGCGAGTACGCGAACGCTTCGCGTGAACGCCCACGCTCCCTCGGCGACCCTGCGGCTACACGGTCACGTGCGCGGCCGCAGCGTGATCCTCTTCGGTTCAAGCCTGATGGCGGCGATGGTGCAGCCGATGGCTATCGCCACGAAGATTCCCGCAATGACAAGGATGGTGGTCAACATCGTGTCGAAGTTCCCCAAGAACCCGGAGAGATAGGTTCCCTCGTAAGTCTCAGCGTAATAGTCTGCTGCCCAATCCCCCTCGAACCACCTTAGCCACGGAACGGCCACAAAACCCACGACCGCGAATCCATAGAAGACTCCTGCTATCCTCTTCAGATCGCCGAAACCAAGACGGGTCCGCGGGTTCAGCGGGTGGTGCTCCGGGTCCTTCTTGGCCAGACCTCCGTATCTTCTCTTCCAGATAACATACATGACCGGTCCCGAAAGGATGCCGATAAGGCCGCCTATGAAGTAATCCGTGCCGTTGACGAAGAACGACATCACCCCGATGATGATGGGCACGATGCAGAGTAGCGCGAGAAAGGGGTATCCACCTGGGATCTTGAACTTGTACTCGTTCCCTGGGAGTCTCTTTCGAAGGATCATCGCCGAGATATAGACCATGATGTATGACGAGATCAGTAGAAAGACATCCACGATGACTACCGTGGTGAAAGCGAAGTTGCACAGTATCAGGTTGACAAGGGCGACGGATAGGACCGCGATGTATGGTACGCCGTGCTTCTTGTCGACCTTGACCAGGACCGGCGGTGCCAAGTGGTCTTCGGCCAACGCGAAGAACCCTCGCGATCCCGATGCTATGTACGTGTTGTAGATCGAGCACTGGGCCAGGACGGCAATGATGATGAAGAAAATGCCGAATCCGGCTCCCCAGAAGGTGGTGACAACACTTGCGTATCCGACGCTCTCAGCGGTTGTGCCCCACTCCTCCCAAGAGCCTATCGAGGCGATGCCCGCCATGGTCGGCAGTATGTAGACGGCCATTATCAGGGGAACGGTGAGAAGGGTGGCTTTGGGAATGACCTGTGGGTTCTTGAGCTCTCCGGCAACAGTGGACATAGATTCATAACCTGAGTACATCCATATACCGATGGAAAGACCCGCGCCGATGAACATCACCCATTCGGCAAAAGAAAGCCCGGCTATTCCGAGAATCTCGCCGTGCGAAGTGAAGGGGACGAACGGGTTGGAGTTCCAGTTGAGAAAGCCTGCGATGGCGACAATGGCGAACGCGGCGATGACTAGGACGGAGAGAATGGTGGTGATAAGGCCCACATCCTTGACGCCGCGAATGTTGATGTACGTGAAAATGAGGATCATGGCTGCTTTGACGGCGAACTGCTCGTAAGAACTCAGGTTCCATTGGGAGGCAAGGTAGCCACCCGCGAGGATCACGTAGAGGGTGTTGTCGATATAGACGGATATTGTCCTCCACCAACCGGCCTGAAAGCCCCAGAACTCGCCCAGTGCTTCCTGTACCCACTTGTAGTATCCACCCTCCTGAGGCCTGGCAGAGCCGAGTTCTGAGGCCACCAGTCCGAACGGCAATCCCCATAAGAAAGGAAGCACCATGAGCATGACGAGGGTCAAGCCCGGACCCGACTCAGGGATCATCTCTTCGATGCCGTATGCGCCTGCGGCGACTAGGGAGAAGATCATGAAGACGACCGTTGAGACTCTAAGGTCGTGCTGCTTCAGGCCGTGTTCGTCGACGTCGACCTTCAGGGAGCGTTTCTCAGCTGTGGCCATGTGGCGTCCTTCCTCGCGGCAGGTCCGACAGGTCCCCGCGGGTCCTTTGTTGACGTGGGTCGCCGTCAGTCAGGCCCGTGCTGCGGATGCCTTGGGCGAACGCCCCCACCGAAAAGAAGCGTAGCACTTTGAGGTCAAGCGCGAAATAGGGTACCGGACGTTTTTGCCCCTGTAGAACGTGTCTTGACTGCTCGCTTGCGGGGTGGCCGAGAGGGTAAGAGAAATCGGGTGAGGCCTGAGCGTGCGGAGCGGACGAGTTTTCCTCCCCTCGCGGACTTGGGTACGCGAATGCTGCACGGAGATGCCCCCGCTCCCTCTCGGCCGCGCAGCTACGAGAGCTTGGGGAGTTCTGCGGTTCTATTCAGCCGTCGGGTAGTATACGCTCCACTTGGCCTCGATCTGCTCTTGGATCTCGGCGACCTGCTCGTCCGTCAGTAGCCGGAATCGCGCTTGGGTTTGTAGATAGTCGCGGACCGGGGCACGGCGCCGCTTGTCGATGAGCCTCTGTGATGCGCTGGTAAGACGGAAATCACCCTGTTCGACTTCATAGAGGTCGTAGTAGCCGGTCTCCACGGCCAAACGGCCGATTTTCACGCTGTACCGGGGCTCGAATCCCCAACCCGGCGGACAGGGGGTGTGGATGTGGATGTACTTGGTGCCTCGCTGCGAGAGGGCCTTTTTGATCTTGTCGTAAAGGTCAAGAGGGTAGGCCGCGGAAGCGGTCGCCACATAGTCGATGCCGTGTGCGGCCATGATGGCCGGGACGTCCTTCTTACGCTGTTGTTTGCCCCTGAGGGGCGTAGTGGTGGTGATCGCTCCTTTGGGCGTGGTGCCTGAGCGTTGGACTCCGGTGTTCATGTAGCCCTCGTTGTCGTAGCACATGAAGAGGAAGTCGTCTCCGCGCTCGGCCGCTCCCGACAGTGCCTGGATACCGATGTCGGATGTGCCGCCATCGCCGGCCCAGCCTACGACTTTGATGTGCTCCCGGCCTTGGGCCTTGAGCGCCTCGAGTACGCCGGTGGCCGCCGCCGCGGTAGAGGCGAAGGTGACGTTAAGGCAGGGTAGCTTAGTAGAGGCGACGGGGAAGAGCCCCTGAAGAACAGTCAAACAGCTGGGCGGCACCACGAGGATGGTGTCGGGACCCAGAGCTTTGAGCCCGATGCGGTATGCGATGTTGAGCCCACAGCCCGTGCAGGCTCGGTTGCCCGGGTGGACGAGTTCTTCCGTGGGTAGGGTTAGGATGGTGGTTTTGACGGTCATGGCAGAGCTCCCGGTCTTCTAAAGCTTGATCCCGATCCAACCGGGACCGTCCATGGGGGCCCCCTCGAGGTGGGCACGCAGGGTATCGGTGAGGTCGGCCGTCCTGATTTCGCGCCCCCCGATACCGGCGATGAAACCTTTGATAGAGGGTATCCGTCCGGTTGCAGCGCCGGTCTCGGAGTTGGGCCCCAAGTGCTGCAGTATGGTCGCCCTGAGATCCGAGCATAGGGGCCCCTCGTAGCCGTAAGAAACGGCCTTTTCGATGACGACCACGCTTTCGGCGTGTCGTACGGCTGCGGCCAAGGCTTCGTCAGGGAAGGGCCGATAGAGTCGCACCCCGAGGACGCCGATCTCATGTCCTTCATCGCGGAGCCCGTCCACTACGTCGCGCAACTGGTAAGTAAGTGAACCCATCCCCACCACGATATGCCGGGCGTCGTCACAACGGTAAGGTTCTAGCAGTGAGTCGCCCCCTCGGCCAAATACCTCTTTGAACCTGTCTTCGATCCCCTGCGCTACAGTGAGGGCCGCCCGCAGGTCCTCCTGCAGTAGGTAACGGAATTCCATGTACCCATGAGCCGTCTCGCCCAAGACGTCCGCGCGCACGTCGGGAAGGGTGACGGTGTTGAGATTGGCCGGGTTAGCCGGGTCCAGGGCATATGAGGGTTCAAACGGCGGCAGGAAACGCTCGACCCTCTCTTCCTCGGGGACCGCAAACGGCATATAGGTATGCGAGAGTAGGTATCCATCGTAACAAAGCATCACCGGGATGCTGACCGCCTCGGCTAGGGCGAACGCCTTCAACACGCCATCGATGATCTGTTGGTGGTCACAGGCATACATCTGGATCCAGCCGGTGTCGCGCTGGGAGATGGAGTCTTGGTGATCGTTCCAGATGTTCCACGGAGCGCCCACTGCTCGGTTCACAACGCACATGACGATGGGGAGTCGTGCGCCGGCCGCCCAGTGGATCTGTTCGTGCATGTACAAGAGGCCGTTGGCGCTCGTGGCTGTGAAGGCGCGCGCCCCTGCCGAACTTGCGGCGATGCAGGCAGCGAGGGCGGAGTGCTCGCTCTCAACTGGGACGTATTGAGCCTGCATCACGCCCGACTCGATGAATTCAGAGAGCTTCTCGGTCAACGGCGTCTGTGGGGTGATCGGGTAGGCTGCGATGACCTGGGCTCCTGCCAGCCTGACTCCCATTGCCGCGGCGACGTTGCCGTCTTCGATCACGTGCATGGTCTCGGTCCTTCGGTAGAGCAGGCCTGCAACTCGTCGCCTTCGCCGGGCCGGGAGGCTTCATCGACCATAGTGATGGCTTTGGTGGGGCACTCCTCAGCGCATATGCCGCAGCCCTTACAGTACTCGTAGTCGATCGTTGGGGGGATGGTGCGTGTGATCACGCTGTCGGGGCAGTAGAGCCAGCAGATGAAACAGGCCTCGGCCCCCCGCCTGACCGGTGTGCACCGCTCGAGGTCGATCACCGGCCGTTGCACACGCCAAGAGCCGGTCTTGCCACCGTCCCCGGGACCGGACAGGCTGTGCGAGGTCTTGTATCGGTATCCTCGGGTGCCCATCAGGCTGTTCCCACGGCAGTTGTTACTCCGCCCCGTATGGCGGTCTGCTCATATGCCAGCCGGGCCGCCTGCGCATTTGCCTGTGGTTTCTTCGTCTTGAACTCCGCCTCGATCTCTGCGAGTACGAGGTCGAGGGGGACGACATCGAACGCCCTGCACAGGGAGCCGATGATGCCGGAGTTGACGCGGCCTTGGGGCAGGCCGGCCTCTACTGAGAGGGCAGTGATATCGGCTACCGCCAAGTGAGCATCGCCAAAATCATGGGCCGAGAGTGGCTTGGGGGTATTGAGCACGACCAATCCCCCAGGTTTCAACCCGGCTGCCACATCTACCTCAGTCAATATAAGATGGTCGAGGACCACCACGATGTCAGGAGTCTCGATGGGGGAGATATCGTAGATTTTCTCCTTGGACAATTTGAGGGAGGTGAAGACCGGAGCCCCGCGCCGCTCGGTGCCGAAAGTGGGGGCCATGACCACCCCGGCATAGCCCGACTTGAATGCCGCCGTGGCGAAGATCTTCGCCGCCGTTATGGCTCCTTGTCCTCCTCGGCCGTGCCATCTGATCTCAATCATTGGGCTCTTCCTGCTGTATTGTCGCACTGTGTCCAAGGTATTCTACTGCGCTGGAGGCGATTTCGGGGCCCATCGGCACGGAATAGGGGGTAAGGAGGTGGAAAATCGCCATGAAAGGGCAGAAATACGAAGAAATCAAGATAGGTGATTCGAGCACGTTCAGCAAGACGATCACCGAAGCGGACATCTTCGCCTTCTGTGGTATCTCCGGTGATTTCAATCCCATACACGTCGACGAAGCGTTTGCCAAGCGGTCGCGTTGGCAGGGACGGATCGCGCACGGCTTGCTGGTCGCGTCATTGGTCACTCAGACACTGTCAGCCCTGTTGGGCGAGGGAGCCGTTCATGTGTCTCAGGAGGTGTCTTTTGAAGCGCCGGTCAAAGTGGGCGACTCGATAACAGTGACCACACAGGTGACCGAGAAGATCGAGGATAGGCGCCGGGTCTTGGTGAGTTCGTTGTGGGTCAATCAAGACGGGACTACCGTCATTCGCGGCAAAGGTGAGGTTCTTGTGCCGCGCGAAACAAGAGAGAATCATGAGTAGGTCCTTGAACGAATGCGAAGCTCGTGAGAGATAGCGTGTCCCATTAGAGAAACAGGAGCCAAGGTGGACTTCAACCTGACAGACGACCAACGCATGATCCGGGAGATGGCGAGGGACTTCTCCCAAGCTGAGATCGCGCCGAAGGCGGCGGAGATCGACAAGACGGGTGCATTCCCGGCGGACATCCTCAAACAGATGGGTGATCTCGGGCTTATGGGGTTGCCTATTGCGGAAGAATACGGCGGAGCGGGAGCCGACTACACCAGCTACTGCCTGGCCCTGGAGGAGATCACACGGGCCTGCGGCTCCACCGGGCTCACATACGAAGCTCACATTTCCCTAGGCTGTATGCCCATCTATTACTACGGAACCGAGGAGCAGAAGCAGAAGTACCTACCCCTGCTTTGCAGCGGCGAGAGCCTGGGGTCATTCGGCCTCACCGAACCCAACGCCGGGTCCGACGCAGGCGGGACCCAGACCACCGCGATATTGGTCGATGGAGAGTGGGTGATCAATGGGTCGAAGTGTTTTATCACCAACGCCGGCTACGCGAAGTTCGTGACCCTTACCGCGGTCACGGACAAGGGCAGGGGAGCCCGGGGCATCAGCGACATCATCGTACCTACAGATGCGCCGGGTTTCACGGTCCGATCGGCCTACGAGAAGCTGGGCCTACACGGGTCGAACACTACCGAGCTCTTCTTGGATGACGTACGGGTACCCGAGGAAAACCTTCTGGGCGTGCGGGGCGAGGGCTTCAAGCAGTTCTTGGCCGTGCTCGACGGCGGCCGTATCGCCATCGGCGCCATGGGGGTGGGGATCGCCCAGGCGTGTTTGGACGCCGCCTTGAAATATGCTAAAGAACGGGTCCAGTTCGGCCAACCCATCGGGAAGTTCCAGGCCGTCCAGTTCAAGCTGGCCGATATGGCAATGAACATCGAGTTGGCCCGGAATATGTATCTGAAGGCCGCCTGGCTCAAGGACAATGGTCAGAAGTATGCTCAGGAGGCGGGCTACGCCAAGCTATTCGGGTCGGAGATGGCGACGAAGGCTGCCCTCGACGCCATCCAGATCCACGGCGGCTACGGGTATATCAACGAGTTCCCAGTCGAGCGCTATCTGCGCGATGCGAAGCTGCTAGAGATCGGCGAGGGCACCTCTGAGATCATCCGTATGGTGATCGCGAGAGGCCTGGGGCTCTAAGCGCGTCCCCGGCCTCTTACGATCAAGGCATGATCGCAAACGGTGAAGCCTCGGTGGAGCAACAACCGACCGCCA
>JAXGNF010000004.1:67458-71416 GCA_040768135.1 Thermoleophilia bacterium | reverse complement strand
GCCGGCTACGACCCCGCCGCGGGGGGCCGTAGTCCTCGGGCGCCCACTTGACCACCTGGACGGCGAATCGCGGAAGGGCCGCTTGGCGCCGGATGCGACGGGGATCGGTCGCCAAACGGTACAGCCACTCAATCTTCGCCCGCTGGGTCCAGGCAGGCGCCCGCTTCACTCTACCCGCCCACACGTCGAAGCTGCCCCCCACTCCCAGACCTACCGACACTCCCAACCGATCGCGATGCCGTAGCAGGAACAACTCCTGGCGTGGTGCGCCCATGGCCACGAGGAGGATGCGGGCTCCCGAAGCGCAGATGGCCCGCACCACCACGTCTTCATCGCTCGTCGTGAAATACCCGTGGTGGACGCCGGCCACCTCCAGACCCGGCAGACGCCGAGCCATACGGCGGGCGGCCTCTTCGGCCACCCCGTCTGCGGCTCCCAAAAAGTACACGGAAAGACCCTGCTGAGCAGCCAACTCCAACACGCGCTCCGCCAGTTCGATGCCCGCAACCCGCTCCGGCGGGATCCTGCGCATGTGCCGCCTCGCACGCGGGCGGACGGAGTCTGCCGCCTCTTCTGACGATTCTTCCGCGAGGAGATCCTTGATCTGGTTGGCTCCCTGTCGCCCGGCCGCCCAAGCGGCCCCGACCCCATCGGGGTAGCACAGATCGGCCTCCCAAAGCGCCTCGGCTACCGCAGGGTCCTTCTGGGCCCGCATGACCAGCTCTGGGTTGAAAGACACGGCAAGCGCCGTCCGTTCCTTCGGGGACTCCGCGTTGGAAACAGCTTTGGCGATCACCCAGCGGGCCGCTTGTTCCAGGGTGACCACATCCAGGGGAAAGCCCAACACCGACACCGAGGCCCAAGGAGGCGGCGGTGCAGCATCGGGCTGTGTCGAGACCGGCGGCCCCGCCGCCGGATCGCCGACGCCGGCCGAGCGACCAACCGCGACACCGAGCCTCTCGTCGACTCCCGTACTAGGCGCCTCCGTCGGGCCGGCCTGCACCGCTATAGCTCTCGCGGCGCGCCGGTAGACCTCTACGTATGCCGCCGCCGCCTGTAGATGCGAGTGGTTGGCCACTACGTACTCCCGAGCGGCGATGGCCAAACAGGCCCCGAGTCCCGGTTCGTCGGCCAGCCGGAGAATGGCCGCGGCAAGAGCCTCGGGGTCGGCTGCCGGTACGAGCAGGCCGGTCTCCCCATCCCGCACCATCTCAGCGAGGCCGCCAACCCTGCCGGCGATCAGCGGCCGGCCGGAGGCCATAGCCTCTAGGGCCGACAGTGATGTGGCCTCTTCTACATTCTCAGAATGAACCGACGGGACGAGCACGGCGTCGGCCAGACGATAAAGCTCCCGGACGGCCTCGGGATCCTGACCGCCGAGTAGGCGAACGTGGTCTGCCAACTGCCTCTCGCGGATGATGCGCTCCATTTCTGCACGCTCGCCACCCTCTCCGGCGTGGAGCACCAAAAAGCGCTCGCGGTCGAGCTCCTTCATGGAGGCCAGAGCCAAAGCGGGGTAGATCACACCGTTCTTTTTGACCAGACGGCGCGGGCAGAAGAGGACTATCTTGTTTTTGGGGACGTTCCAGGCTGCGCGCGTCAGGGCGCGCAGCTTTTCTTCTTCAGTGGCCTCAGGTAGTGGCGCAAACGTCGAGGTGTCGACGAAGTTCATGAGTGTGTAGATAGAATCGCTCCGCTCAGGGACTAGGCCAAGGACGTGCCGGTACAGTCTGGTGTCGACAGTCACCACGGCGTCGGCCAATCGCAGGGCACGCAGTTCGGCCCGCATGAGGTAGTGGTGCCCCATCCGCGAACCGGCGCTATAGCCCTCGGAGACCGACTCATACAGAGGGTACCCGTGGAGAGTCAACACCAAAGGCAACCCAAAGGTGTCGGCCACGGTCCGTAGGTAGGGTACTGAGTACACCTCCTGGGCATTCAGCACCTCCCAAGGCCCGAGGGCCCGCACCTGCTCCTCTGGCCCATTGAGGCCGATATCGCCACCCGCCACAGACCTTTCCGCACGGGCCAACTCGCGGGCGCAGGCAGACGCGAGTAGGCGGGCCCGAACTTCGGCCGCGTACATCATGCCCCAGCCCGACCGCACGCGGTTCAACGCCCCGGCCGGCCAGATGAGGCCCGCCTTGCGCACGGCCGCGGGCATAGTCGCCCCCAGATACAGTGGCTGTGCGTCGTATCCGAGTTCCTGCAGTCCGCGGGTCAGCATCGCGATGTGCGTAGCAGTGCCGCCTATCTGGCCGGGATCGCGCATGGTGGGGAGCAGAATCCTCATGCTCCAGCCCCCGATCGTGCGGCGCTTTGCGCTCGCGCGCGGATGTCGTCTGCAATCCTCACGTCTCCACGATTCTGCCTACGCGGACCAAGGCCTCTTCGACCAAGCCCGAGATGTCTTCGGCCCGATGGTCCCAAGTATTCTCAGCGGCCAATGCCACCCGCTCCGCCCGCTTCTCCGGTCCGTCACCGCGGATGGCATCCTGCACCAGACCGGGGTAATCCTGAGGCTCATCCGCCACTCCGATGACCCCTTCAAAGCGACGCAATTCAGGGAGACCCCCCACCACCACGGGTAGACCGGCGGCCAGATACTCAAAGAGCTTCAGCGGGAAGATGTTGCGGGTCAGTTCATTGGCTCTATACGGCACTAGGGCAACAGCAAAACCTTTTAGATACGCCGGAAGCTCCCGCCGCGGTCTTTCCCCCAGAAGGTGGATGTTGGGTTGCCGGCGGAGCCTCGCCTCGTCCACTTGGCCCGACTTCACTGGGCCCACCAATACGATGTGTCGGGACGGGTCGGCCGCCGCCAGAGTCTCAAGGGCCTCGACATCAAGCCGCGAATCGTGCAGCCCCACCACACCCACTCGGGGAGCCGGTATGGCGGCAAGATCGTCGGGTAGGGGGAGGGCGGGATCCAAGGCCTGATTGAAGATCTCCACATCTGCTGCGTTTAGCACTGTGTAGACGTGCGGGTTGAGGGTCTGGCGCGAGAGCCGTAGGTTTTCCGCCGTGGTGATGACAAGGTCGGCCCGCCGGGTGAGTTCGTCGTCGTACCGCCTGACCACCTCGGGAGAGACGAGCCCCGGAAATGCCGAATGCTCGTCCACGCAGTGATACACCACCAGCGAGGGCCGGCGGCGCGAGCGGCGACGGCCGGACGCCGTTCCGAGACGGTCGAGCAAAGCCGCAGAGGTGGGCAGATAGGTCCAGAAGATGTACTCCTCATCAAAGTAGAGCCGGTCCATGGCCCACCGCAGGTAGCGGGCCAACACCGTCTGGTTCGCCGTGTTGAGACGCGGTCTCATATTCCCGAAGGGAAGTAGGGGCGGAGGAGTCAGGGTCCACAATCCGGCGTCCATCTGCCGCAGACGTGGAGCCACCGCCTCCCAGCGACGCCAGCGCGCGGGCACCTTGAGAGGCGCCAGCATCGTGACCGGCTCCTCGATGTATAGGACCCGGTTCGTCTGAGCGAGCCGGTACATGATCTGCTGCTTGCTCGTCCACATCGCTCCCCAATCGAGCGACGAAACACACACTATGTCTTGTCCCCGCAACATGAAGACCTCTTTTGTCTGAGCTACGACAGTCTGTTCCGTTCGACGAGGCAGCGTTCGTAGGCCCTCAGTGTCTCAGCCGCCGTCTTCTCCACAGTGAACCGGGCGCGCACGCGCCGGGCGCCTGCAGCGCCCATGCGTGCGCGCAGACTTGGATCGTCCAACAATCCGGCGACGCACTCGGCCAAGGCGGCGGCCAGGGCATCTCTGTCCCTCGTGCGCTCTACCACATAGCCGGTCTCTTTGTCTATCACCGCCTCGGCGACCCCACCGGCGGCCGTCGCCACCACGGGAAGCCCGGAGAGCATAGCCTCCAACACCGCCATCGACACGCCGCCTTCGAATAACGAAGTCACCAAATAGACGTCCAGCTCCTTCAGCATCGACCG
>JAXGNF010000004.1:38880-67358 GCA_040768135.1 Thermoleophilia bacterium | reverse complement strand
TCGAGAAGAGTCCGGAGTGCGTCCGAGACACACACGACTCGGTCGACGCCCCCCCGGGTAAGCCGGTCCAATCCCAGATAGACGTGTGCCAAGCCACGAGAGGAGTAGTCAAGCCGCAGATCGGAGTGCACAGTAGTGAAGAGGCAGGGGCGCCGGCGAATGGTCCTCAGAGTCATCCGTACCGGTAGATTCGCGCGCATGCCGTGAGTATGTACAACATCCCAGCGTTTGACGGGCCCTAGGTCGGTCCGAAGGACACGTCGTAGAGCCGACAACACACGCGGATCATAGGCACCCTTCATCGGCAGCACGACGACCGACAGTCCACGGTCCCGGGCCTGTTCAGCAAGACCTCCTCCGCCGAGACAGAGCAGGTGCACCTCGCACCCCGTCCGGCCGAGCGCCGAGAGCAAGGGCAACAGATGGCTCATCGCCCCTCCTGTGTCGCCCCCGCCGATGACATGCAACACTCGGAGCGATCTCACTGCCCTTCTCCAGACAGACCGCTCTCGCCCTCCGCCCCGACCCCGTGTAGGCCCGCTGAAGTAGCCAGGCCGGCCAAAAACCAGAATCCCACCCCAACCACCAATGTCTCCCACACGCTCGCCGTCACGTTGGCCACCGCCACGGCCACGAAGGCCCCGAAAGTACCAGCACATAGGGCCCGCACATACGGGTCGCGCCCCACCGCATGCGCCTTGACCAGTCCTTTGGCCCCTCGGAGGAGAATCCACAAGAAGAAAGCGAGGAGCAGCAGTCCGCCTTCGGCCCCCAGCTGCAGGTAGAAGTTGTCGACCCACAGGCGTCCGTATCCGTACGTGACCGCCGCGGTTCCCCCAAAAGTGCCCAAACCCACCCCGAACCAAGGATGTGAGGCCATGTACTGGAGCGACATCTTCCACACATAAAGCCTGCCCGCCGCCATACTCTTGGTGAGATACGCGGAGCTAAGGGCGAAGGTCAGACGGTTGACGAACGTCCGCGGCATGACAAACCAGGCCACTACCGCAGCCGCGACCACGGGAGCCAGGTATCGCCGGTATGCCACGATCAGTAGCGCTAGGATCCCGGCGGCCAATCCGATCCACGCTCCGCGGCTGAAGGTCACTGCCACCCCGGCTAATTGTATAAGACAGGCCGCGCCTGCCCACGCCCGCCGGATGCCCGGCAGCCCTCGCCCCAAAGCCAAGCTGAGCGAGACGATCGTACCCAATAGGAGAAACGCCCCTAAGCCGTTGGGATTCTGTACGATCGAATATGCTCGGGTGCCGATGCCGGTCTCACGCACGTCTATCCAACTGGCCGGCATCGGCGCATGGCTCGCGAACTGATACAAGCCGTGGAGAGCCAAAGCCACGGAGGCCCCTATGAACACCGCCATCGCCCCCTGGAGCCAGCGTCTGTTCTTGGGGAAGAGAAAGCCGAGGTAGTAGAACAGTAACGGCTGGAACAGAACCCGCAAAGCGAACAGGGCGACGTCCCCAGGGACATCCTTCACAACTACCGAGCCGATGGCCGCAGCCAGAGCCGGCAGAATCGGCAATGTGATGGGCACCGTCCACAGTTCGCCCCGGCGCAACACGATGACGCTCCACAGCAGAAGGACGATCGCCCCGATCAGAAGGGCATCGTCCCAAGCGGAACCCAAACCCCCCAAAGCCCGCCGTGCGGCCCAATCCAGCCAGGGAAACGCGGCAACCAAAACCAGCATCATCTCTGGTCGCATCACCGTCGCTACAACGACACACAACGCGGCCACCACCATCACGACCACCCAAGCCCCTGACCCCGTTGTCAGCCCTGCGGCGGCACCGGCCACTGCGGCCAGTACGGTCCCGGCCGTCACCACCATCCGTTGCGGGACTTGGCCCCGCCGGCCGACGCCGTCTGGAGTATCCGCCCAACCGCTCAACCGACCTCCCTGGTCGACTCCAGAGACGCCCGCCGTGCCTATGCCGCCTAACCCGACTGGGCCTAGGACTCGGCCGACAAGGCTGCTCGGGAACGCCGTACCCAGACGAGGGCCGGATACGAGCATGAGGGCACCCACGGCAAGGACCGCGATAGGGGTGATCAATCTCAGCCCTGGGGCGGCCAGAGCTATACCGGCGCCGTCCACCGTGGCTATCCCCCGGGTCAGGAGGAGCACCAACCGTCCCCCCCCAAGAGCAAAAAGGCCCGCCCCGGCCATCCGCACTCCAGCACCGGCAGCGAAGTAGGACCGGGCCATCTCTGCCTCGACAGCGGCAACCGCCCGGCCCCCGGCCCCTCCGCCCAGCGCCGCCCGCAGTCGAACATACGGACGCGACACCACGAGCACACTCAATGGGTGCCCGACGCACTCCAATCTACGCGTGTCGATATGTCGCGTCCCAAACGTCAGACTATCGGCGAAGACCGGCCTCGACGCCCGCACAACCGAGAGGACCAAGCGCCCCACCAGTGAACAGCGAGCCGCCTCTGAGATCCAACATACACTCCGCCGGGCAGTCCGGTACGAGAACGAACCGCGGGCGGACTTCATCGACGCGCCTCTGTCATGGCCGGGCCTCCTTCGCAGCCGCGCCCCTTACCTGGCCGCCTCACCCCAGAGCACGCCCATAATCGCCGTCTGCACCTCGAAACCGGGGCCAACGAGCGTGACTTTCTTGCCGACCCGCATGGGGACGCTACCGATGCGCACCGTGGATCCCGAGAGCCGGCCCTCCCCCAGCACGACTATGTCAACATCGCTGAAAATAGGGGACTCCAAGGCCTTCAGTTCTCCGGTGGATGTCACATACTCCTCGAGGGTGGGTCGTGCGGTAACGCCCACGATCTGTCCCAGCGTCGTCCCTCCCTCATCTCGGACCGTTCCCTCGGGCCGCAACGCCTTCACCGTGGCCTCACGCACCTCCGCCACCGTGAACGTGACTCTCACCGGGACGACAGTAGAAGTGCCCCCGGTCGTGCGCATCACTGCGAAGACGACGACTGCAACCACAGCCAGCAGCACGACCAAGTCGACCACATTCACCTTGCCGAAGAAGCGGCCGCGCTCATCGAGAAAGCGGCTCATCGCCACCATCCTTACGGTAGTTGTGCGGATGGACCGAACTTCTCGAATTCTATCGGAATAGCCTGGTGCTGCCTACTGCAGGCCCTTCCGGCACTCTTGCCGTTCGTCCGGCCTTGGGCTACAGTCCGGACTTGGACATGGAGCGCACCCTCGTCATCACCTTCGGCACCCGGCCCGAGGCCATCAAGATGGCTCCGGTGGTGCTCGAGTTGCGGAGACGCGGGGTTTTTCGAGTGATCACCTGCCTCACCGGACAACACCGGGAGATGCTCGACCAGGTGATCGAGGGCTTTTCGGTACCGGTGGATCATGATCTCAAGATCATGCGCGAACGCCAGTCTCTCGGGCACATCACCTCGGCGGTACTGAACGGCATCGACCCCATCTTGGAAGCCGAACGACCCGACATGGTCCTGGTCCACGGCGACACCACGACCACGTTTGCGGCCACGCTCGCCGCCTACTACCGCATGATCCCCGTGGCGCACGTGGAGGCCGGCCTGCGGACCGACAATATCTACAGTCCCTTCCCCGAAGAAGCCAACCGACGGTTGGCCGACCGCTTGGCCGAGGTGCTATACGCACCCACGGTGGCTGCGCGCGAGGCCCTGCTGGCCGAGGGCGCAGATGCCTCTCGCATCCTGGTCACAGGCAACACCGTCATCGACGCCCTGCTACTGACGGCGGCAATGCCCGCTCCAGATTGGGACCCCACGATCACCGAGGCCCTCGCCCGGACGGGGCCGAAAGTCCTAGTCACCGTCCATCGAAGAGAGAGTTGGGGCGCCCCTATGGAACGCGTGGCGCAGGCGATAGAAAAGGTCTGCCGCGAGAAGCCGGATGTGACCTTCTTGTTCCCGATCCACCTCAACCCTGTGGTCAGAACCACCTTCCGGGGGATACTGGACACGGTACCCCAGGTCGTATTCATGGAGCCACTGCCCTACCGGTCTTTCGTCCATCTCATGAAGACCGCCGACGTGATGATCACCGACTCCGGTGGCATCCAAGAAGAGGCCCCTACCCTGGGCAAGCCCGTCCTCGTGATGCGCGACACCACGGAACGGCCCGAAGGGATAGCGGCAGGCACCGCTCTCCTGGTGGGCACCAATAGCGAGGCAATCGCCCGTGAGCTCCTGCTACTACTGACGGATCATCACGCCTACGAACGCATGGCCCATGCGGTCAACCCCTACGGAGACGGCCGGGCGGCAGAACGTATCGCCGACCACCTAGAGCATCGATTCGGCCTGCGCCCTGAACCTCCCACGGAGTTCTTAGGGGTAACGAGCTAAAAACAGCGTCAGGATCGGATCCCGGGGCCCCGTGCAATCAGCGCAGCGGCGACTCCCGCACCCACACCGTTGTCTATATTGACGGCGACCAATCCGGGCGAGCAGCTCTGCAGCATGGAGTACAGGGCTGCGGTGCCGTCACCTCCCAAACCGTAGCCGGTGGAGGTGGGCACTCCTATCACCGGGACGTCCACCAGACCCGCCACCACCGAGGGCAGGGCTCCTTCCATGCCGGCCACCACCACCAGCACGGCAGCCCCGGCCTCGATCATCCGAGTGAGAGGCTCCACCAGTCGATGGAGGCCGGCCACCCCCGCGTCGTAACCCCGCTCTACCCGACAACCCATGTGTGTTATCACCAGAGCCGCCTCCTCCGCGACGGGGATATCGGAGGTGCCCGCGGTCAGCAGCCCCACACAGCCACTAATCTCCGGAGGACGGTACGTGGGAGCGTAGACTGCCAGTACTCGGGCGTCCGCCTGATAGGACACAGCCGCATCTTCGAGATCACGTTCAAGCGCCCCCGCCCTAGCCGGGTCCAGACGGGTCACGAGGGCATAGCCCCGCTCATCGACATACCGGCGGACGACGGCCGCCAGCTCGTCATCGTCCTTGCCCGCCGCATAAATGACTTCAGGCACTCCCTTGCGCAAATCGCGGTTGGTGTCGAGCCGGGCGAACCCACCCACCTCCGCAACTTGAAACAGGCGAAGCCTATGCAGAGTCTCTTCAAGACTAGTCTCGCCGGTCTGTAGTGCCCGCAAGATCCCTCTAAGCTCTGAACTGTGCCGCCCCACTTCGCTCATAATCCGAAGACCCTCCGGGCGTTGCCGCCCTCCACTGCGGCGCGGGTGGCAAGCCCCAGCCGCTCCAGCCCTTCCCGGTATCTGCTTGGCGCGAGCAGGGGGTAGTCGCTCCCGAAGATGAGCTTCTCAGGGCCGGCCGTGAGCACACAGGCCTCGTATATCTCGGGTCCGTAGAGATAGGGGACGGCGGCCGTATCATAGAAGACGCGGGCCAGCGTCCTGCGGACCTCGGGCATAGCCTCATATACGAATAACCCGCCTCCCATGTGGCCAAAGACCAGGGTCAACTCAGGATATGCTTCTGCCAATGCAAAACAGGCCTCAGGGACGAAGCCACCCTTACCGGCGTACTCATGGCCGAGGGGTTCACTCGCATGTATCAGCAGAGGAAGGCCCCGCTCAACCAAGCAACCGGCAACGGCGGCGAACCCTGACGAACTTCCGGTCCTTCCCGTGCACATCTGGTCCCGCTCGGGAGCGAGTTCGCCGCAACCGACAAGACCGGCGTCCAAGCAGCGCTCCAGTTCGGACAAGGCCCCCGGCGCGTCTGGAGCCACACACGCCAGACCGGCCAGCTTTTCGGGGAATCTCCCCACGGCTTCAAGGATATGGTCGTTCACAAGCCGGCACAGCCCTTGATCGGCAAACGGGAACCCGACCATCACACTTATGTCCACGCTCTGTTTATCCATGGACTCTACCACCTCATCGGCGGTGACCATGGCCGCCTTCGGCGAACCATACAACGCGCCAAAACGAGCGTCACGCAGAACGTACGTCTCCCGATCCTGGATCAGTTCCCTGGGGAACACATGGACATGTGCGTCGACCAGGCCTGCGACCGCTCGGCTACGCCGGGTCGGAGTAGATGTGGATCCCCTGACGTCCATCTAGGGTCGAGACTCAGGTGACCGCGGTGAGGAGGATAGACTCGACAAGGTCTTCATACGAGATCCCGGCGGCTCGGGCCTGGGCGGGCAGATCCGACGTATCCGTCATCCCGGGAAGGGTGTTCAACTCCACGAACCACGGCGTCCCTACCGCATCAACCATCATGTCTACCCGTCCATAACCCCGACATCCTAAGGCATCAAAAGCACCCGTTGCCACGCGCTCTGCCTCAGCATATACCGCCGGGTCAAGGCGGGCAGGGAGGACGAACTCGGTCATACCTTGTGTGTATTTCGCCTCATAGTCGTAGAATTCGTTCTTGGGCACCAGTTCAAGGATGGGGAGGGACTCCACCCTCCCGTTCCGCTCCAATATCCCCACGGTAATCTCCCGGCCCGCTACAAACCGCTCGGCGAATATGGCCCCATATTCGTTCCGCCCCTGCTCGATGGCAACCACGAGACCGGCTGCGTCTCTGCATTTGCTGACGCCCAAACTCGACCCCTCTTCTACAGGCTTCACCATGACCGGCAGACCCAGGTGGGCCTCGACGTCGGCCGCGATCGTGGCCGCCGAACCCTGCATGCCTATCGGGCGGTGGTCAGGAGTCGGAAATCCGCTGCTCCGCACCACTTTCTTGGACGCGATCTTATTCATCGCAAGGGCGGACGCAAGCACCCCGGAGCCTGTGTAGGGAATACCCATCATCTCCAGGAGTCCCTGTATGGTGCCGTCCTCGCCGTAGCGTCCGTGCAGAGCGAGAAAGGCCACCTCGATCCCGGCGTCTTCAATCCGTCGGGCTACGTCGCGTACCGCGTCGATACGAACCGCACGGTAACCACGCGACAGCAGGGCCCGGAGGCAGTTCTCCCCCGAGCGAAAAGACACCTCACGCTCGCCCGAGAGCCCGCCCATGAGCACGCCGATAGTCTTGGTCTTAAGGGCCTGGGGATCCACGCGCTGCAGGTCACGTTCGCTCATGCAACGAACTGTAGCACAGACCCCGACCGGCCCCGACCCCGGTGGGCTACACGACCCGCCGAAATGTCGACCGGCCGCAACCGGACATCAGCCTTCGGGTCTGTGGAATGGTTGCAAGCCGTTGCTATCCGGCAGCCGCCCGGGTCCTCTCAGGTACGGGCACCTGTCCCCCTGCAACCCGTCTGAATGCCGCCGTACTTTGAGCCCCGCTCTCAGCCGCATACATGAGATCTTCAGCCGTGAGCCCGTCAGAAGGCGCGGACGCCCATCCCACGACACATTCCACCCTACGTCCGTCGATCAGATGTTCGCACACTTTGCGGGCCAGCAACATCGCTACACCCTCAACGTCGTAAGGATCCACAGTCAACTTTGAAGTCCGCTCGCCGAAGCTGCGCTCGTGTTCTTCGTCAGTGGCAAACACCAGCGCCACCCTTCCTCCCGGCAAGAGGAAGTGCTGTGCGTCGAGCCCTAGAAGTCGCAGGGCCCGCCGGCCCACAGCCGACAACAGATGCTCTGCGGTCGCTTCTCCGTAATAGGTGCGCATCTCCTCGAAACGCATCACCCGCAAGACCACTAAGGCAAAGCGGCCCCCCGTGGTCTCAAGGATCCGCAATCGGACGCGTAGAATTCTCTCAAGAAGCTCTTGGGGATCTTCGCATCTCGACCCTCGCGGTATTGTCTGACGGCCCCGGAGAGACATTCTTGATTTGGCTCCCGCGATCGTCTGACTCCGATCCGTCCAATACGTCACAGCCAATCCGGCCAGACAGATTAGGAGCAGTCCAGCCCGCAGGGACAGGGATGACGTCCAGACTAGGAGGGGCAGCAGAACCGCACTGTCAGTAAGACAAAGGAGATAGCCCAACCGCCGATCTCCGGTGAAGGTTTTTGCCAGACGCAGACTCCACAGCGAATACAGCGCCACAAAGACAAAATACGAGATCCACACAGGGATCGAGCGGGTGCCGGCCAAAGGTGGGCAGACGAGCCCGATGATTGTCAGGAGGACCAGCCTCGCCCGGGCTTTTTGTCGCTCGGTGACGCACACAGATCTGGCTGTCAGCTGTCCAATCATCGAGGCCTGATTGCAGTATAAGTCAAATGCAAGATGTTTGCAATACTTATTGCTGATTCAATAAATTGAAATCGTTCTGTACGCTGGGAGGAGACACGTACGCTGTCAGGCTACTATGAAGCGACCGGGGGCAGCGCCGGTCTCTGTATTTGGAATGATGGTATTACCGATACCAGTTGGCTATCGGGCCCCGCTCGGATCGATTAGGGTGCACTGGGACGCAGGGGGCTACCGATGCTGCGAGCTGTAAGATGCGGTCCGCCCCGTACGTCTATGGCACGAGCAAAATGGGCACTTTCACGTTGTGCGCCACACGGGAACTCACGCTCCCCAGGATGAGATCTTTCGGCTCGGACCGGCTTCTGACGCCCATGACTATCAGATCGGCTGAGCTAGACTTGGCCTCAGCCACTATGGACTCGGCGGCCGGCCCGACAACCACTTTCACCGCCGCACCAACCCCCATGCGACGCAGAAGCTCGACGGAAGGGGCGAAGGCGTCTCGCGCCATACGCTCGACATACGCCTCGACTCCCTTGCGATCCAATTTGGCCGCCGCAGCGACATGTTGTGACATCGACACAGCCGTCAACAGAAGGAGTTCGGCGTGGTCGCGCGCGGCAATGCGTGCGGCGGTCTCGACTCCCCTCAGAGCGACCTCCGTACCATCGATGGCGACCAATATACGGGTGAAGATCACGTCCGTCTCTCGCAGCATCACAGCAGTTGGACAAAGTGGAGGATACCGGGATCGAACCGGTGACCTCCGCCGTGCAAAGGCGGCGCTCTCCCAGCTGAGCTAATCCCCCGTGCGGGACGATTTGGAACCTGACGGCCGGCCAATCCGGATGGTGGGCCTAAGTGGATTCGAACCACTGACCTCACCCTTATCAGGGGTGCGCTCTAACCAACTGAGCTATAGGCCCATGCGCGGGTAGTTTACCGGCATTCCCCTTGATGTCAAGAAAGGCTGTGGGTGTACGGCGGCCGGTCGCATACTTGGAAAGGCGACCGACGACTAGTGACGCCATGCGCTCCTGAGGGTAACCTTAGGAGAGACACCCACGCGAGGAGACTATGGAAGGTTTCGAGAGAGTCACCGTTTATGGCGTCAGCTTCGACGTAGCCAGCAAACAGCCCATCGTGCTCCTTAAGGTCGAAGGGAAGAACCGCTTTCTCCCGATCTGGATAGGCCACCCAGAGGCAGCCGCCATCCTCATGAAGCTACAGGACGCCGACCTACCCCGCCCGATGACTCATGATCTGTTGGCAACCACAATCCGGCAGCTCTCGGCAAAGGTCTCGAGCGTCCTCGTCACCGAGCTCCGGGACAACACCTTCTACGCGGAACTCAGACTAGAGGCCGGGGGGCGGGAGATACAGGTCGACTCGCGACCGTCCGACGCGATAGCGTTGGCGGTCAGGACTGACGCTCCGATCTTCGCCTCGACTGAATTGCTTGAGACGAACGGCATTGAGTTCGAACAAGAGGTGGAGGACGTCGAGGACATCGTCAAGGAGTTCAAGCAGTTCCTCGACGACGTCTCACCCGAGGATTTCTAGACCGATAAGACAGGCCGTGTCCGCTCGGTGAAGGCCGGCGCCCCTCAGTCGGACTTGGCCTCTGCCATCCTGGCCGCTTCGTGTTTAGCCCACCGCAGGATGAGACCGTATATCTCTTGCAGGCCTTCGGTAGACAGCGGGCCGCGGTTGGCCCGACATAGGTAGGTGATGACCCAGTCCTCTTGAGCGGGGTCATAGAAGCTCAGCCCTTGGGATTCCTTGTAGTCTTTCAGGCGTTTGACGAGTTCTATCCGCCGGTTCAGCGCCTCCAGGATCTTGAGATCGTTGTCGGAGATCTGCTCCCGGTAGTTGCGGATAACGGGGTCGGTGGTCGAGCTTGTCACATTCCCTCCTCCACGAGCGACCAAGGCCTCACCGATGGGCCCCGGCAGGCACGCCGCGTTTGTGAGCTTCGTAGACTAGCGCACTCCCGGCGTCATGGCCACCTCTCCACTATTCCGCGCGCGAGGCGGCATAGGCGGCGCACCGGCGGACAAAGCGCGAAGCCATATCGGATGTCGCCGCCAGATGGATGAGCACGCGCGAACACAGGAGTACCCCCGCAGCCGAACTCTCCGGGCGACGTGCACCCCCCTCGGCATCGACCACGCTTAGTGGCGATTCCCACCCGTCACCCGGCCCCACGATCTCAGTCTCCGTGAGCACCCACCCAGTCAATCTCTCGTTCTTCGCCATCAGCAGGTTATCTTGCTCGACGGCCAGATCCACGTGAACAGGCTCCTCAAGGTCCCACAGGATTTCTGCCGACGCGGGCACCACGCCCGCGAGCTCGGCGCTACGCCCCAGCGAGTCTTGGACCTTATCGAGCAGCACTAACATTCCTCCTCCGAAGCCCAGCGTCGGCAGGCCTTCTTCCACCCGCTCCCGTATGACACGGAGCAAGGGTGTGTTCGCAGCGACGTCGGCAAGCGCCCCCGGCCACACGGTTCCCGCCAGGATGAGACCGGCCGTACGCGCCGGTAACTCGGCGTGTTCCACAAGGTCGAGCCGGCGCACGTCGGCCCCCGCAGACCGAAGCACCTCTATGGAATCGCGGCTCCAGGGCGTGAATCCTTTCCCCCCAGCCACGGCAACCACAGGGCCCTCCGCCCCCCGGTCGGTCAGCCAACTTTGCCACGAGAGAAACCCTCTCTGGCCGGCCACGGAGATCAGACCATCGATATCGACCTGGCGGGACACCGCTTCCACCAGCGTACTATCCAGTGGAAGGCTCCAGGCCCCCGGGGGATCGGTACCCCAACCGGGGCCATCGCCATCGTAGAAACACCCCACTACGGGCAAACCTTCCTCGGCCAACACCTTGCGCAGTTGGACCATATGATCACGATCGGAGACTCCAGATAGTATCGCCGCAGCAAGGTTGACGCCGCCCAGACGGCTCCTCAGACCGGAGACCAGGACGCGGATGCCGCTGCCCCAACCCCGGCAGTCCATCAACACCACTATCGGACAATCCAGGAGTCGGGCGACATCCGCAGGCAGCCACTCTACCCCGTCCTGCCGGTCGAGCACGCCGCACGTAGAGGAGAGCAGCGAGAGGGCGGCGCCCCTGGTAGCCACATCGTACAATCCTAGGAGCAAATCTTCGTTGTAGAGGGCGGGATCAATAAAAGCCGCCCCCTCCCAGCGGTCCCAGGACGCTCCGGGGCTGAGCGGCCCAAGATGATGGTAACGCACGGTCAGGCCACGGGCAGTGGCGATCTCGGCCACGATGGCCGCAATGGCATCTGCGAGTCCTGTGCGATGAGTCGGAGTGATCAAAACCCGCGGTATGGACATCTCTCCTCCTCCTCGTGCCTGCCTTCTAGGCCGGGCGGCTACCCTCTGCGGCTGATCAAGATGAGCCGCGCCAATTGTAGGATCGCCATAAGAGCCGCAGCTACATACGTCAAGGCAGCAGCGTTCAAGACCTTCCGGGCCCCAGCCAGTTCGTCGGCCACCAGGATGCTCTTGTTCTCAAGCTGGACCATGGCCCGGCGTGAGGCATTGAACTCCACAGGCAGTGTGACCAGCGTGAAGAGCACGGCCGCCGAGTACAGCAGTATGCCGATGTTCATCAGTATGCCGTTGCGGTAGAAGATAAGCCCAACGAAGAACAGGATGAACCCGAAGTTGGTGCCTATATTGGCCACCGGCACCAACGCGCTCCGCAGGCGGAGGGCTGCGTACCCATCCGCGTGCTGCAAGGCGTGGCCGGCCTCATGCGCCGCGACGCCTAGGGCCGCCAACGAATTGCTGTTGCCCACATCGGGACTAAGCGTGAGCACACGGGTGCGGGGGTCGTAGTGGTCAGAAAGCCTGCTGCCTGCCACTTGGATGCCTACGTCAAACAGTCCGGCGGAGTCGAGCACCAAGCGCGCACCCTGGGCCCCGGTGAGACCTCGGGCCGACGGAACCTGGGAGTACCGGCTGAAGCTCGAACTGACTTTGGCCTGCGCGTAGATGCCGAGCACGAGGGCCGGCACCAGAAGAACGATGGACCATATCCACAAGGCATCCATGGCGGGTGCTCCTTACTCCTCGTCGCCGCCCTCGGCCCCCTCTTCCGACTCCTCAAGGCTTTCGAGATCGTCGATGTAGTCGGGGTCGTCCGTGTTCAGATCGTCACCGTCGCCGGCATCATAGCCCATCCGGTCGGTAGACTTCACCCCGTTTCCGTCGGCCGTCCTCACCAACCGAGCCATACTCGAGACTCTATCCGCCCCCCGGAGATTCATCACTCGGACGCCCATGGTGTTGCGACCGGTGGTACGGATGTCTTTGACAGCTACTCTGATGACCGTACCCTCTTGGCTGATAAGCACGAGCTCATGGTTGTCGCGGACCGTGTTGACTCCCACTAGGTCACCCCGGTCGGGGCTATCCTTGATGGTGATGACTCCCTGTCCGCCCCTCTTTTGTGTAGGGTAGCTTGAGACCGGAGTCCGCTTACCGTACCCGCCGCTGGTGACGCAGAAGATATCGGCGTCGTCCTCTGCCACCGCCATGCCCAGCACGGAATGCTCGGCCGGCAGACGCATGCCGGCCACCCCCATGGTGTTACGCCCGGTGGGCCGGACGTCGTACTCGTGGAACCGGATGGCCTTCCCCTCGCTCGAGACCAAGATCAGGTCGTCATGCCCACTGGTGTGTTGCACTGCCACCAACTCATCACCCTCCTCCAGGTTGATCGCGATGATGCCGTCGGCCTTCAGCGAGGTCGCGTAATCGAGGAAGCGGGTCTTTTTTACGATGCCGTTCTTAGTAGCGAAGGCGAGATATTTAGCGTCGGTGTAGTCTTTGGTCGCGATGACGGCCTTGATTTTTTCGCCTTGGGCCAAGGGGAGAAGATTGGCAGCATGCCGCCCCTTGCTTTGGCGGCTTCCCAAGGGGAGTTCGTGCACTTTCTGCCGGTAGATCTTGCCGCGCGACGTGATGAACAACAAGAAATGATGGGTAGTGGTAATGAAGAGATGCTCTATGAAGTCGCCTTCTTTGAGATTCATCCCCACTACCCCGATACCGCCTCGGTTCTGAGTGCGATATGTGGATACCGGCAGTCGTTTGACATAGCCGGAGGAGCTGATGGAGATGACCATGTCCTCTACAGCGATCATGTCTTCGATGTCGATCTCGCCCTCGGCCGGGATGATCTCGGTGCGCCGGTCGTCCCCGTACATCTGTTGGATCTCGAGAAGCTCCTCTTTGATCACGTCGTATATGAGCGCCTCGTCCGCCAGCAGACCCTCCAGGTAGGCGATGCGTTCGAGGAGGTCTCTGTGCTCTTCTTCGAGCTTATGGCGCTCAAGAGCCGTCAGGTTGCGGAGTCGTAGATCGACGATGGCCTGCGCCTGTTCCTCGCTGAGACTGAACCGCTCCATGAGGCCCATCTTGGCCGCCTCAGTGTCCTCGCTCGACCGGATGATGCGGATGACCTCGTCGAGGTTGGCAATGGCAACCAACAGACCCTCGAGGATATGCGCCCGCTTTTTTGCCTTGTCGAGTTCGAACCGGGTCCGGCGGACTATCACGTCTTTTTGGTGCGCGATGTAGTACCGGAGCATGTCTTTGAGCGAGAGGGTCCTTGGGATCCCGTCGGCCAAGGCGAGCATGTTCACACCAAAGGTGGTCTGCATAGAGCTATGTTTGAACAACTTGTTAAGGACGACCTTCGGAACGGCCTCGCGCTTGAGTTCGATGACGATCCTCATGCCCGAGCGGTCGGATTCATCCCGTAGGTCGGAAATCTCTGGGATCTGCTTCTCGCGGACCAGGGCGGCGATCTTCTCGATAAGTTGGGCTTTGTTGACCTGATAGGGAATCTCGGTGACGATTATGGCGGCTTTGCCCTGTTTGAGCGGTTCGGTGTGGGCTCGGGCCCGCACCACAACCCGCCCCCGACCGGTCTCGTAGGCCTCACGGATGCCGGCCGTCCCCAGGATGATCCCTCCCGTAGGGAAGTCGGGACCCTTCATGTAGCGCGTGAGATCACCGCTGGTGAGGGTGGGATCGTCAATGAGCGCTACGGTGGCCGCGATAGTCTCCCTCAGATTATGCGGCGGCACATTGGTCGCCATGCCCACCGCGATGCCCGAGCTCCCGTTGACAAGCAGATTGGGGAAACGAGAGGGGAGCACGACGGGCTCTTCGCGGCTTTCGTCGTAGTTGGGAGCCCAGTCGACCGTCTCAGCTTCGATGTCGCGCAACATCTCGGTGGCGATGCGGCTCAACCGGCACTCCGTGTATCGCATAGCCGCAGCAGCATCACCGTCGACGGAACCGAAATTGCCGTGACCGTCGACCAACGGGTAGCGGATGGCGAAGTCCTGAGCCATCCGCACCAGTGCATCATAAATTGATTGGTCGCCATGGGGGTGGAAGTTGCCCATGACATCCCCGACAATGCGTGCGCACTTGCGGTACGGCCGGTTGGGTTGCATGCCTGCGTCGTGCATGCCGAACAGCACACGCCGATGGACCGGCTTGAGACCGTCCCGGACGTCGGGTAATGCGCGACCCACGATCACGCTCATGGCGTAGTCGAGATACGACGCCTTCATCTCATCGGCGATCTCGACCTGCTCTATGCGGCCCTCAAGAGTCTCCATTTCTTAGACGTCCAACGCTCGGACGAACTTGGCGTTCTCAGTGATGAAGTCCCGGCGCGGTTCCACTTTGTCTCCCATGAGCGTCGTGAATATCTCGTCGGCGATGGCCGCGTCGTCCACCGTGACCTGTAGGAGAGTGCGCTTGTCGGGATTCATGGTGGTCTCCCAGAGCTGCTCCGGGTTCATCTCCCCCAGCCCCTTGAAGCGCTGCAGAGTGACACCCGTTCGGCCGATGCGGTTCAGCAGTTCTTCGAGTTGGGCGTCGTTGAATGCATAGTAGTCTTGCCGCTTATGAGTGACCCGATAGAGCGGTGGCTGCGCGATATAAACGTAGCCGGCGTCGATGAGCTCGACCATGTTCCTGAACAGAAAAGTGAGGATAAGCGTGCGGATGTGCGCCCCATCGACATCGGCATCGGTCATGATGATGAGTTTATGGTACCGGGCCGAAGCCAGGTCGAACTCGTCGGCCACGTTGGTGCCGCACGCGCTGATGATGGCCTGGATCTCAGCATTGGAAAGGATCTTGTTCAAACGGGCTTTCTCTACGTTGATGATCTTGCCCCGTAAAGGCAAGATGGCCTGGAAGCCGCGGTCACGAGCCTGCTTGGCCGACCCACCCGCGGAGTCGCCCTCCACCAGATACAGCTCGCACGAGGCCGGGTCGCGGATGGAACAGTCGGCCAACTTGCCGGGCAACGTAGTGTTTTCCAGAATACTCTTACGCCTGGTGAGGTCACGGGCTTTGCGGGCGGCTTGGCGGGCGTGGGCCGCCTGTACCGCTTTGCTGATGATCTGCTTGGCGTCGCCCGGATTCTCCTCTAAGAACTCGGCGAACTTCTGGTTGACGACCCCTTCCACGAAGCCGCGAATTTCGGAGTTACCCAGTTTCGTCTTGGTCTGACCCTCGAATTGCGGATTGCGGAGCTTCACGCTCAGGATGGCGACCAAGCCCTCACGGACGTCTTCGCCACTGAGGTTCTCGTCCTTTTCTTTCAGGAACCCTTTGGAGCGCGCATAGTCGTTGATCGTACGGGTAATGGCGGCTCTGAATCCGGACAGGTGGGTACCGCCCTCATGAGTGTTTATATTGTTCGCGAACGAGAACACATTGTCGTTATAGCCGGCATTCCACTGCATCGCCAGCTCGACGGTCTGGTCGGCGTCTTCGCCCTCAAAATGAATGACGCGGGGATGGATTGCGTCTTTGTGTCTGTTCACATGCTTGACGAAATCGATGATACCGCCGTCGTAGCAGTACACGATCGTGCGGGGCTCGGAACGTTTTCTTCCCTCCTCCAACCCGGCCGGATCGCTTGGTGGGGCCAGGAAGAGCTCTCTCTCTGCCGTAAGGTCAAGATCCACCCGAGGACCGAAGTCTTCGCTAGTCTCTGCGAGCGATCCATCCTGCTCGGCGGCATCTTCTCGTTCGTCGGTCAGGGTTATCCGAAGTGAGCGGTTCAAGAAGGCCATCTCACGCAAACGCTGCGAAAGAGTAGTGAAATTGAAGTTCAAGTCATCGAAGATCTCGGGGTCGGGCCTGAAGTGAGTGATGGTGCCGCTCTGACCATCGCTCGCGCCCAGGTGCTCAAGATCCGCTACGGGCACGCCCCGGGCATAGGTCTGACGGAACCGCTCACCATCGCGGCTCACCTCGACCGTCAGCCATTCCGAGAGCGCGTTGACCACGCTCACACCCACGCCGTGCAGTCCACCTGAGACCTTGTAACCCTCACCGCCGAACTTGCCCCCAGCGTGCAGTTTGGTCATAACGATCTCAAGTGCCGAGCGACCGTATTGAGCGATACTCTTCACCGGTATGCCCCGGCCGTCATCGACAACGCGCACAGACGAGTCAACGCAGATAGTGACATCGATGTGGGTGCAGAACCCGGCCAATGCCTCGTCCACCGAATTGTCGACCACTTCGTAGACGAGATGGTGCAAGCCCCGGCTTCCGGTCGACCCGATGTACATGCCCGGCCGTTTCCGGACGGGCTCGAGGCCTTCTAGGACCTGTATGTCGCCTGCATCGTAAGAGTGCTTTGCCAAACCTTAACGTCCTTCTTCAGCGATCTTATGAGGACCCGCAGATGCCACCCTTATCAACCGCCCCCCAGAGCCTGCCGAATGTCATTCATTCGAATGGCTTTCACCCCGTTGATGGGCCCCAGTGCACACGTGAACGCGCGGGTGCACGGGTCGTGGAAGCGCTACCAGGAAGGTGGAGGATAGACCAATCCGTCACTGTGGGAAGCATTCACCACGTTGCTCATATAATAGCACAAAGGCGCTCATTCACTCGTTTAGAGTACGCCCTCAGCGCACGAAATCCTCCTCGCGTTGGGCGAACGCGGCGCTTAGTGCCCGCTTCATTTTTCCCCGCAATTCCGGCGGTATGTCGAGCATATCAATCGTCGCAAGCGCCGCCTCCTGCTCCTTGCTGAACCCCTCCTGCTTCACTCTCGACACTGGAGGCGGTCTTCTCCCGCGCGGACGGCCATCGTTCCCGGCCTCCAGTCGCTTCTCGGACCCTCCCTCCCACCCCGCGTGCCGGAAAACCAGTTGCTCGACCGTCCCGGGGCCCAAGCGTTCATTCAGACGGGCCGCGATGGCTTCGCTCATAAGTTGCAGAGTCTGCGCCCAGGCGCTGGACGAAACGCTGACGACGAGCCTTCGTTGTCTGAACCAGACGGGCCTCGCGTTGGCGGCCACTTCAGGGCCGGCCACATCCGGCCATACCGTTGCCAGAAGCCGCGCCATCTGAGCGCTTAAGCCGCCGCCACCCTCTCCCGGATAATCCGACTGCTGCGAGGCCTCCGACCTACGCTCGGGAATCTCACCAGGGTCAACCGGCGATGAATCGGATAAGCCGGCTACCAGTGGTAGCAGGTCGCCCACCCGTTCAAGATCCGGCGAGAGACTCACTGAGCCTCCAACTCGATCACAGTGGCGTCTGCCAGTTCCTCTGCGGTGAAGTAACCAAGGTCGGTTGTGGTGATCAGGACCTGTCTCCCTTGACGAACCAAAGCTACGAGCGCACGCCTGCGCACGGCATCAAGTTCGCTCATGACGTCGTCCAGCAGGAGCAGCGGATGCTTCCCAGTGGCGCACTGATGCTGCCATTCAGCCAGTATCAAGGTCAATAGAGCGGCACGCTGTTCGCCCTGCGACGCGCATTCTCGTACGTCTATCCCGCTGCGGGTCAACCGCACGTCGTCCCGGTGTGGTCCCAGGTTGGTATACGTACGCGCGCGGTCGGCTTCCCGGTTCTCAGCTAGGCGGATCCGATAATCCGACTCGTCTAAGTCGACCACGTTCGTCCGGTACACCAGGCGCAAGGAGTCGGCGGGGTCGCCCGTTAGTTGCTCGTGAATCCGCTGGAATACTCCGATGAATGCGGCCAACGTAGACGCTCGCCAATGCGAGACGGCCAACCCTGTCTGGGCAAGAATAGTCTCCCACGGGGCGAAGTGACCGCTACCCAACTGCTCCTTCCAAGAGCGGAGCAGTGCATTGCGTTGCCCCAGCGCTTCTTCGTACCGCTCCAGGACGCTCTTGTATTCTGGGTAACACCTGGCCGCCAGGCCATCCAGATACTCCCGCCGTCGCCGCGGACTTCCTTTGATCAGGCGCAGGTCGTCAGGCACAAAGGTGCGAACCGGTAGGGCCTCCTGCCACCGGACACAGTCGTCCAAAGGTGCACCGTCCGCCGTTAGGCGACGTTCACCATGCCGCGCATACGCAGCGGCTGCTCTAGTGATGGTACCGGCGCGCTCCAGATCCACCTCTATCCGCAGATGGTCCTGGCCCGCCTTAATAAGATCGCGCACAGCCCCAGCCCGCAGAGGAGTACCTTCCAAGACCAGAGTCAGAGCTTCAAGGATCGTCGTTTTGCCCGCGCCGTTCGGACCGACCACAACCGTCAATCCCGCCCCCAACTCCACTTCCATGGAACGCCTCGAGCGTGCGTTGACCATGCGTACCTGCCGAACCAACACCGCGGGCAACCCTACACCGTGATCGAATCTGCGGCAGGTCGGTCTCTGACTTCCAGCACGGCGCCTGCCCCCTCTACGATGTCCCCCGGCCGGAGTTTCCGTCCTCGTTGGGTCTCCACAACTCCATTCACGCGAACTTCACCGCTTGCAACAAGGTATTTGGCTTCCCCTCCCGTCGAAGCGACGCCTGCGACCTTCATGAACTGACCCAATGTGATGGGCAGGGCGACGACTATCGTTGTGCTACGCCGCTGTCCCGGCGATTGGCCGACGGGATCACTCATCCTAATCGTTCAAACGGATAGGCATAACCAGATACAAGAAGTCATCACCCCCCCCTTTGATCAGTCCGGGACGCAGGGGACTGATGAAGCGAAGATATACCGGCGATTCTTTTACGGCCATAACCCCAGCTTCAAGGAATTCCGGATTGAACCCAATGGATAACTCCTCCCCCGAATACTGGATGGGCATCGCTTCGTGAGCGCGACCCACATCCACCGACTCAGCGGAGACCGTTAGTGTGTTCGGTGAGAAATGAAGCCGCAACGGTGTGTTCTTCTGCGCCAGAAGTCCGACCCTTCGAACCGCCTCGAGCAACTCATCGTGATCCACCGCTACCTCATAATCAAACGTTTCAGGAATCAGTTGCCGATAATTGGGGAACTGCCCATCTATCACTCTCGAGATGAGGGACACACCACCCACTTCGAAGAGCAACTGGTTCTCGCTGGGCAGCATGCTGATCGTATCCTCGGTGACCGCGCCCGCGATCCGCGATAGCTCAATCAGAGTACGCGCCGGCACTATGGCCTCAAACGTCTCTGAGACCGATGATTCCAAAGACGTCTCTTTCACACTCAGTCGGTAGCTATCAGTTGCGACCATCCGTACGAGATGTCTCGACAAATGAATCAACACTCCGGTTAACACCGGTCGCGTTTCGTCCCGTGAAGCCGAAGATGCCACCCGGTCAACGGTCTCAATGAACGCCGCCCTCCCCACCATGAACCGCTCTCCCGCGAAAGTCGGAAGTTGCGGAAAATCAGCCGCCGGCAACGAGTGTAAGTTGAAAAGCGACTCTCCCGCCCTAATCTCTACCTGGGTTTCATCCGGGCGTTGCTCAATAACCACTTCTCCTGCAGGCAAACTCCGCGCGATATCCGCAGCTATCCGAGCCGGTACGACGTGTGACCCAGGTTCCTCCACTCTCCCCGCCAAGGGAGCACGTATAGACATCTCCATGTCTGTAGCTGAAAGAACAATCCTGCCGTCTCTCGCCTCGATGAGTACGCCCGAAAGCACCTGGATAGATGTCCGCGACGACACCGCTTTACTGACAATCCCCAGACAGTCAACAAGCGCTTGTTTGGTAGTAACAACTTTCATGGGAACTCCTCGGTCATGTAGATCGGGGTCGTACGTGCCTATTACTTCTTAAATTTGTATGTGGAAATATAGCGGGCGTAATAAACGCTGTGGAAGATGTTGACAGAGGGGCGACGTCGCGCCGGAGCACGATTGCGGCACAAGATGGTCTGTGGATGACCTGTGGAGAGGATGTTGGCGAAGCAGGCATCATGTGTGTTAGAAGCAGGGACGTCAACGGGAGCACGTTTTTTCCCCAGCGTATCCAGAGGCAGTCAACAGGCTGTTGTGAAGGGCTGGCCACGATCATTGGGCGCTTTTGATCTTCGTGGTTAAACGCTGGACGCGGCCGTACATCTCTCGGTCTTGCCGCATTAGTTTGGCGATCTTGTCGACAGCATGGAGGACCGTGGTGTGATCACGGTTACCTATCCGTTCACCTATCTTGGGCAGGCTGGCATCGGTCAGTTCCCGGGCGAGATACATAGCGAGGTGGCGGCTTTCAACGACGGGGCGCGTGCGTTTGTCGCCGGTGATCTCAGTGACCGACACACCGGTGGATTCAGCGACGATTGACAGGATTAGGTCAATGGTCACCCGGGTGGAGGGAGTCTCGGGGATGTCTTTGAGGACTTCTCGAGCCAGGTCTACGGTTATGGGCTTCTGGGTGAATGATGAATAGGCTACCACTCGTGTGAGACATCCCTCGAGTTCGCGGATGTTGGTCGGCACACGCGAAGCGATGAGCATGAGTACGTCATCATCATTGAGAGTGATGCCTTCAGCTCGGACCTTCTTGCGAAGGATGGCTACACGAGTCTCTAGGTCCGGAGGCTGGATGTCGGTGATGAGACCCCATTCAAAGCGCGATATCAGGCGGTCTTCGACGGTTGCAAGGGCCTTAGGATGCCGGTCAGAAGCAATCACGATCTGCTTCTGCGCGTCGTACAGGGCGTTGAAGGTGTGGAAGAACTCCTCTTGCGTCTGCTCTTTCTTGTACAAGAACTGGATATCGTCGATGAGAAGCACGTCGACGGTCCGGTAGCGCTTCTTAAAACCTTCAATACTGTCGTCCCGGAGGGAGTTTATGAAATCGTTGGTGAAAGTCTCCAGAGTCAAGTAGAGGACTCTCTTGCCAACGTGATTATGGGTTACGTAATTGCCGATAGCTTGGAGGAGATGTGTCTTGCCCAGGCCCACGCCGCCGTAGACAAATAGGGGATTATATTGAGTACCCGGTGTCTCCGCGGTTGCGAGCGCGGCTGCATGGGCGAAGCGATTTGAGGGGCCGATCACGAAAGTATCAAAGGTGTACTTCTCGAGAAGCCCGGCGGCGACGCCTGTGTCTGACGGATCGGCTGTAGTCAAGACATCCCTGGATACATCGGTAGGTAGTGGTCTGTGTCCGGCGCTCACAGATGACTGTGAGGCGGGCTTGGTGGTTCGTTGGTGGTTGGCCCCTACGCCTGTGTGATCAGGCCGGCGGGGAGTGGTCATTGTTTCGGTAGACGCGGCTCGGGACAGTGTGGGAGAGACCACTATATCGATGTTGGTTGGCTGGTCGACGACCTGACTCACTGCATCTGCCACCAGGGGACGGAACCGTGCGTCGATCCAATCCTTGGCGAATTCCGAAGCAACGCCCACCGAGTAAACACCGTCGGCGAAACCTAAGCCAATCGTAGGCTCGAACCATATGCGGAACGTGCCCTCGTTCACCATGTGGGAGATGATCTCGAGGGCTTCCTCCCAGATAGGGTCGGCATTTCTTGTGTCCACCTGCGGCCCTCCCCATCGTCGGCGCGGATTACCGAACGTCGACCGCGCCCAACCGCCGTCTACAGAGCAGCACCGAGATACGCCAAACCCGCCTCTGTTGCCGATCGGTGCCCGGTCGCCTCAGAGGCCACTAGGCCCGCCTCCTCCAAGAATACGAGGTCTCTATAGGCGGTCGATGTGGATACTCCCAACTCCTGAGCGATGCGGGTCGGACCGACCGGAGCAAGTTCGACCGTCAGAAGCAAGGTTTTGAATCGGCGCTCAGAGAGATTATAGGCCGGTAGCGTCGTCGGCGCGAGGGCGGCGCTGATTTGAGGCCGTGCTCGGACTGTGATCACCGTTCCTCGACCGAGATTGTCTTCGATCTCCATGACGCCGTCGAACGCGGTGAGGGTCTCGTTGACGACGGAGAGACCGGATCCCACTCCTCGGATGAAACGTCTAGAACGGGCATCGGCGGACGTGAATCCCCGTCGCAAGGCCGCCTCCTTGTCCGGGATGCCGGGACCTCGGTCGCTGATACGGATGGTATTGCCGTGGTCGAGTATGGTCACGACCACTCCCGCAAAGTCGGCGTGGATCAGATTCTCCACGAGTTCTCTGAACACCTGCATGGGTAGAACACCGCCTTGTTCTCGAGCGAGGTCATACGCACGGGTGGCAAGAGTGTCGATGAGGGAGGGGATGTGGTCGTCGTCGGACCAGTGGTTGTCTATGCGGACGATCGAAGGAGCAATATGCGGTTCCCCGTATACGGCGATAAGAGGGGACTCGAAAGGCAATTGGTGGCCGGCGGCGTCTCGATTGAGGGGAGAGCCAGCCGAAGTAGTGCCTGTATCAGGCGGCGGATAAGTTGGCTCCTCGGCGATCATAGTGTGACGGCGGGCCTCGTGCTGGAAGTGTGGAGAGACGTGCCGAAAGCACGTCGCCATTGTAGTCGCAATCGGAAGCTTTTTCCACAGGCAAGGAGGCACGAGAAGTCCGCAAAGTGCAACTCTTTGGTGGTTTCAGGGTCGAAGATCGTTGTCTGTGCCGTTCACTGTGACGGGTTATTTGCAGGTAGAAACTGAAGGTTATACACAGGACTGTCCACAGCTGTGGAAAACGTGAGAAACCTGGGAAGGCAAGAGCCGCATAGACCACGTTTTCTGTTGAAAATGGGGAAAAGTGGTTTCTTGAACCCCCAACGCGCGAGGAGGATCAGACACCTTCGAGAGTGCTAACAATGAAGAAGGGGGTCGTCGGCTGGGGTGGTTGGCTGGGGTCGTCGGGCCAAGCGGCCGGAAGGGCGGCCGGATAAACAGAGCGGAGTCGCGGGGCATAGTCATAGGATTGGGAAGAGATCGGGCGGCCCGCGTGGAATAGGCAGGCCGAGGAAGGAGTGCGCAAAACGGGGGTGGGCAACCGAACTCTGAGAGGGCGTGGGGACCTGAGAGCGGACGGTAGCGGCGCGAGAGCCCGACGGCTGTGGATGGGTGTGCGCTGAGGGCGGTTGTATACGGATGCTCTTCCACAAGGATGAGTCACTACGGTGCAATGTTTGCGCAGGAACAGAAGCGATATCCACAGTATCCACAGGTACCTGTGTACGCCCGCAGCGGGAGCGGTGAGCCTGGCGGTGGCAGACGCGAAAACGGAGACTGCATGCGGCGTCGACGACTGGTATGGGGGCGCGATCGGTGCCCGACCGAGCACCTCATGTAGGAGGGTGCTATGGCTGTCGCGATTGACGGGTGTCGAGCGGACTTGTATACTTCCGCTCCCTTTGGGTGTGCCGGTCGCCTACGCGACTGTGACTGATATCTTAGAGCGATGTCTTAGGGCAATCTAAGTGAGCCCAGCGGTATGCCTGGCGTGCTGAGTGTTTGCATCGGTGGAGCAAGAGACGAGGAATAGTGAAGAGAACGTATCAGCCGAAGAAGCGTAAGCGCAAGAAGACCCATGGTTTCAGGGCGCGTATGAGCACTCGTGCCGGCAGAGCGATTATCAAGCGCAGGCGCGACAAGGGTCGCAAGCGACTCACTGCTTAGACCCTATAACTCAGGCGAGAAACAGGCCAGGGTGAGTCGTTCCAGCGGTCGCTCAAGCGGTCGGCTGTCGCGGTCCGATGACTTCGCCCGCGTCTACCGGTCGGGGCGCTCTGTTGCCAATAGATACCTGGTCCTATACTATTTCGAACGTTCAGATTCCGGACCGGGACAAGCAGGCGCCGCGGTGGGTCCACGCGTAGGCTTCTCGGTGTCGAAACGGCTCGGGGGCGCGGTCGACCGCAATCGGATCAAGCGTGTGCTCAGGGAGGCCTTCCGCGCGCACAAAGACTCTCTCAAGAGGGACATGGATTTCGTTCTGATCGCCCGTACACCACTTGTCGAGTTGCTCGACGCAGGGGGGGCGAAGGCTGTAGAGGAGAAGATGATCGAAGTGCTGGGTAAGGCCGCCCTCATTTCTCCTGGAGAGGAGCGACGGTTATCGTCGTGAAAAATCGTCGGAATCCGCTGGCCACTTTGCTCATTTGGGTCGTCAGGGCGTACCAGATACTCATCTCGCCGGCCCTGCCCTCCTCGTGCAGATACTATCCCTCGTGTTCACAATACGCCATTGATGGGATCCGGCAGTTCGGAATCCTGCGAGGCCTTGTGCTTGCGGGCTGGCGTCTGGTGCGATGCAATCCGTGGAGTCGGGGTGGTTATGATCCCGTCGAGCGCCAGACCGTGTTTCGAGGGCGGGGAGTCAAGGAGATGGCGGGTGCGCACATGATGGCCAAACGGAGGCGGGCGACCGGCGTTGCTACGCGGACGGGACTCACCTCCACCCTGGCGATTGTGGTGCTTGCCGCGCTTCTGCTACTGATGCCGCTGTCGACGACCTCCTGCTCTTTCTTCGGTCCCACTACAACAACGGTCACAGCGACTGGCGGTCCGGCCGACGCCACGACGGTGCCGGAAGCCGAGAGTACAACAACGACTACAGTCGCACCCGAGCAGCAACATCCGGGATCCTTCGACAAGGTCAGCAAACCTCTGCAGGGATTGTTCTTCTGGGTCCTAGACTTTCTTCACAAGAATCTGCGGGTGAGTTGGTCGTGGGGGATTGTTCTACTCACGGTGATCATCCGCATCGTCCTGATCCCGCTGACATGGCGACAGATCAAGAGTATGCGTGCCATGCAGGCTCTTCAGCCGCAACTGAAAGCGTTGCAGGAGAAGTACAAGGACAACCGGCAGGTTCTCAATCAGAAGGTCATGGAGTTCTACCGAGAGAACAACGTGAGTCCGTTTGGTTCGTGTCTGCCGCTATTGCTGCAGTTGCCGGTGTTTCTTGGGCTCTTCTATATGTTGCGTACTGCCGGACGAGCTGGGCTGGACCCCCTGGAGTGGGGTCGTTGGGCGGGCGTATTCCTCGATCCGAAAGTGGGCTGGTTGTGGATTGCGGATATCACGCGATTCAACATCATCTTGATGTTCCTGTACGTCGCGAGTCAGTTCCTAGCCTCGTGGCAGATGGCCAGGAAGACCGGAGGGCAGCAGAAGACCATCGCATACGTCATGCCGGTCGTTGTCGGGGTCTTCATGTACATGTACAAGTGGCCGGCGGGACTGATGATCTACTGGTTCACATCCAACTTGTGGACCATTGCTCAGCAGTACGTCGCGGAAAAAGTGCTTCCGATACAGGTGCTGGGTACGGCTGCCCAAGAGAAGGGAAAGGCGGCGGCCGCACGACCGACCGGCAAGGTCCCAGCCAGGACGGGCAAGAAGCCGAGCGCCCCGGCGGGAAGGCCTGCCACGAAAGGGGGCGCGAAGCCCGCAGCGAAGACCCCATCGGCGCTGGCTGGGAAGGTTGCAACCAAAGGCACAGCGAAGACCCCATCCGGGCCGGCGGGCAAACCCGTGGTCAAAAGTGTCGGCAAAAAGCCGTCGACGTCGGCCGGGAAGAGCCCTGAAACAGGCGTGACAAAGGCCTCGCCGGCGCCGGCGGGTAAGAGCCCGGCGAAGCCCGTCGCGAAGACCCCATCGGCGCCAACTGGGAAGCCTTCAGGGAAGAGCGTGAAGAAGACTAACGCGACGACTGTCGAGAAGGCCGCGGTACAGAGTGGCAAACGGCCTTTGGTGCGGAGCGAGAAGGACGGTGCGTCGCAGAGTGGGAAGAAGACCCCCGCGCCCGCGGGGAAAGCTCCGGCGAAGAGTGGCGGAAAACCGCCGCAGACATCGCCCGGCAAGAGTGGAGGCGTGACGAGTGGCCGGCAAACAGGACAGAAGAACAAGACAACAGGTGGCGAGGGCCAGCGGACGGACGGTGGAACTGGCGGTGCAGAGAGCTCTGGCGGAGCTTGACTTCGCTCCGGGGGAGTTGGCCGACGAGCAATACGAGGTAACGATCATAATCCCTCCAGAAGAGGGGTTCATGGGGGTGGGGGCTGTTGACGCGGTCGTCGAGGTGACTCTTGTGGGCGAAGACCTCGATTTCTACGGGCCCGAGGACGAAGAGCCGCCCTCGCATCTCCTGCATGACGAATTCGATGATGACGAATATTCGGATGAAACTTGGATTGACGAGCAACCATACACTCGAGAGGGGTCGGTTTCTCAGTCACACGGTCCGGGAGAGCGGAAGGATGACGCTAGCAGTGACGCGGCGGCCCGCCTACGGCTGTTTCTACGTCGAGTGCTGACGGAGATGGGGCTGGCGGCGCAGGTATGGGTGACGGAAGGGCCCGAAGAGCTGCGAGCCGAGATCACAGGGGATGACCTCGGTATCCTGATAGGTCGGAGAGGTCAGACTATCGACGCGGTTGAGTATCTTGCGGGCATCGCGGTCTATCCGGGGTCGCACGCGCGCAAGCATGTGGAGTTGGACGCGGAAGGCTACAAAGACAGGCGGCGACGACAGATTGAGCGAGTGGCCCTGCGCAAAGCTGACGAAGCGACGAGGCGAGGTCGCCCGGTCCAGCTCAATCCGATGACTCCGGCCGAACGCAAGATCGTGCATCTTGCTTTGAAGGGTCGTAGAGATGTCACCACGGCCAGTCAGGGGCGGGAGCCCAATAGATCGGTCACGATTACCCCTGTGCGCTAGGGAGACGGGCGCGGACTATTCTTCGGTGCGTCGAGAGACGTCAGGCTCTCTGGGCGTGCGTCGCGGGGCAGACGCGGGGGGCTTTGTGGTGGGCCAGACACTCTGCATGCGGGGGCGCGAAGCAACTATTGCATACTTTAGTTTGGAATAGTATTGCTTAATTTCGGCATTCTGGTGTTATTTTGGGGCTGATTGGGAGAGTTGGGTCGTATAGAACCGACATCTCGGCTTCCAGAAGGATTCAGATGATGGAAAAAGCACATTCGTATGCCGAAGAACCCACGAAGACGACTGCAGGCTACGAAGGGGGGCGCAGGCTACGAAGGGGGGCGCAGGCCCTGGAGAAGACTGCGTGTGTATCGGCCGCGATGTCTGAGAACCAAGAGGACTTTGGTGGCCGAGACGACTGCAGCGAGGATACTATCGCCGCCATTTCCACGGCCATAGGGGCCGGAGCGATCGGCATAGTCAAGGTGAGTGGGCCCGATGCGATAGCTGTGGCCGAGCGCATCTTCATACCGGCACGGGGGACGCCTATTCAGCCTGGCGAGACCTACTCCCTTCTTTACGGGCGCGTGGTCGACCCCGACACCGACGACGTGCTTGATGAAGCGCTGCTGGCCGTGATGAGAAAACCACGCTCATATACACGAGAGGATGTGGTTGAATTCCATTGCCATGGGGGCGTTGCGGCCCAGCGGGCGGTGTTGAGGCTGGTGGTTCAGACGGGAGCACGGCTCGCTGAGCCTGGAGAATTCACACGACGTGCTTTCTTGAACGGTCGCATCGACCTGGCACAGGCAGAGAGCGTAGCCGCTATCGTCGCAGCTCGCAGCAGTGGCGCCCTTCGGGCCTCGGTCCGGCAACTGGATGGAGGTCTGTCGAATGTACTGAAAGGTCTGAGAGCTCAACTGATCGGCGCACTGGCCCAGATTGAGGCGACGGTGGATTTTTCAGACGAGGACGTGGACGAAGTAGACTGGCCGTCTCTTGCGGACAGTGTGGACTCTGCGCGTTCTGGCGTATTGCAGCTCTTGCGGACGGCTTTCCTTGGAAGGGCGTTAGAGTATGGGGTGCGCACGGTCATAGTGGGGAGGCCGAATGTAGGCAAGAGTTCTCTGCTCAATGCACTCCTGATGAGAGAGCGGGCCATAGTCTCTGATATACCCGGCACCACGCGAGATACTGTCGAGGAACTCTTGGAGATCGCAGGCATCCCCGTGCGTTTGGTGGATACCGCTGGTCTGCGGACGGACGGTGATCACGTCGAGCGGCTTGGCATAGCTCGATCGATCAAAGCGATGGAACAGGCGGACCTTGTGCTGGCAGTCGTCGACCTGTCGGAAACATGGGACGAGGACGACCGTCGGTTGATTCTGGAACTCGATCCGGAGCGGTCGATCATCGTTGGGAATAAGGCTGATCTTGTTGAAAACACTGAGGCGTGTCTGTGGGCGCTCCGCGAGTTTGTCTC
>JAXGNF010000004.1:0-38780 GCA_040768135.1 Thermoleophilia bacterium | reverse complement strand
AGGAGGGTACACGCAGTCTCGGCTTTGACTGGGAGCGGTCTAGAAGGGCTGCGGTCGGCCATCCTGGAGATTGTGACAGGGGGCGAAGAATTTCATCTTGGGGAGCCGATTTTGGCCAATGAACGTCAGCGGGCCCTTGTGAGCGAGGCGTCGGATCGTTTGGAAGAGGCGCTTGCGGGGATTGCCGGTCAAGCCGGTGAGGAGTTGATCTGCGAAGACATTCGGGCGGCTGCTGAAGCATTGGGACTTATCACGGGCGAGGAGTTGACGGCGGATTTGATCGACGAAATCTTCAGCAAGTTCTGCCTCGGCAAATGAGAGTGGTCAGTGAACGATTGGCCCGATAGACGAGCGCAGGTGTCCGGCGGAACCGAGGCTGGAATACAGTCCACGGTGAAAGCGGTTGTCGTAGGCGCAGGTGTCTCCGGCTGCGCTTGTGCTGCGACGCTCTCGGCCTGCGGTGTCTCAGTTACACTCATGAACAGTGCATTGGATGCCGTGGGTCAACCGAGCTACGGCCCTGTCGTCGAAGGAGGAGAGGAGGGTTGGGGACGCATCGTCACCGCTCTACGCGCGCTGCCACCGGCCTTGCGTGCGGCTTGGGTTGAGGCGTCGTGCGCCCCCGACACGGAGGCCCCCTTCTTTGTGGTCGACAGGCGGATGCTGAGCATTGAGACCAAGCGGGCACTGGAGCAGATGCGGGGGCTGGAGTTGCGCCAGGGGCTTGCCAGTGGGCTGCAGTGTTCCGCGTGGACTCCCAGGTCAGATCAGACGAGGTGTTCGGATGATCGACGCCGGATGCGTAATGGGGTGATGATCGAGACGGCTTTTGGAGAGACGATCGACGCAGATGTGGTCGTAGTGGCCGTGGGGATGGGTCTAGGCGGCAGGGTCCACGTAGGTGACGACGTCTTGCCGGGAGGTAGGTACGGAGAAGCTTCCTCCGATGGGTTGCGGATCAGCCTTGAGTCTCTAGGGGCGGTGTTCGTGGAAAGACACATGCAGATTGGGCCGAGTTTCTCCGGGTGGAGCCCGTGCGGGGAGATTGTGAGCGGGCAGGCTCCTCATGACTGGACGAAGGTGCTCTGCGGAAACGCGGACGAACTAGTGGGGGTGGTGTCGCTGCGGGAGAGGCTGGAAGCCTTTCATGACGCATGGGGGTCGGAGGGAAGCCCCGGTTCTCTCTGGCCGGACGATTATCCCCCTGCGCCACATTGGGACCGAGATCTGCGAGTCGGGGCGAAGTTCGTCACCTCACTGCAGGGCGGTCGGGTGCGACCATGGATGTCGCCTGACGGCGTGGCACTTGGAGAGATTTATCGTAGCCCGGGGATATCGGAAAGCGAGGAGCCTAATAGGCGCGTGGATTTTAGCGAAGAAGGACGTTCGTGGTCCGGGCTGGGCTTCGGGGAGGGCAGTGAGCTACTCGGGAGCGGAGGCTTGGTCGAAGGCGCGGGCGTAGAGAGGGGAGAGGGCGGAGCAGCCAGGGACGAGCGTAACAATATGGACGGAGTGGATGGGGCCGTAGCCTCCCGACTGGGCCACAGTGTCACCGGCCTGGTGGTGAGGAACTGCGACTGCTCGGGTCGGCTGGTGGTGAAGGGTTCTCTGGACTCACCCATCTGGATCTGCGGCCGAGCGGGCGGAGCGTCTGACTACGTCGATAGCCTCGTCTCTGGGGTGAAAACGGGCTACGGTGTGGCTAGGGTCGTCGGACGAAGCGGGCCGGCTCCGGGGCGATCTTAGGTGTAGAAGAGTGATCGAAGCCAAGAGTGCACAGGGGCGAGTCCCAGTCGCAGGGTCTCTGCGGCGCCGGGAGTGGACATACGACGTGGTTGTTGTGGGTGGTGGCCACGCGGGGTGTGAAGCGGCGCTGGCGGCCGCGCGACTCGGCTGTCGTACTGCAATGGTAACGATACATCTCGACAGTATCGCCCTCATGCCTTGTAATCCGGCTATCGGAGGTGTGGGCAAAGGACAGTTAACCAGAGAGATCGACGCTCTCGGGGGAGAACAAGGCCGCATCACAGACCGAGCTTTTATCCAAGTGAGGATGCTGAATACGTCGAAAGGTCCAGCCGTGCGTGCCCTGAGAGCGCAGACCGATAAGAGATTGTATGAAGACTGGATGAAGGTCGCCCTCAGTCGAACGTCTAACTTGGATTTAGTACAAGGGGAAGCCGCTGCGCTTGATGTTTCACGTGAAACAGTCGTGGGCCTGACATTGGCGGACGGTCGTAGACTATGCTGTCGAGCCGTCGTGCTTGCCACAGGGACTTTCCTTCAGGCCAAGGTCGTCGTCGGAGATCGGAGCTATCCAGCCGGCAGAGTGGGAGAACTGCCGGCCCAGCGACTATCCGACAGCCTGCGCGCCCTTGGCCTGGAGCTTGACCGGTTCCAGTCGGCGACTCCGCCGCGGATTGATGGAGCCACTATCGACCCAAGCCGCATGACACTGCAAGAGGGCGATCAACTATCGTGGTCGTTTTCCCACTGGGAGTCGCCTACCCCGCGGGCCCAGGTGCCGTGCTATCTCACGTACACCACAGCGGCTACCCACGAGGTCGTATCTACCTATTTGCATCTGAGCCCACTTAAGAGCGGTTCCGTAAGTGGCAAGGGTCCGCGATACTGTCCGTCTATCGATCGAAAAGTCATCAATTTCCCCGACAAAGAACGACACCCAGTCTTCGTGGAGCCGGAGGGCGTGACCACAAGAGAGATGTACCTGCAGGGGCTAACTACCAGTCTCCCCGTCTTCGTGCAGGAGATGATTGTGCGGGCAACCCCAGGCTTAGAGCAGGCGCGGCTTGTGCGGCCGGGGTATGCCGTAGAGTATGACTATCTTCCCCCTCAGCAATTGACATTAGGATTGCAGTCCAAAGCTATTTCGGGGCTCTTCACCGCTGGTCAGATCAATGGGACGTCTGGCTATGAGGAGGCAGCTGCCCAAGGGCTGGTGGCTGGCATCAACGCGGCCATGTTCGTTCGCGACGAAGCGCCGTTCATCCTGCGCCGCGATCAGGCCTATATCGGAGTATTGATAGACGATCTCGTCACCAAGGGAGTGGACGAGCCCTATAGGATGTTTACATCCCGGGCCGAATACCGACTTCTCTTGCGGCACGACAATGCTGCGGATAGGCTCTCTGGGCTGGGGCACAGTCTGGGGCTGATCGACGACCGTCAGATGGAGTCGGTTGAAAGGAAGCAACAAGAGATCACTGAGTATTCAGAGCTTCTCGACACGGTCCAGATCCGTGCGGGAGAGAATACCGACCGCCTACTGGAGTCTCTCGGGACTACGAGGCTTGAGGAATCACAAAGCGCGGCCAAGGTACTGCGCCGGCCTGAGATTAGCTACAGAGACCTGATGGCCCTCGTTCCATCGGAAGACCGGAACCGTATGTCGTCTGCGCCCCCCGAGGTAGTGGAGCAATTGGAGATCCAGGCCAGGTATGAGGGTTATATCCGCAGGCAGATGGCTGATATCAGGCGACATCGGGCCACCGAGACCATGCTTCTCCCGAATGGGCTTGACTACTGGGTGCTGGAAGGCCTGACATATGAAGCTAAGGACAAATTGAGTAGGATCCGGCCGGTCACGTTAGGACAGGCCTCCCGTATCCCCGGAGTATCGCCTGCGGATATCTCGGTCTTGCTCATCCATGTTCATCGTGCGCTACACGCTCCGGAAGCAGTCGTCGCTGACGACTGAGGAGATTGAGGTCGGCCGCAGAGGCTCTGATTGAGACTCGTCTATACAGCCTCGTACGTCGCGCGTGGTCTTGACGAAGAGACGCTGGTCAAATTGGCGATGTTTGGCGACATTATCCTTGAGGCCGGGTTCAATGTGACGCGGATCCGAGAATCGGAAGAGATCGAGCGTGGACATTTTCTCGATTCGCTTTCGCTGCTAGACGTTGGATCGGTTCTTCTGGCCAAGAACATCGTTGACATAGGTTCTGGTGCAGGTATTCCCGCGCTTGTGTTGGCCCTCGCCCTCCCTGACGTGGCGATTTCGGCTGTTGAGTCCCAGCATAAGAAGTGTGCATTCATAGAAGCTGCGATCGAAAGGTTGGGCCTCGAGAACGTCACTGTCAACTGTGTCCGAGCGGAGGAGTACGGCCGGGGGCGAGGACGGCTGGCCCATGACGTAGCTGTTTCGCGAGCGCTGGGACCGTTGTCGGTGGTAGCTGAGTATTCTCTTCCGTTGCTCCGGCTCGGGGGCACTATGGTGGCCATGAAAGGGTCAATGTCAAACCAAGAGCGTACACAGGGGGCTAGAGCGCTCGGTATACTTGGGGCCGAGGGGCTGGACGAGGTCCGATTGTGTCCGTTTGTGGAGGCGGAGAACCGATGGGCGTACGTGGCGACGAAAGCCCGGCCGACTCCGGCCGAATATCCACGCCGCCCGGGGATCCCTACGAAGCGGCCCCTCGGAACATAGTGACAGCTTCGTGGGTGAAGGCCAAAAGTGTGACTGCCTTCGGTTAACCTGAAGCGGCCCAGGGTCGAGCACCCGTTGTCGGCAAACCGCGGATCAAGAGGGTAATAGGCTGATCTACGCCATCGCAAATCAGAAGGGGGGAGTGGGCAAAACCACTACGGCGATCAACCTCGCCGCGTGTCTTGCCCAGTCTGGCGAACGAGTGCTCCTGGTGGATATGGATTCCCAGGCAAATGCCTCTCATGGACTTGGGGTACGGGTGGCGACGGGTGAGCCGGCCATCCTGGAGGTGCTACTGGGCGAGCGAGATATGGCTTCGATTATTCGCCCCTCTCCGGTTGCAAGGTTGGACGTTGCTCCTTCGAGCGGAGATATGGCGGGGGCCAGCGTTCTTCTGCCAACCCTGGAGAGGCGCGAATTCCGGCTGAGAGAAGCTCTTGCCGGACTGGGTTTGCGAGAGGCTGGCTACTCGTTCATCTTCATCGATTGCCCGCCTTCCCTGGGGCTTTCGACTGTCAATGCACTTGTGGCCGCCAATCAAGTGATCATCCCCGTCCAGACCGAGTATTACGCGCTGGAGGGGTTGACACAACTGATGTCAACGATCGCGGCTGTTAGATCGCGCCTGAATCCAGCGCTGAAGGTTGCGGGGCTTGTTCTTACGATGGTGGATGCGAGGACCACCTTAGCCCGACAGGTCGAACAAGAGATCCGCACCCACTTCCCGACCCTGAGTTTCAAGACCGTGGTGCCTCGCAACATACGTTTGGCGGAGGCGCCCAGCCACGGGTTGCCCGTCTCGATGTTCGATCCGCACTGTGCGGGTTCGGATGCGTACTTCGATCTCGCTTTGGAGGTTGTCGACCATGGCTAAGAGAAGCGGGCTGGGTCGCGGGCTCGCGGCCCTCCTGGGTGAAGATGTCGAGGAGACTACGTCTGCCGCGCCGGAAGAGTCGAGCGACCCCCGCGTGAACGTTGCGGGAGGCGTCATCGAACTTCCAGTCGGGGCTGTCCGAAGAAACCCACGACAGCCGCGCAGGGTGTTTGATGCGGCGGCTCTTGACGAGCTCGCTACTTCTATCTCGGCAGTAGGGGTGGTTCAGCCCGTCATCGTGAGGGAAGTCGAAGGGGGTTATGAACTCATTGCCGGCGAGCGACGATGGCGGGCCGCTCAGAGGGCCGGATTCACTTTGATTCCGGCCATCGTGCGCACGGCCTCTGACGTTGAAAGCCTGGAATTGGCCCTCGTGGAGAACGTGGTTCGTCAGCAGCTCAATCCTGTGGACGAGGCCTATGCCTTGAAGGTCCTGCTTGAGGACCTCGGGGTTACTCAGGAGGACCTCGCTGCGCGCGTAGGCAGGAGCAGATCAGCGATCGCCAACAAAATCCGTCTGCTTGAGTTGCCCGGCCCTATTCAGGAATCGCTTTCTAGCGGAGAACTCTCTGAGGGGCACGGGCGCGCGCTGTTAGGGCTGGCGGACAAAGGCAAGCAGCTGCAACTGGCTCGACGGGTGGTCGGCAAAGGGCTCTCGGTGCGCCAAGTGGAAGCGGAAGTACGGCGCTTGTCTCAAGGCACGAGGACGGCCACCGGTCGTACCCGCGCAGCCCTTGACCATGAGGTTGTCGATGATGTTGCAGATGCCGTATACGGTTTCTTGGGAGTGATGCCCCGGCTGAAAATGCGTGGCGCAGGGGGAGTGATAGAGGTTCCTTTCAGGGATGAAGAAGAGCTCCGGGGCCTCATTGAGAGATTTCGCTCCTAACGGATCGCTGCAGACTAGACGATTGACAGAGAGATTGTGCTGATAAGAGGGAGAAAGACCGTGTGGGTACCGTTCGAAACAAGGATGGGAGGCGCCCGGTCCGGTCGGCAGCGCCTGCTTTGGGATGGAGTCGTCGGGCCGGCTGCCCCTCTCTTTCTTTCGGAAAATGGAGATCGGAAGCCTTTTGCCACACATCCATCGGACGACCTGCACGGGGTGATTGGCGAGCCCTCGGTTCTCGCAGCCCATCGGGATTATGAGACCTTCTATCGCTTCTCATCTTCCCGAAACCCGCCGTTTACAATGATCAACTGCCGAAGAACTATCGAGTCAGGAGTCGGAGAGACAGAACAAATGAGACTACAAACCTATCCCGCACGTCTCGTCCCAGGGCAACTCGCTGGGTCAGAGTAAGTGGTTGGGCGCGGATGCCACGTCTCTTGGAGGCAGGCACCTGCCGAGACGGGTGCCGGAGGGAGACAGGCTGCAGTTCGACCCAGGTGCTATATGATGGGGTCATGGGCTACTCGATAGCAGTCACAGAAGAACTGGGGCTGAACGGTTGGACGGTTGTGGTCCGGGCTGATCTCACCCGATCTGAGGCGAACGAACTCTTCTTATCAGGCGACTCAATGGTGTCGTGGCCAGATGAAGGCCTCGAATCGAGTGAGGACCCACGGCTCCAACGCAGCGCCATGTTCGTCTCAGAGGTGGCGGCCCGTTCTGGCGGACTTCGCATCCGTTATCGTGAGGAGGCTCAAGCTCGACGCGCGGCGGCTCTTCTCAAGCTGCAACTCGACCAGATTGGCATCAGAGAGGAGGCGTGATGGGGAGCGGCAGAGCCCCAGAGGAGAACGATCCGCTTCGCGACGCCCTTACGGAGTACATGACGATACCCGGTGTGATGGCCGCCCTCCTCGTCTCCGATCAGGGTCTTATCATCAGTAGTCTGGAGCATGCGGGAGTCGACACAGCGACCATCGCCGCGCTGGCGATAGACAGCGTGCAGGCTGTACAACGGTTCGGGCTGCAGGTGCAAGCAGGTTTTCTCAACGCCATGAGGATCGAGTTCGACAAGCTTACGGTGGTGTTGGCGCCGTTTGCTCCTGACGTGATGCTGGCCTTGGTGGCTCGCGCAGGATCGTTCGGGCCGCTGTCCGGCAATCTAACCGCCGGCCGAGAGGCGGCTGCGGTGACGGCGGGCAAGCGTCCGCACTCAGCGGAGGTTTGAGCCGAGGCTGCCGATCGTTTCCACCGGCGACAGAATGACTCGCCTCCGCAGTGGTTGAGCGGACCGGTGCGCACGACCAGGCTTCGAGTGATCTGACACGCTTCTTGGAGGGTGAGGGTGGAGGTGACGAGGACGGCGACAGCTCACCCATCTTCTAACATAAGAAGATGGGTGAGCTGCATTCTTGCACCAAGCTTTGTTCGCCGCTCAACCAAGACAGTGGTCTCCCCCGGAAGGCGGGGGTCCACGGAGAATGCCGGTCGCCTTCGGTGGTCATCCTCGCGTATGTCCGGCGGACTGGATCGTGCGGAGGTCCAGAAGACCTGCGGACAATAAGTAGGACCATCTTACCATCATCCTGTCTCTTGCTGGCGACATGGCTTCCCCCCGGGGGCCGTGCGGTAGGAGTGCCGATCCGCGACCAGTTGACCACACGCGGCTCCGATCCCCGCGCCTTTACTGCGCCGTATGACGGCTTCGATACCGCCCTCTGCGAGCGTGTTTCGAAAGGTTTCGACGGCGGCGCGGGTGGAAGGTACAAACGTCTCGCACACGTGGTTCTCTTGCGGGGCCGGCCGGCGCCTAAGTCGGTGTGTCGTCTGCGAGCCGTCCATGGCCGCTTGTGGGATTGGGTTCCAGTTGAGCAGGTTCACGGTGACCACGTGGTCGCGCAGCAGGTCTGTGAGCCGGCGGGCGTGTTCGCGGGAATCATTGACGTTTCGCAAAAGAACGTATTCGACGAACAGTTTTCGATGAGTGATCTCGAAATGCTTCCAGGCGGCCTCCAGGATCTCAGCAATCGGATGGCGGAAACGCGCCGGAATCAGCCGGGCCCGAGTGCGATCATCGGCTGCGTGGAGCGAAAGGGCGAGGTGGACTTGGGGTTCGGTCTGAGCGAGCCTGGTTATGCCGCTGGGAATGCCCACACTGGAGACAGAGACGGCTCTTTGGGCAATTCCCGAAGCGGCGGGCTCCGTCACGATCCGGATGGAGTCCAACACGGCCTGCAGATTAAGCAGGGGTTCTCCCATGCCCATGTAAACGAGGTTGGAGACCCGGCGGCCCTGTTCTCGTGCCAAGGCCGCCGCCGCGCGCACCTGATCAACTATCTCCGCAGAGGCCAGATTCCGCCGGAACCCCATGGCTCCTGTGGCACAAAAGACGCATCCCACCGGGCAACCGACCTGGCTGGATAAACAAACGGTCGTCCGATGCTGGTGGTGCATAAGTACTGTCTCAAACTGGGCTCCATCCCGTCCCTGTAGCAACAACTTCGTCGTCCCGTCGGGAGCTTCGTTCGACGCCACGACGGCCGTAGTAGACGCTCCGAGCGCGTCCAGTCTTACTCGTAGATTAGTCGGCAGTGTCGTTGCTGCGGCGAAAGGCAAATGCGGGCACGCGAAGAGGTGCTCACAAACCTGCGTGTAGCGATAATCGGGGGCGTGCAGTGTTTCCAGAAGGACACATATGTCCGGTCGGTAGAGGGCAAGGAGAGCCCGGGGCGTCAGTCCCCGTGCGTTCGGAGCCGGATGCGAGGTTTTCACCGCCGGAATGGTCTTCAGGTGACCGGTCGGGTGCGGGTGCCGATCGACCCTTGGAGTTTTTGCGGCACGGGCGTCGACCGGTCCGGAGGCGCCCTTCGCCCGAGACTTCTTCGTCATGCGGACCCAGTCGTTGCGTGGGTCTTTTGTAGGGCAGTGAGACGGACCATCATGCCGCGACTCAGAGACAACAGTTGGGCCGCACTGGCCGATTTGAGGGCGAGGGCCACCTGTCCCCAGGAATCACAGAAGACGCCAAGCTCGCCGGATCCAAGCTCGCCGTAGGTTCGGACTACCCGCGCCGTCCACTCGGGCAGATGTTCCCCGAGAACCTCCACCAAGAAGTGCCCCTCCTGTGGGGTGAGGTCATCAAACCGGAGCGCCAATCCGACGTTACCGAAACGATCGACTTCGATCACCTGGGCTACAGCGCCGTCGTCGTTCAGGGTTGCTGTTGGTGGTGCAAACCGGATTAGGGTGATTGGCTCAAGAGGCCGGCCCAGCGCCGCCGGATCAGCAGTGGCGGCGACCAATGCGGCCGCGGGGGCGAAGACATCGCGGCCATGAAAGGTGGAAGAGATCGTATCAACAGGAAGACCCGCTCGCTCACGGACGAGTGCAGCGTCAAGACACCAGGCGCCTCGGAGCCCCCCGAGGGCATCCGCGGCGGGGAGCAGAAGGCCATTGTCGGGCCCAACGAGCATATCGCCCCGCTCGGTGGCGAGCACGACCGGTCGACGGTCGGTGCCGACCCCGGGGTCTACTAGGGCTAAGTGGACACTAGGTGGGAACGTGGGGGTAGTCCTCTGAAGAGTCAAAGCGCCGGCCGCCACGTCACCCACCGGCACTTCATGGGAGATGTGAAAGACACGGGCGCCGGGAGATACTCGGTTCATGATGGCCTCGCATACGGCCACGTATCCTCCGGCCCATCCAAAATCTGTGAGGAACGTGATGATGGGTAGTCTGCTCATTGCTCCTCACATTCTGTCGATGGGAGGCCTGCCGAGTGGTACACGTGTTCCGTCAAGCCGTCGCGGCCAATGCGCACCACCAACCCACTTACGGCTACGGTCGAGACTTCGGCGCTGCCGGGCGGGAGCATGATCTCAAGAACCTCCTCCCAGCGGGCTTCTGTGCGCCCCTGATCCGGGGTGCCAGAGGGTTCCATGGGCTGCCTCCAGCTTACTCCCACTCGGCCCTGTTGTTCCAGGGTAAGGTGAACGATCGCTTCGTCTCCGGTCTCCGGATGGCTGAAGCGCACCTCTACTTCCAGTCCCTCGAGTTGAGCCGGGCTGTGGGGGACGATGAGGAGGCAGAGCCGTCCCTGATGGCCGCCGAAGCGCACTTCTTCAATCTTGGTCTCATGGGAGCGATGCATCGTGGAAAGGGTGTCGGCGGCGAGCGAGCCGGCGTCGCGCCACTCCAGCGGGTCTCCCAAGCGTCCGTCGATAACAGGGGCAATAGAGTCCCGAGGAGCCGCGGGCCGAATCGGTGGCGCCTCTTCGAGGATCGGGAGAAAGAGGTCTGTGGGGACCTCTTCCCCTAGGACCCGATAGACTTCCTGCAGACGGATTCGGAAGTCGAGGTCCCAAGCGTAATCGAGCTCCGTTCGGTGATGGTCACCGAACCACCAGAACCAGTCGCTTCCCTCCGCGATCAGGATGTGGCGCCAGGCGATTTCAGCCGACGATCCAGAACTGGACTTCGGCAGGGACGGTGTCGCCGGGGCGCGGAGGGGGGGGTGATGGGTACGGAGGGGCGGGCGGTGGGTACGGAGGGGCGGGCGGTGGGCCGCGGCGACCTCACGGGCCTGGAGGAGCAGGTCCCAAGCGATATTGTGAGCGCGGTCTCCACTCCAAGTACGTAGATCACCACCTATCCATGATCCCGTGTGGAGCCAGCCCAAAGACCTTGTTGGGGGAGATGCACTCAGGTGTTCCGATACGGTGACACACCGCAAAGATGGGTCGGCGGTCAAGCCTTCGTAGAGGTATTGGAGGAAGTCTCTTCCGTCGCGAGGGTAGTATTCCCAAGCGTTCTCGCCATCGAGGGCGATGGTCACGAGGGCGTTCTGCGGTGATGGCAGACCGGAACGGATGTCGCGGAGGCGTTGGAGAAGATCCATGGCCGCGTCTCGCGAAGCCCAACTTTGATACGCGAATCCTATGAGGTCGGACAGGGTGTGGTCGCGGAACACGATTGCGATCTCTCCCGTCCCGCGCGGCAGGCGGTATGGAGTGAAATGGCTCGTTGACAGCCCAGGGCTGGCCGAAGAGCGGGAGAATGGCCCGTTTCCGGTGTTGTTGCCCCGGGGAGCAGCCGCCCCAGTGAGCGAGCGGACGAGAACGGTCTCATCGGAGATGGTCCACTTAAGGCTGGCGTCTATTAAAAAAGGGATGACGTCCTCTCCCACCGCTTGTTCAGAGCACCACATGCCCAGCGGCCGCCTGCCGAAGACCGACTGATGTTTGTTTACTGCCCTCTCGATCTGTTCCGCCGCGTCCTCGGGGTGGGCGAAGCGTCGAGGCGGAAGAACGGTATCTGAAGCAGCAATGCGGGCCGAATCGCTGTTTATGAGCAGAGGGAGGATGGGATGGAAGTACGGAGAGGTGGAGATTTCGATTTGACTCCGCGCGGCAGCATCGCGGTACGCAGGCAGAGTGCGGGAGATGATGTCGGCCTGAACCTCGGCCAGCGCTGCTTTGTCTTGCTCTGTGAAGTCACGGCCGCGTTCCACCAGTGCGGCTAGGGGGTCTTTGAGCAAGGTGTGCGGATCGAACCAAGCCAGGTTGAACCAGATCTGAAGATCGCGGAGTTCGTCTACAGTGAAGGTCTCTGCGCACTTTTCCCACGAACCTGACGCGTCCGCCTCTCGCTTGCGAGCGATCTCGAGGTATCGGGCATGGGCGCGGGCCCTGGGGTGGCCGGAGCGTTCGCACATACGCTCCACCACAAAGGCGCGTTCAGTGGGAGTCAGTTCATCCGCGGGTTTGAGTGTGAGGTTCCAGTACAGGTCGGCAAATTCCCCCGAGGCGTAGTCCTCAAGCTGCTCTACCAAAGAAGGCACGAGATTGAAGGTCTGGTGTAGGTCCGGGTAATCGGAGAGGATCTCCACCATGTTGAGGTAGTCTTTGAGGGCGTGCATGCGGGCCCAAGGCATCCCGAAAACGCCGGTCCGGGCCGACCGGTAGTAGGGCTGGTGCATATGCCAGACGAAAGCTACGTGTAGAGGCTCAGACGTGTGCATCCATAGCCCGGACGAAGTTGGTGAACACGCGTTGTTGCTCGGTGAGGATCCTGTCTGAACCCAGGTTCCACCATTCCTCGGGAGTGAAATAGGCGGAGACCTCCGCCTCGGAACCCGAACGTCCGGCCCACTGGATGAGATGCAGGTTGTCGGATTGCAGGAGCCAGAGCGTTAGGTCGAGGAGCGTGCGCGAGCCCGTCAGGCGGGCCTTGTGCAAAACAGAGTGCATCAGTCGGAATATGGCCTGTTGAGACGGGTTGCCTAGGAAGAATTCCATCCCACCTGAGCCCGCCCAAGTGGTGCCGAACTCAGGAAGAGGCAGGTCGGGCAGATGCTCTTTGCCGAAAGCCTCGACGGCTTCGCTGGGCAGAAGCGGTCGCATTCCCCGTCGCTCGAGTTGAGCCGGTAAGGCACGCATGAATTCAAAGATCCCGGTGTCGAGGTTGTGGTGCTCTCCGAAAGTCTCGAAGTCCCAGCCAATGAAGACCAGATCTCCCCAGGCCTTGCGGAGATGAGAAGCGTAGGTGTCGGCTTTGAGAGGATAGCCGGCCCAGGTTTTGTTGCTGAAACGATAACCTACATCGTCCGAAAGTTCATGATGCCTGCAGAAGAGGGCCAGGTTGCGTCCTCCGTGCGCATAGAGGTGCGTCGGTTCGCGCCACTCCATGACCCAGGGTCGCCCGTCAAGCATCCCTGCGCGATACCCGCATTTGAGTAGCGCGTAGTAGATCTCGTTGTTCATGACCATCTCGGTCGTGTCGGTGACCCGGATCTCTTTGTCGAAGAACTCCTCAGCATAAGCCTTGCCGCGGAGCATCTCTCTCTGGAAGAGCTTGATGTCTATGGCAAAGACGAAGCTGTGATAGGGTTCCACGCCTACCAACTCGCAGTTGGGATGACTAACCAACCTGTGGAACCGGTCGGCCAGCACCCGGTCCCAGCGACGCAGTTGCCACAGGAAGCTCACGGAGAAGCCGAGGCTGAGTTTGAACCCGGCATCGAGCATATCGGTGAACATCTGCGTGGCCGGGTGGTAGCACCAGCGGGCGACTTTTTCGAAGTATCGCCGGTTCATGTGGTCATCAAAAAGGTACGGCGCCATCGCCCCAGGCTTGGTTCCTGGAGGGATGACCTGTGCCGGCAGCCTGATGCGGCGCGGCTGGTGGACGACGCAGTAGGTTACAAGGTTCTCGGCCACTGCTGTGCCCTAGGCCGTCGGAGTGGTCGGTGGATCTCCATCGGTGCATTTGCGGGGCTTGACCGCCAAGCGCCGTGAAACAGACTCTCCACCGTACGCCTGTGACTCGGAGACCTCATTCGTACCACGACGGAGCTTTTTGCCCGTTCTATGGGGGTTGTCGGAAGACTCCTCGACGTCGGCGTCGATCGCTGGAGCCTCCGTAGGCTCACTTAGCTGGGGAGGGGTTACTAGTTGTCGGAGCGAGACATACTCCAGTTTGCCGAGCAGGGTGCCTGTCACGACATTCTCCCAGGTAAAACTTCGCGCTGTCTCTTGGGCGTCGGCTCGAAGTCGTTCAACTACGTCCGGCCGCTTTCTTAGGAAGTCCAAAGCGATGCCGATTTCCGCGGGATCGTCGGTGTCGAGGACCACGGAGTTCAACATGGGTACGGCGTAATCTTCGCCCGTTGATCCGACGAACGCAACACCGCCCGCCGCCATCACCTCCAACCCCACCAGACCGAACGGTTCGTGGCCGGAGTTGGCGAGCACGGCGTCTGCCCCCGAGTAGAAAAGCGAGATGAGTTCATCGCTCATAAAGCTTGTGACATTGTAGACGTCCGCACGGGGCAGGCCGGCAAAGGCATTGACGGCTTCGAAGGGATCTCTGGGAAGCTTCACGTCGGCGACGGCAAGGCCCTGGGTCTGGGCATTGGCCACGACCTCGGCCCCGTGCGGCTCTACTCCACCTCGGATCACCGTAGCTATGTCGTGTCCCCGCCGCTTTTCTTCTGCGAGGGCGTCCATGGCCATGTTCCAGCGCTTGTCAGGGCTGAAACGGCCTATCTTGAAAACCAGCTCGCGTCCGGCGAAGGCTGCTCGGAGCCGGGCAACCTGGTCGGGGTCGGCCAGACGGATGCGGTCTCCAGGGATGCCGTTCGGGATGACTAAGGGGTTGACTGCTCGGTCCCACATTACGTGCTTCATGTAGCGGGATACAGTGGTGATTTGCGAGCAGAAATCCAGACGTTTCCAGTCAATGCGGTCGAAACCCATGACGTTGTTGGCGTTCCATAAGATGATCGTCTTGTCACGCAGACCTTCCATCCACAAACGGTCGGAGATCTGACAGGCGCAATAGGCCGTGTGCCACTCCTCGGCTAGGATCGCGGTGAGTCGTCCACCCGCAGCCGCGGGACCTACCAGCTTGGACGTCACGAATTCGGGCAACTGTTCGTTCCAGTCGACCAACTTCGCCTCCTCACCGTGGTAGACGCCGGCAGGGTAGTGGGCCGACAGCCACTGCGACCAGCGGTGGAGGGTCAGGTTATCTGCCGGAGATTCCTCCGCGGGGAGATTTGGATCACCTACGAAGATCAAGTGGGTGCGGAAACCTTGTTTAGCCAGTTCGAGAGCAAGTTCCTTCATTCGTACGCCCAGACCTCCGGCCATAGCGTACTGGTCAGGACCCTCGAAGGAGAGAAGCACGAAGTCGAGCGTTTCGGGCGTCAATCTGGGAAGAGTGGCCATGCCGCCTCCTAGGCCGTTGTGTTGGTGTCTCGGGTCGTCTCTAGCATACCCTTGTTACCCGCCACTGATGCATGCTCGCCTACATTGTGTTACCTTGCATCTTTGTACGCCCCTACAAGGATGGAAAGGCAGAAAGGCATGGCGACCAAGTTCTTCCTACCGGAAGACCGGATCCCGACGTCATGGTACAACGTCGCGGCCGACCTTCCCACGCCCCCGCCCCCGCCCCTCCACCCGGGAACACTCCAACCAGCGGGCCCAGACGATCTGGCCCCCTTGTTCCCGATGGGCCTCATCATGCAGGAGATGTCGACGGAGCCCACGATCGAAATCCCCGATGAGGTCCGGGAGATTTATCGGCTGTGGCGCCCTACTCCCCTGCTTCGTGCACGTCGATGGGAGAAGGCTCTCGGCACCCCTGCGAAGATCTTCTACAAATACGAAGGTGCCAGCCCTGCGGGCTCGCACAAGCCGAACACCGCGGTTGCGCAGGCCTGGTACAACAAACAAGAAGGTGTCACTAAACTCACCACAGAGACCGGTGCCGGCCAGTGGGGCTCGGCTCTTGCCCTCGCCTGCCAGCTCTTGGGCATGGAGTGCCTTGTCTATATGGTGAAGGTCTCGTACATCCAGAAGCCCTACCGGCGGAGCATGATCCGGGTATGGGGTGCGGAAGTCATCCCCAGCCCCTCCGATACCACTGAGTGCGGCCGGGCCATTCTCGCCCAGGACCCCGATTCCCCGGGAAGCCTGGGTATCGCCATCAGCGAGGCGGTCGAGGTGGCGGTCAAGCGCGACGATACACACTATTCTCTAGGATCGGTGCTGAACCACGTTTGTCTCCACCAGACGGTCATTGGCCAGGAAGCGCTTGCGCAGATGGAAATGGCGGACGCATATCCCGATTATGTCGTCGGTTGCGTGGGGGGTGGCTCCAACTTCGCGGGGATCGCCTTCCCGTTTGTTGGGGAAAACATCAGGAAGGGCAAGAAGACCCGGTGCATCGCCGTCGAGCCCGCGGCTTGCCCCACCATGACCAGGGGCATTTACGCGTTCGATTATGGCGACACAGCCAAATTCACCCCTCTCCTCAAAATGGATACCTTAGGACATGACTTCGTGCCGCCGGGCATCCACGCCGGAGGACTCCGCTACCATGGGATGGCCCCGATGGTGTCACATCTGCACCAACTCGGTCTGTTGGAGGCCCGGTCGGTCATGCAGACCGAGGTTTTCGACTCGGGTGTGGGTTTCTCCCGGTCGGAGGGCATCATCCCGGCTCCCGAGAGCAACCATGCGATCGCGGTCGTGAGGCAGTTGGCTGAGGAGTGTAAGGAATCCGGCGACGAGAAGACCATCCTGTTCAACTTGAGCGGCCACGGCCACTTTGACATGGCTGCCTACGATAACTACCTCGACGGCAAGCTCGAGGACTACGCGTATCCGGAGGAGAAGATCAAGGAGGCCATGAAGAATCTGCCCAAAGTGTAGGGCGGGTTTGGCGGCCGGGCGTGGTTCTGAATCTGCCGTATCCGTTACCGGCCTCGGATGAATGATCTTGAGAGTGACGCCGCCTCAAAGGCGGCGTCACTCTCCTCGGAAGCCAAGGCTTTGGGCGTGTCGGCGTTAGTAGTATGCGGTCGCCATAGGCCACTTGGGCGGACCGGTCGCGACTTGCTTACAGTTCTTCGAGCGGCCGGGCCCTGTCGAGGAGCGACACCATCTGTTTCGCGTTTTGGGGCGCGTAGTCGGCAAAACAGTTGTTGAACATGAGGTATGTGCTGGTCGCCTGCTCTTGGAGGTAGTGGACCGGCTCGACCCATTCCCCCAGCTCATCAAGGTTGTACAGATACTTGAAGCGTTCAGCGGCTGATCCGCTGCGGATGTTCCAAGTGGCGGCGTTGCGGCCATGGAAGCGGACATAAGCGTTGTCGGCAGTGACCGCAGTCAATGATGGTAAGACAGTCGGTCCATCTATCCGGGGCTCGTCAACGCACACGTAGGTAGCACCGAGGGTGGTCAGAAACTCAAGTGTAAGCGCCACCTCGGTGGGCTCTATCCAGGATGAGTGCCGGAATTCGATCGCCACTTTGTCGGGAGCCAAGAGCCCGATGCCGTAAGTGATGTAGTCGCGGTTAGCGTCGTTCGCGACAAAATAAGGCGGAAATTGCATGAGGATTAGGCCCAACTTGCCGGCTTCACGCAAGGGAGCGAGGGCCTCGCGGAAGAGCGCGAAGGCCTCTTCTCGGAGCGTTTGTGGAGGATGGAGTATGCGTCCGTGCCGGTCGAGCTGAAAGTCGTATTTCTGGCGGAGAGAACCAGGCAGTCCCTGCGGGCGGACGCCGTGCCGGGTGAGCATCCCATAGGCTTTTACATGGAACACGAAGTCGGGTGGTGTGCGCGCCGCCCACAGCCGGGCGGTAGTCGCGGTTGGGATTCCGTAGAAGCTGGAGTCGACCTCGACGGTGTCGAATTGCGAGGCGTAGTAGCGCAGACGGTCTTCGGCAGTCCGGACTCCGGGCGGATACCAGGCCCGTACCATCGTAGGGTCGGTCCACGAACACGTTCCCACTCGGACTTGTCCACTCATGAGCTAAGGATATACTGGACTCCTCATGAACGCTCCTTCGCGCACCAAACCTCGTCTATTGTTGACACGTCGTATCCCTGAGCCGGGCTTTTCCCTAGCGCACGAGTTGTTCGACGTGACGGGAGGCGAGGCCGACCGGCCGCTCGAGCGGGAGTCCTTACTAGAAGGTATCTTGGGCGTCGATGCGTTGCTGAGCCTCCTGACCGAAACCATTGACGGGGCCGTCATGGACGCTGCCGGGGGGAGCCTGCGGGTGATCTCCAACATGGCGGTCGGCTTTGACAACATCGATGTTCCGGCGGCTACGGAGCGGGGCATCCTGGTGACCAATACTCCGGGTGTGCTTACCGACGCGACGGCCGACCTCGCCTGGACCCTGATTCTCAGCGTGGCTCGCAGAGTGGTCGAGGGCGACCGTATGGTCAGGGAAGGACGCTTCGAGAGATGGAGTCCCTTCATGCTCCTCGGACGGGCGGTTGCCGGGACCACCCTTGGGATCGTCGGGATGGGCCGCATAGGGAGGGCGGTCGCACGGCGGGCCCTCGGATGGGACATGCGGGTACTTTACGTCCGTCGAAATGGGCCGTTGGCTCCAGAGCAGATCCCACCGGGCGCTCTTTGGGAGTATCGTTCGGAACTGGACGATCTACTGAGGGAGTCCGATATAGTGAGTCTGCACGTACCCCTCGACCCGGCTACCCGGCACCTCATAGGGGTGCGCGAGCTGCATCTTATGCGCCCGGGGTCGTTTCTCGTGAATACGTCACGCGGGCCCGTGGTCGACGAGGGAGCCTTGGTGCGTGTTCTGGCTGAGGGTCATCTGGGGGGCGCGGGTCTCGACGTGTACGAGAACGAGCCGCGTTTGGCGAGTGGGTTGGCCGATCTTGCTAACGTAGTGCTGCTCCCTCACCTAGGAAGTGCGACGGTGGAGACCAGAGGGCAGATGGCTGAGTTGGCCGTACAGAACGCCATTGCCGCCGTGCGCGGTCGGTTGGTCGAGAACTTGGTCAACCCCGAGGTTCTTTCACGTATGATGTCGCCGTGAAAAAACGGAGGGCGACAGTAGGAGGGCAGACGGGCCGGCAGAAGGGAGCCCATAGGGCTTGGTCCCCCCTTCGGTTCGGGCCGGGCGCATGGATGCCCGTTGTTTTGCTGCTGGCTCTCGCCTTGGTCGGTCTGGCTGCCTGCGAATCCGCTGAGGACGACGGGGGCGCCGCAGGCACCGTTTCTACCTCAGAAAGCTCCAAAAAGCCTTCGGGTGACGTGAAGGGTCGTATTGGTGAAGACGTGCAGGTCGGCAATGCGATTATCACCGTGCGGGCCCTTGAGGCCACCTTCCAACCGGCTGTCCCAGAACAGAGGTTGAGCGAGGAGGCGCCTACTGCCCTCAAGGCCGGTGAGTCCTTCTATCAGGCGTATGTACGGGTCAGAAACACGGGGACGGCTCCAATACGAGTGGACCCGACGGACTTCTTTTGTGCTGCAGGAGAGGCCGTGGTCGGTATTGAGTCCACCCGCTCAGGGCCAATCCCTCGTAGCCTGCTGAAGAATGCTTCGTTGGACCTGGTTCTCACCTTCAAGGCCAAGGCTGGGTTTGAGCCGTTGTTGATCTACCGTCCTCCTTGGTCTGATGGCGTGGTCGCCATCAGACCTGGGCCTGAAGAGGGCCTCACCACGACGACTCGGTAGAAGCGTGCCGAGATCTGCTTGGTCCGCCCCAGCGAGCTTGGCGCCCTGCCTGGTCTCACAGCCGGCTCAACGCCACGCGATCGCTCTCACAGGTGCTCCGTCTGCGTCGACGACCCTAAGGGGTAATATCGCGCAGTTGACTGGTCCCGTTCCCACTCGGTCGAGCCTGCTTAGGTTCTCTGCCAAGAGGACGCCGTGGCTCAGCAAAAGATGGTGGACGGGATGAGGTTCGGTGTCGAGACTAGGCCCGTCGGTCCCCACGAGACCGACACCGGCTTCCAATAGCAGCTGGCCCGCCCTCAGGGAGAGGCAGGCGCCGTCCGTCCACAGCAGTACTATCCCCAGAGGAGGGATGGCAAACGCTCTTAATCGTTCAGCCAGAAGCGCCTCGTCGATCTCGGTTGTTCCAGGAGGTGGGCGACAGTCTACGATTATCCCGGGGCCTACCAGCCGATCGAGCGGATACCGGTCTATGGTGGCGCCCTCAGGGAAGAAGTGGCGAGGTGCGTCGAGATGGGTCCCCGTGTGAGATCCGAAAGAAAAGTGAGTCACCTGGTAACCGTCGATGGCGTGAGAACGTACCACCGCGAGCTCTACGGGCGGATCACCCGGCGGAACCGGCATCCCCGGCCATAGCGGCATGGTCAGATCAAACAGTTCCACCAGAACCGAGCCCCTCTCCCAGGCGGGTCGATCGGGGCTGCGTGTCAATACGTGGTGGGCAGGCCGGTGGCCTCCCGCACCTTGTGCATGACCTGCTGGGCTACAGCCCGGGCGCGCTTGCCCCCATCCTTCAGCACGTCCATAACGTAGTCTGTATCGGCCTCCAGTTCGCGGCGGCGCTCCCGGAAGGGCGCGAAGTGCTCGTCGATCAACTCCAGCAACCGTTTTTTCACCTCGCCGTATCCCATCCCCCCGGCCTTGTAGCGCGTCTCCCAATCGGTCGTTTCTTCTTCAGACGCCAGCAGGCTGAGCAGCAGGAACGGGGTCGACTGAGCAGGGTCTTTTGGAGCTTCAACAGGGGTCGAATCGGTGACTATAGACATGACCTTCTTCTTGAGAACGCTGCCTTCTTCAAAAATGCCGATTTCGTTGCCGTAGCTCTTGGACATCTTGCGGCCGTCAACGCCTGGGACGACGGCGGTAGAGTCGAGTATGTATGGTTCGGGGATCGCAAACACCTCACCGAACTGCTGATTGAACTTGCCGGCGATGTCTCGGGTCATCTCGAGGTGCTGCTTCTGGTCCTGTCCCACCGGTACGAGGTCGGCCAGGTAGATCAGGATGTCGGCGGCCTGCAGCACCGGATACGCGAAAAGCCCGTGGCTGGGAGAAAGACCCTGGGCGATCTTGTCCTTGTAGCTGACGGCACGCTCCAGGAGACCCATAGGAGTCACGCAGGAGAGAATCCAGGTGAGTTCGGTGACTTCGGGTACATCCTGCTGTGCAAACAGAGCGGCCTGTTCCGGGTCTAGACCCAACGCGAGGAAGTCAAGAGCCACACCCAGTGTGTACTCACGCAGGAGGTCAGGCTCCTGAACGGCGGTCAGGGCGTGATAGCTGGCGATGAAATAGAAACATTCATTGCCGGCCTGCAACTCAACGTACTGGCGGAGGGCGCCGAAGTAGTTGCCCAGATGAGGCCTGCCGGAGGGCTGTATGCCGGAGAGTATGCGCATGGGTATCCTAGGGTCGTGGTTTGGTCGTATGGAATGGCTCTTAGTGTAGCCGAGGCGATTCTTGGCCGCCAGCGTGAACGTGGCTGGCGCCCACACGTTGAACGCACATGGCTCGTTTTTGATATACATATATCAGGATAGAGTCTGTCCATCAAAACAAAGCACGCCGAAAGGCTCGTTCGGGCCGAGGAGGGATGCCGTGAGGGAGTTGGACGTTGCCCGAGTGACCGAGGCGGTGGCAAAGCTGGCGGTCGATTCCTGCACCAACCTGGGTGACGATGTAGTGGCCTTTTTCGAGAAGGCGATCGAGCGTGAGGAGTCTGAGACCGGTCGTGACATATTGGTTCAACTCCTTGAGAACGCCAACCTTGCGAGAGACTCCAACCGCCCGCTGTGTCAAGACACGGGGTTGGCCGTTGTGTTTATCGAGGTCGGCCAAGACGTTCACCTAGTGGGCGGCAGCCTTGAGGATGCCGTCAACGAAGGCGTGCGGAAGGGCTACACTGAGGGGTATCTACGTAAATCAGCCGTAGCCGACCCTATCGGGGCTCGCAAGAACACCGGTGATAACACACCGGCCATGCTCCACACGCGTATCGTCCCCGGCGACCAGGTACGTGTGACCGTAGCTCCCAAGGGAGGGGGCGCCGAAAACATGAGCGCCATTGGTATGCTCAAACCGGCCCAGGGTCGACAGGGTGCCATCGATTTCATCGTGGATACGGTGAGCAAGGCGGGACCCAACCCCTGTCCACCCATCGTGGTGGGTGTCGGGCTGGGAGGCACTTTTGAGAAGGCTGCCTATATGGCCAAGCACGCGTTGCTTCGCGAGGTGGGATCGACCAACCCCGACCCGCGACTGGCTGAGTTGGAGGACGAGATCGAGCGGCGCTGCAACGACTTGGGCATAGGGCCGGCTGGGCTGGGGGGCACGGTGACCGTGATCGACGTGTTCGTCGAAGAACTACCGGCGCATATCGCCAGTATGCCTGTGGCCGTCAATATCCAGTGCCATTCGGCACGCCACAAGGAGGTGGTGCTGTGATGGATCGAGTCATCACCACCCCGCTGACCGATGAGATCGTGGCTTCTCTGCGCGCCGGCGACCGGCTGCTCATCACCGGCGTCATCTACACGGGTCGCGATGCGGCCCACAAACGTTTGGTGGAACTCATCGAGAGCGGCGAGCCGCTCCCCATAGATCTCCAAGGACAGATCATCTACTTTGTTGGTCCCACCCCGCCTAAGCCGGGAGAGGTGATCGGTTCGGCCGGCCCAACCACGTCGGGCCGGATGGACGCTTACTCGCCCAGACTCACCGCCCTCGGCTTGAAGGGCATGATCGGCAAGGGTTCGCGGAATGAGGCAGTGAAAGAGGCTCTTAAGCGCGACAAGGCCGTATACTTCGGCGCCACGGGCGGCGCCGGGGCGCTCCTCGCTCAGAAGATTGTGTCGGCGAAGGTCGTGGCCTACGAGGACCTCGGCCCAGAAGCCATCCGAGAGCTTGAGGTCGAGGAGTTCCCTGTAGTGGTCATCAACGACATGTACGGAGGCGACCTCTACGTCGAGGGGCGCAAGAAGTATGAGAGGAAGGGGGATTCTTGAGCGCAAAACCTCGTGAGACGGCCAACGTGGGAGCCGGTCTTTGGAAAGCGACAGGCATGTGGGCCTGGTTGCTCTTCCGGATCAGTGGTCTCATCCTTGTGTTCTACCTGGGTGCCCACATCATCGTCATCTCCACCGGCGCGTGGGGTGTAGACGGCGGCACCTTCGACAGAGTAATGGACTTCCTTGAGCACCCGGTCGCGCTTATTCTCGACCTGGCCCTCGTGGTGGCGGTCCTCTACCACGCTCTGAATGGGGTCCGGATCATTCTCATGGATTTCAATGTAGGAGTTCATCAGCACAAGATCATTTTTTGGATCGCGATGGCTGTGGTGGTCATCTGCTTCGCCTTCTTCTTTTGGGTGCTTCTCGACTACCTTATCGCCAATCACTGGGGAGGTGGGAGTTGAAAGCCGAGGTTGTTTCCACTCACAGTGGGGGCATGTGGTCATGGCTGTTCCAGCGGATCACCGCCGTCCTTCTCATCGTTTGCCTGACGATTCACCTCATCTTCACGCATATCCTCAGCATCGGAGAACTGAGCTACGAAAACGTAGCCAACCGCTTGGCTCATGGTACTTTGACCGCGGTCGACATCATCCTTCTGATGGCGGCTATCTATCATGCCCTTAATGGTTTGCGCATGGTGCTCTTGGATTACTGGCTCACCTCGCGGGTGCGGGCGCGTGCCGTTACGTATGCCCTCTGGGCTGTGGGCATAGCGTTCCTGATTTACGGGATCTGGGGCCTCTGGCCCTGGATCGGCTACTAGGTAAGGTGAGGCAGACATGATCCATCATGACGTAATAGTGGTAGGCGGCGGACTGTCTGGTCTCCGGGCCGCGATCGAAGCAAAGAAAGCGGGGGTGGACGTAGCCGTTCTCTCTCAGGTCCATCCAGGGCGCAGCCATTCGGGCCAGGCCCAAGGTGGCATCAATGCGGGTTTGGGTAACCATCCCGAAGGCCGTGACGACAATTGGGAGAAGCATGCGTTCGACACTGTGAAAGGTGGCGACTTCCTAGTCGATCAGGATTGCGCCATCCAGATGGCCAAGGACGCCCCTGGGATCATCTACGAGATGGACCACTGGGGCTGCCCGTTCAGCCGGTTTGACGACGGGACCATCGCCCAGCGGCCGTTCGGTGGCGCAGGCTTCCCGCGCTGCTGCTACGGAGCCGACAAGACGGGACACTATCTTCTTCACACCTTGGTCGAACAGGCGTACAGGCTCCAAGTGAAGATGTACGTCGAGCAGTACGTGTCGAGCCTCATTGTCCACGAGGGCGTGTGCCAGGGTGTGGTCGCATACGACATGATCAACGGTGGATTCGAGGCATTTACCGCCAATGCCGTAGTGATAGCAACAGGCGGTGCAGGTCGCACGTACAGCAACACCACCAATAGCCTCATCAGCACAGGCTGCGGCATGTTCATGGCCTACCATGCCGGGGTGCCGTTAAAAGACATGGAGTTCGTCCAGTTCCACCCCACCGGGCTCTTGACCACTCAGATCCTCATGACCGAGGGTGCCCGCGGCGAAGGCGGCTATCTCATCAACGGTCAGGGCAGACGTTTCATGGAGGATTACGCGCCCAAGTTCATGGAGCTGGCGCCGCGTGATATCACTGCGCGGTCCATTCAGATCGAGATCAACGAGGGGCGGGGCATCGATGGCAAGAACTATGTTCACCTCGACCTGCGACATCTGGGTGCGGAGAAGATTCTCGAGCGGCTTTATGGTATTCGGGACTTGGCCATTCATTTTGAAGGTGTGGATCCCATTGAGGAGCCGGTTCCGGTGACACCCGTCCAGCACTATTGGATGGGAGGCATCGACACCGACGTCAATGGGGCCTCGGTCATGCCGGGACTGTATGCTGCAGGTGAGTGCGCCTGCGTCTCTGTTCACGGTGCCAACCGCTTGGGGGGTAACTCCCTGCTTGAGACGATCGTGTTCGGCCGACGGGCTGGGGCCGAGGTGGTGCGCTACTTGGAGACGTTGACCGATAGGCGGCCCAACGCTCGCACGGCGTTTGCCGCCGCCCAACTTATGGAGCAAAAGGTCGAAGAGCTCGCGTCGAGGAACGGAACTGAGGACGTCTATGCACTTCGTACAACCATGACGAACGTGATGAAAGACCACTTCTTCCTCTTCCGGGACGAAGCGACTATGCAGGCGGGGATCGACAAGCTCGTCGATATCAAAGAACGGGTGAAGAACATAAGCCTCCGTTGGACCGGCAGCGTGTTCAACATCGACATGATACGGACGATGGAGTTCGAGGGAATGGTCGATCTGGCTTTGTGTGTCGCCCTTGGAGCCATCCAACGCCAAGAGTCCCGTGGTGCCCACTATCGGACCGATTACAACACACGTGACGATGCGAACTGGCTCAAGCATACCTTGGCTTACTATCAACCAGACGCGGTCGGTCCGCGTTTTGACTTCAAGCCCGTGACCCTAGGCCACTTCGAGCTACAGGAGCGGAAGTACTGATGCCTGAGATCAAGTTTCGCCTTAAGCGTCAAGACCCGGGGAACAAAGAGAACCCCGAGGCCCACTGGGAAGAGTACACCGTCCACTACGAGGGCGAGAACCTGACTGTGCTCGAGGGGCTCTTCTACATCCAGGAGAACTATGACGGTGGTCTTTCGTTTCGCTATTGCTGCCGGGCATCAGTCTGCGGCAGTTGTGCCATGTATATAAATGGGGCCTACCGGCTGGCCTGTCAGACCATCGTGAAGCATCTCGACGTCGACGTGGTCACGGTTGCTCCCATGCCGCATCTGCCTCTGGTGAAGGATATGGTTGTCAACATGGACGAGTTCTTCGCCAAGTACGAGTACGTGATGCCCTGGCTTGTCCGGCATTCCCCTGATCCCGAGAAGGAGATCATCCAATCTCCCAAGGAGCGTAAGAAGATCGATATGCCGGTCGACTGTATTCTCTGCGGCGCCTGCTATTCGAGTTGTCCGTCGGCATGGGGAGAGGAGAACTATCTGGGGCCGGCGGCTTTGCTTAAGGCCCATCGTTTCGAAGTCGATTCGAGGGACGAGGGCGGCAAAGATCGCATAGCCCGTTGGAGCAACGAACGCGGTGTTTATCGTTGCCACACGATCATGAACTGTGTGGAGGCCTGCCCTAAGGAGCTCAACCCGACCGAAGGGATTCAGTGGCTCAAGAAGGCGGCTGTCCGGCGAAGGCTGTTTGGGAAGGTCAAATAGGACCTCGTGATCGTTGTGCCTGCCGGAGCACGGGCGCGGATTATCCGCGCCCGTGCTCCGGGGCGCATCATGTGCCGTACGCCTCGGCCAGCAGTTTCACGGGATGGATGGTCTTCAAGCCGGTGGCCTGAGCGAGTTGCATGCGACAGGTGCTGCATTCGCTTGCTAAGAGGTCGGGGCCGACGTCCGCGATGCGCGTGAAGAGAGGGGCGCCTGTCTGCATCGATAAGTCATATGTATCTCTTTTCATCCCAAAGGTCCCGGCCATGCCGCAGCAACCGGCCGCCAAGTCGATCAAGTCGATTCCAGGAATCTCGCGGAGCAGTTCGAGCCCTGGAGCACCGACCTCCTGAGCTCTGAGGTGGCAGGGGAGGTGATAGCCGATGCGGAGCGATGAGCCTCCTTGGATCGGCCTTGCAAGCGGCGCTGTGTCCGGATGGTCTGCCCGCCATCTAACCAGAAACTCGCTCAGGTCGTGCGTGGCGTTCGCCACCAAAGAGCATTCGGGGCTGTTCAAGTAGTCGGGGTAGTGGATTTTGAAAGCGAAGGTGGCAGTCGGCTCAGCGCTGACCACAGGCGCTCCCCTCTGCACATAGGGTAGTACGGCCTCGATGTTGAATTGGGCCGTTCTGCGGACCTTGTCGGCATAGCCGTAGAGCATTTCGGGTATACCGCTTGTCCGTTGTCCAGGGAGGAGTACATGCAGGCCGTGCACCTGAAGCACTCGTTCGACGGCCTCCGCCAGTTCCGGGTCGTTGTAGTTGGCGAAGAGGTCATAGAAATAGACGACGGTGGGTTCTGGCCGAATCGAGGGAGAGGGCATAGCCCCTGCTTCGATGGTCGTCTGTCGTGACTCGTTGTCTCTGCGTCGTTTCGAAGCGGTCTGCGCGTAGGTTCTATGGGCAAACGGGGCTATCGACCGACGTCGGTCGATCCCTACAAGTGCTTCCATAATGCGGCGCGGCGTCGACCGGTTGAGCAGGGGATTCACAAGAGGCGCGGTGAGACGGCCGAGTCGGGACACAGTCTCGGGCTGGCCGAGCACGGCGTCGACCAGACGGGCCCGGTGGATGGCTCGGTATTTGCTTTTGGCCTCCAGCATCAGCTTGGGTATGTCGACGTTCGAAGGGCATTCCACAGCGCACATTCCGCACTCTATGCAGTAGTCGGTGACTGCCTTGAACGCGGCCAGACCGTATGTCTCCTCAGGGCTGAGGGCCCCACTGATGATGGCCCGCAGCAGGTTGGCCTTGGCCCGAGGCGAGGCATGTTCCCGCCGGGTGGCCTTGTATGTAGGGCACATCGTGGTCGTTACCATGCTCTTGCAGGCCGCGCAGCCGTGACATCTTTCTATCTCACCTTCGTACCCTCTAGGCGGGAAGTGCAGTATGGGTTCCTGCGGCAGGGTCTTGTATCCAGGTCCATAGCGGACGTCGCGGAACAACGTGCTCCCCGCATCTTGTGGTCCGACCTTCTTGCCCGGGTTCATCAGCCCGCTCGGGTCGAAAGCTTCCTTGATGCGGATGAACAGTCCATACAACTCATCTCCGTACATCTCTCGTAAGCGCGGAGTGTGGACGAGGCCATCTCCGTGTTCGCCCGCCATTGTGCCCCTGACACCCAGCACATACGCCGACACCTCGTCGTAGATCCGTTGCATGGTAAGGGAGTCATGGGGGTCTCTCGGATCGAGCACCGGGCGCGTATGGAGGTTGCCGTCACCGGCATGCCCGACCATCACGGCCTGAACCCCCTCGCGGTCGAAAATTCTCTGCAAGAAATCGACACACGCCGGCAACTCCGAAGGGTGCACGGTGATGTCTTCGATGAAGGGGAGTGGCTGGCGTGGACCCGGCATGCGTTGCATGAGGGCTACTGCCGACTTGCGGACCTTCCAGAGGTGTTCGGTCTCGGCAGCGGTGTGTGCTCGGACCGTCTGCAAAGCCGCCGTATTGTCGAGGTGTTGCCGTAGGGCCTCGAACTTCTCGTCGACCTCGTCGTTGTCTTGGCCGTCGAACTCTATGAGGAGGGCCGTGTCGGTCCGTTCAGGAAGCATTGCGTCGATTCGGGAGTCGTTTTTGCGGACCAAGGCCAAGAAGCGTGAATCCATTATCTCGCATGCTGTAGGTTCGAGGGCAACGATCCCCGGGACCGCCTCGCCCGCGGCAAAAACGGAGGGAAAATACGCGAGGGCGATGCTACGTTCTGCCGGTAGAGGGACCAAGTTGAGGGTGGCCTCGGTGACGAGGCCCAAGGTTCCTTCGGCGCCCACGAACAGTCGCTGGAGGTGAGCGGTGCCCCGCACCGTACCCGCGTGAGAGTAATCCTCCTCCAATACGGCCTCAACACGGTAACCGCAGGAGTTCTTGAGTACGCGGGGCATACGGGCACGGATGGCCTCGCCGGCCGCTTCCAACTCCGGCAGTACTGCGCCGAAAGCCTTTCCGGCGGTAGTGCCGGATGAGAAGAGGGTCGCCAGCGGCGATCCGTTCATCTCCAACGGTTGGGCTTTGAAGAGGCTCCCATCGGAGAGCACCACCTCCAAAGAGATCACGTGGTCTTTCGTGGCGCCGTACGCGACTGAGCGGGCGCCCGAAGCATTCGTCCCGATCATCCCTCCTAGACTGCAGTGGTTCTCGCTCGAAGGGTCGGGGGCGAAGAACACCCCATATTGACGCAGATAACGATTAAGCAAGCCCATGACCACGCCGGGTTGCACTCGCACCCACGAGGCGTCCGGCGCCACCTCCAAGATCGAGCACATATAACGGGTGAAATCAACCTGGATACCTGCGCCTACGGCCGCACCGTTAAGCCCGGAACCCATCCCACGGGCGACCAGCGGAATCCCTGCATCCGCCGCGTAGCGGACCAAGCGTACGACGTCGTCGGTATCTCGGGGTGCTACTACGCCCAGCGGTTCCACTTGGCTCAGACCGGCATCAGTGGCGTATAGACGGCGGGAAATGGGGTCGAACTCGACATCCCCGCGCACAATTGAGCGGAGGTCGCGCGCGACAATGTGACCAAGAGGCGCCATGGGTCTGAATAATAGCGCGGACGGGCGGTTCGTGAGAGAATGCTCGGGCTCGGGAGAGGTATCTTGCGGGCCGCGATCGCTTCGATGTTTGGAGGGATCGAGCGATATGGAATGCGGTGCATCTGCCTGTTCGGTGAAGGGGGTGAGTCGTGCTTGCCATTTTTCAGACGGCCCCAACGGGTCTCACGCGATTAGAGGAGTTCGAGCCGGGCTCCTGGATCAACCTGGTCAATCCCACCGAGGAAGAGCTTCAACGGGTGAGCGACGGCCTCCAGATCCCGCTCGAATTGCTGAAAGGCCCTTTGGACGAAGAAGAGAAGTCGCGGGTGGATGTAGAAGACAGGCTGACGCACGTGATTGTGGACATCCCGGTCGTGGTCAGAGAGGATGCTCAACAGGGCTACGAGACCATCCCGCTGGGGATGCTGGTGCATCCCGACTACTTCATCACCACGTGCCTCAGACCCAATCCTATCCTGGGTGAGTTCGAGCGCTGCGCGGTCCGGGGTTTCACCACGTTTTGGAAGACTCGGTTCCTCCTTCAGATTCTCCACAAAGTCGCCGCCTTCTACCTTCGCTATCTGCAGCGCATTGACCGGGAGACCGACAAAGTCGAACGCGAACTGCGCGCGTCGATGAAGAACGCTGAGATCTTTGAATTGCTTAGTCTGCAAAAGTCCTTGGTGTATTTCACAACATCTCTGCGGGCCAACGAGGCCGTCCTGTGGAAATTGATGCGGACGAAGAACATCAAGATGTACGAAGAAGACCAGGATCTCCTTCAAGATGTCATCGTGGAAAACCGGCAGGCCTCCGAGATGGCTAGGATCTATACAGACATCCTCACCGGCATGATGGATGCCTTTGCCTCGGTGATCTCCAACAATCTTAACCGGGTGATGAAGTTCCTGACTTCAGTCACCATTCTGCTCTCGATGCCGACCATCGTGGCGTCGATCTATGGGATGAATGTGAAGCTACCGTTCCAGAACTACCAGCACGCTTTCCTGCTCACCATGATCATTTGGTTGGTGCTGGCGGGGGCATTTGCACTTGTCTTCTGGAAGAAGAGGTATCTCTAGCGCCAGGGTGACAAAGGCGGACTCGAGGGGGGGCGTGGTTTGCGGCGGGCGCGCGGCACCGGTGGTTCCAGCATGCTTAGTTCGTCAGTGACCTCAAGGGTCTCTATTGGTACCACCCGCATGCGCTTGACTCCCATCAGCATGGCAAGGCCGGCTGCGATGAACACGGCGGACAGTGGTCCCGATGTGCCGTAGGCCCCCGATACCGTCTGAACCATAAGAAACCACCAAGTCCGCCACCATCCCACACCACACCCCACGGCTACGTAGGCATAGAGCGCTACTGGAGCGATTAATCCCATGAGCAACACCGGGGCGTTCGACGTCAACCGGTGTCGCCAGAACGCTCCCGTATAGACGGGTTCAGCGAAACATGTAGCGAGTGGCCAGGCCCAGGCAGCAGTGAGGCTAGGAAGGATCAGGAAGGGCGAACGGGACAACACGAGTGCGAAACCGATGAACAGGCTGAAGAACCCGGCCGAGAGCCGGGCCATCTCGGTGGTTGCTCGGCCCTCAAGGGGCCGGAAGTAGCCGAGGAAGCGGCGCGACATGATGAAGACCAGCAATCCGACCAAGACCAAGATTAGAGTTGCCGCGAGCCTTGGTTGAGTGCTGGGCCCATCTCCGAGTGGCACCTGTAGGCGGTAGAAGGGGATCAGTCCGGCTCGGGCAAGCAAATACATGAGGAGAAAGAAGGTCGCGACCGGCAGCGCGAACGACAGAAGGTTCCGGAGGTGTCTTAGTGCGGCCCGCGCAGTCAGACGTGACGCGATCAGCCAGATGAAAAAAGCTGCCACGGTGGGAAGCAGCATAAGAACAGCCAAGAACGTGACTGCCTGGCGTGTGAGATAGCGCCCCGAGCGCAGAAGTAGGGCCGTACCGGGGTCGGCGGGAACCTCGGTCCCAGTGTCGAGAGAGAGAATGAGGCGCTCGACTGCGGCTCCCTGCAAAGCCAGTCCGGGCGCCGTGGGAGTGCCCGTTCCGTCATCAAATAATCGGAGGGAAGCGATGCCTCGAATCAACCCTGCCACTTGGTCGCCTCGAGAGAGAGCCAGCGCGTGGTCGGCCGCTTGGCTCAGTAACCCAGGTACCTTCAGGTCGAGTCCGACTTGGGCGAGCACTCGACCGACGAGTTGCACATACCAACCGGGGGTAGTGCCCTGCGGAGCCGTCACCCCTCCGGTGAGCGAGTTGGTACGCTCTTTACCCAGTCCGTGCAGAGAAAGGATGGTCGACACGTTTGCCGTCCGGTCGCTGCTCTGGAGAAAACGGTCGATACCGATGCCCCCAGTGCCGCTGTCTTCGGTCGAGAGAAAGACCAGGTTCTTCTGGTGCGGACGGGCGTAGAAGACCTGGATTAGCTCCAGAAGGACGGCGGTGCCGGTCGTGTATGCCAGAGGCTCGATTTTGGTGTCGGCTGGAATGTCTCGTGGCGCGGAGATGACTATGGTCTCTCTGGTCGTCCCCTGCAGTATTACCGCTACGTTTCGGAGAGTCACCTCTCGGTCTCCCATGGGGGCTTGATATACGTCGATCACTGCCATATCGGGGTCAGGGAGTCCCTGGACGAGCCAATTCACCACGTCCTCGGAGTCCGTCGAGCCGACCGTGCGGTCCGGATACAGTTGGTGCATGCGCTCAGCACTGCGAAAAGCGCGGTTAGCATCGAAGAAGGTGGGACCGGACGCCAACTCGACGCTGGAAGCCGGGGATGATATTGAGAGAAAAACCGCAGCCCCGGCTAGGACCACCAATCCGACGCAGACGGCATAGGCCGTCTTTCGCCATTGGCGGATACGGTCGACGAGGCGCCGACGGATTGTAAGGGGCATTTACCACTCCGGTTCGCTGGGGGCGTTCTGAGGGCGTGTGTGATTTTAGGCCCCCGACGACCAAGAGGCAAATCAGTGCGCGCGGTCCGGCCCGCCCATCATCAACCGCTCGATCATGCGTTCAGCGATGGCAACAGCCGGCACGTGGTAGTCACCTGAGCGAACAAGCTCATGTATCGTCTGTAGGCGGGCTTCGGTCTGGCTGGGGGCCGGTGCGTTCATAAGCGCAGGATGAGCGGCAGGGAGATCCTGAGAGGATGCCGGGTGTGTACAGTCGTTGTCTGCCGGGTTTTGATGTCTGGTGCTCATGCTATGCTCTCTATCGGCCGGACCCATCAAACGGTTTACACGGAGAGTGCAATCCCATGGGTAAGGATGGCATGATCGGAGGGAGTGCGGGGTGGCGATGAAGCTGATTAGCATTGAGGAGGCGAGGTCTCGCGTGCTTGCTGAGGCCCTCCCTTTGTCGGTCGAGTCGCGTCCGTTGGCAGATACCCTTGGTGCAGTGTTGGCCGAGGACATCGTAGCGTCGCACAGTGTGCCGTTGTTCGATAATTCCGCCATGGACGGGTATGCGGTCAGGGCTCAAGACACAGTTGATGCAAGCCCGGGTTCCCCGTGCCGACTGAGCGTGGTCGAGACGGTTCCTGCCGGCCGTGTCTTCGCTCGGACTCTCAGTCAAAACGAAGCAGTCAAGATCATGACGGGCGCCCCTGTGCCGGACGGTGCAGATGCGGTAATCGAAGCAGAGGCTGTAGAGGAAGCCGAGGAAGGTGTGCTGGTGTTCGCGGCTGTGAAGCCGGGCAAGAACATCCGACGTGCCGGAGAAGATGTCATGGTCGGGGACCGAGTGCTGGCGACCGGCAGCGCGCTTGGCCCGGCGGAGATCGGACTTATAGCCAGTCTCGGCCGTCCGGTCGTGCAGGTCCACCGGCGCCCCCGGGTGGCCGTTCTTTCGACGGGTAGCGAGTTGATTGAAGTGGATCAACCGTTAGGACCGGGCCAGATCCGTAATTCGAACACGTACTCGCTTCAGGCTCTGTGCAGGCAGATGGGCGTCGAGCCGGTGGTGATGGGTATAGTCCCTGATGACTACAAGGCCACAAAACGGCTCATGGAGAAGGGCTTGGAGTTCGACGTCCTCGTCACGTCCGGCGGGGTCTCAGTCGGTCAATTCGATTTCGTGAAGGAAGTACAGGACGAACTGGGGGTCATGCGCCGCTTATGGGGCGTAGCGATGAAGCCCGGTAAACCCCTGTCCTTTGGGGTGCATGGGCGCACCTTGGTCTTCGGTCTGCCCGGCAATCCGGTGTCGGTGATGGTGTCGTTCGAGTTGTTTGTCAGGCCGGCGCTTCTGCGTCTGATGGGGTATCGCAAGACCACGAGGCCTCCATACCGGGCGATCATCTCTGAGGACATCGCTAATTCCGATGGCCGCGTCTTCGTTGTGAGGGTCAGAGCTTGGCGGGAGAACGGTGTGTGGCACGTCAGTTCGACCGGCGCCCAAGGATCGGGGATCCTGCGGTCTATGGTGGGGGCAAACGGTTTGGCCTTCATCCCAGGAGGGCCCCGGGGCGTGCGGGCTGGTGAGGAGGTTGAGTTTCTCCTGCTTCGTGAGGACCTGGAGGAGCCGTGATGCGAGCAAGGCCGAAGGCCTAGATGGTTGCTTCGGCGATGTAGTGGGGATACAATAACTGTGATGGAGCGGTTAACTCGACAGTCGCGCGGGAGTGATGCAGACGGCATACCCGTGTTGATAGTCAAGATGATTCAGACAAGCCTGGCGGCCGGCGCTGCTGGGCTTTTTTGTTTGGGTTTTCTTGGGTGATCGTCTACCTTCGAAAGGAGATCTGATGGCCAACCATTTCACCCCCCAGGAGCTGGCGCAGGAGTTGGGGACCGATACTCGGGATGTCATCCAGCTCTGCGTTAGGGAAGGCATTCCCATCTACAAGGGAAAGATTGATCGGAGTCTCCTGGCGGCGGTGATGAAGGCCAAAGGCATTCAGCTTCCCAAGGCCCAAGTGGCCGCGGTCTAGACGGTCGGCTCTGCCTAACTCCCGATCGCGGGGGCTCCTTTTTCAAGGAGGGCAGTCACTTCGTCCATGAGGCGGGCCTTGGCTGAGGCCCAGTCGGTGCTGTGGGCGCCGGGTCCCGGTAGCGGCACCTTAACAACGGTCTCGGTGTCGTGAAACCACCGCCGAACCGCGAGGAGCGAGTCGAGTTCCACTTGCGGTACGGCAACCGGAACGTCCCGATCCTCGCTCTGGTGCGTCGGGTCTCCAAAGCGGATCGTCTCAAGCGCGGCCGCAATGACCTTCTCCGCTTGATCCGGGTCGAACGATACTGGTTCGAGGAGTCTGCCGTTGCAGACGAGATTCAATCGCAGCAACGGACGGCCCCTGTTGTCGGTCTGCGCCCATAGGGCTCCGAAGCGAAGCCGGTAGGCTTCGGCCAACGAAGCATACGAACGCCGGAGGCTCGCAAGGTGCTCGCGTGCTTCCCTGACTCCCCGCGCCTCCTCATACCGTTGCTGTCTCGAGAGCTGGGTCGCGAGTTCTTCGGCCCGCTCCAGCGGGTCAGGCAGATCGGTAGTGATGTGGCCGGTCAGCCAGTCGATGATCCTGAGGACGAGTGCATCATGCTCGACCTTAGCCCGGGGGTTGTCGGCGCAGGGGGCGAGACACTCCCCGCTCTCACCACGGGCGCAGGGACGAGCCTCTGGGTTCCGAGGACAGTGACGTATCGGATAGCAGCGCCGTAAGACGTCTATAGAGGCCTGTAGGCGGGTGCGACCGCGAAAAGGACCTATTACGAGTGCCTGTGGCGAGGAGCAGCTCGACCGATCCGACTTGTCGAATCGTCTTGGCGGGCGCCTGCTCGCGCAGAGGCCGAGACCCCGTCCCGAGGTACCGACTCTGATGTACGCGTATGTTTCGGGTCTGGTGCCGTGTGTGTTGCAGGAGGGACGGTACTTCAGGATCAGCCGCTGTTCGTGTACGACGGCCTCCAAAGGGGTGGAGGTCTCATCCCAGTCGATGTCCTCCACAAGGCGCACGGCCCGGCGGAGTTTGCGGGGACGACCGGCTCCGTCCTTGAAGTGCGAACGCACCGTGTCGTCCAATTGGTCGGCTTTGCCGACGTAGAGGACGTTGCCGTCTTTGTCGACGAAACGGTAGGTCCCCGGGCCTCTCGGCATCCCGCGAGTGAGGCGCAGTTTCTCCAGAGTGAACCGAGACGATGGGCTCAGATACGCGCGCAGTTCTTCCAGACGGGTGATCCCCTTGTTCTGGAGACGACCGACTAGGGTGATGAAGACGTGCCCGGCCGCCTGCGCGTCCGCAAGTGCACGGTGGTGGGCCGTGACCGGGGCACCGAGGGCTTCGGCCACCGTGTGTAGACGGTAGTTGGGTAGGCCCGGCACAAGAGCGCGGGCGAGCGGCAGAGTATCGATCGCACCCTCTCCCAGTCTGCACCCTCTCAGTCTGTGAAGCTCGTAGTTGAGAAAACCCACGTCGAACGTGGCATTATGGGCGACGATCACTGCTCCATCTAGAAATCGGATGAGGTCCTGAATGACCTCTTCGATGCGGGGAGCATCTGCCACCATGTCTTGGGAGATCCCCGTCAACTGGGTGATCATCGGGGGAATAGGTCGTAGCGGGTTCACCAAGGTGTCGAAATGGGCCACTTGGCGAAAGCCCTCGAAGCGGACCGCCCCGATCTCGGTTATCTTGTTCGGTCCTGCCCGGGCTCCCGTGGTTTCCAGGTCTAGGGCGACGAAGGGCACATCCACGAGGTCAGGGTCGGGGAGTTCCCAATGGCGCAAAGAGAGCGGAGCCGTGGCGATGCCGTCCCAGACGAACCGTTCGTCGTGGTGTACGAGAGTGGCTAAGATGTCACGGCATACCCAAGGGGGGACGGTGGACGAAGCCATGAGCATACGGACCGCTTCGATCGAGTCAAGCGGCTCTCCCCGGACCAGCAGGGCCTCGTGGAGCCGATCGGCCACATTCAATGAGAGCTGCAACTGCACCTGAGGCCGATCAGGTCTTAGGGAAGTCGTGTTTCCTTGAAAAGGGCAGAGTCATCCTGGAAAATACTAGCACCCTGGGGCCGGGGGGACGCGCTAACTGCCAGATAGGGGGAAATGTGTTAGACCGGCAACAGATCGAGGCTATCTTGCCCCACCGGGATCCATTCCTGCTGATCGACAGAGTGACCGAGCTGGTCTCCGGCGAATACGCGGTCGCAGAGAAGGACATCCTTCTATCGGATGAAGTCTTTCGGGGTCACTTTCCCGGACACCCCGTATTGCCAGGGGTCCTGCAACTAGAGGCCCTGGCACAGACCGGAGCCGTAGCCCTCCTTTCGGAGCCTGGACTCCAGGGGAAGATAGTTCTTTTTGCCGGGGTGGACCGCGTACGCTTTCGCCGACAGGTCATACCGGGGGACACTCTGAGGCTGGAGACGCGGCTCACAGACCGGCGTGGGCCGATCGGAAGGGGCGAGGGTAAGGCTTATGTGGGTTCCAATCTGGTCTGTAGTGGGACCCTCACCTTCGCGATAGCCGAACCGTAGATCATGTCGGTTGGTAGATCTGTCTCCCTATCAGGGAGATCTGTCGCGATTAGTGGTCTGGGCGTGTATGTGCCCTCAGGAGTGGTGACCAACGATGATCTGGCTCGAGTGCTGGACACGTCGGATGAGTGGATCACGCAGCGTACCGGTATCAAAGAGCGCCGGGTGGCCGAGGAGGGCCAGAGCGCATCGGATCTAGGGATCGTGGCTGCGCGGGCCGCACTGTCCGACGCCGAGATCCCGCCCACTGCGATTGATCTGGTCATCACGGCTACCATCTCACCAGACCGCATAATGCCGGCAACGGCTTCGCGCATTGCCCACGTGTGTGGATGCGGTGGAGCGGGAGCATACGACCTATCTGCCGGTTGTAGTGGCTTTGTGTATGCACTGGCTATGGCCTCCGGCGCTGTGGCGATGGGTCTTTACGACAACATCCTTGTGGTCGGCGCCGAGGTCATCTCAAAAATGCTCGACTGGGAAGACCGGTCGACCGCTGTTCTATTTGGAGACGGAGCGGGAGCAGTAGTCGTTTCTCCAGTCGGTGGGTGCCGGCCGTCAGAAGCTCCAGGTAGGGGCCACCCGAGAGGCATCTTGGGTTTCGACCTGGGTGGGGATGGATCCGGGGAGGACTATCTCATGATCCCTGCAGGGGGTTCGCGTTCGCCCGCTTCGTTCGCGACCGTCGAAGGGCGCCAGCACTTCTTGAAGATGAACGGTAGTGAAGTGTATAAGTTCGCCACCAAAGTGGTGGCTCAATCGGCTGAACGGGTCTTGGAGCGCTCCGGTCTAACGGTGGCCGATATAGATCTCTTCGTGCCCCATCAGGCTAATCTGCGTATCATCGAGAAGGCGGTCAAGAAGCTCGGTATCGATAGGGACAAGGTGTATACGAACCTGCAGAAATACGGCAATACATCGTGTGCCTCGATCCCGCTGTGTCTGAGTGAAGCCCGGGCCGAGGGCCGGTTGAGGGAGGGCGATATCGTCCTTCTCATGGGTTTCGGTGCAGGACTTACCTGGGGTTCGTGCCTACTCGAGTGGGGGCGGGGAAACGGCTTCGAGAGTGAAAGAGGTTGACATGACACGTTTGCTCGTCCTCTGTCCGGGCCAGGGTAGTCAAGCGGCCGGTATGGCTGAACACCTCTGGGAGTATCCCGAGGCCAGGGAAGCGTTCGCCGAGGCCGGCGATGTGCTTGGCTGGGACGTCGGGGAACTGTGTCGGCACGGGACCATGGAGGAGTTGACCCGCACAGATCGGACTCAACTGACCATCCTCACGTGCAGCGTGGCGGCTTGGCGGGTCTTGGCAGCTCGGGGCGTCGTGTGCCGGGTGGCGGCAGGACACTCGTTGGGGGAGTATTCGGCGCTGGTGGCTACGGGTCACATGGCCTTCGCCGACGCTCTGCGGGTGGTCGACGTTCGAGGCCGGGGCATGCAGGCCTGTGCGGAAGAGCGAGGCGGAACGATGGCGGCCGTGATCGGCCTTGAGAGCGATGCTGTAGAAGCAATATGCGCCTCTGTTCCTGAGGTATGGGTCGCCAACTACAATTCCCCCGGACAGGTGGTCATATCCGGAGCGAGTGAGGCCGTCCAAGCGGCAGGAGAGCGCGCTCAGGCCGCAGGGGCACGTAGGGTCGTTGTGCTGCCTGTATCGGGAGCTTTCCACACTCCCTTCATGAGCGGAGCCGCTGAATCTCTTGCTGAAGCCTTGGCTGGTGTCTCCTTCAGATCCGGTACAGCGCGATTCTTTTCTACCACCGAACTCCGGTACCCAGAGCCGGACGAGTTGGCCCAAGTCCTCTCGCGGCAACTCATGTCACCGGTGAAGTTCACCCAGAGTATCGAAGTCTTGTTGAGCGGCACGGAGGCGCCCGAGCGGGCCCTAGAGGTCGGACCTGGGAGTGTTCTTGCGGGATTGGTCAAGCGGATCGCGCGAGACTTCCCGATAGCGGCTACGGGCGACGGCGAAGCCCTGCGTGAGGCGATTTCCGTTGCGGCAAACAAGGGGGCATAAGATGACTGAAGGCAATGCACCTCTCCACGATAGAGTGGCGTTGGTGACTGGAGGGGCAAGGGGCATAGGCAAAGCCATAGCATGGCGATTGGCCGAGGATGGAGCAAGGGTGGCCGTTGTTGACCTATCTGAACACGGCGCATCCACCGCCCGGGAGATCCAGGTGGGAACCGGGCGCTCCACCACGTTCGTCGCGGCCGATATTGCAAAAGAAGCTGAAGCCAAGGATGCTGTGGTGGCCGTGGAAAGCGCCTTGGGGCCGGTCGACATCTTGGTGAACAACGCCGGGATCACCCGGGACGGCCTCCTCCTCGTCATGGAAGAGGACGACTGGGACGCCGTGCTGGAGGTCAATCTCAAAGGGGCGTTCCTTATGAGCAAGGCGGTCCTCCGAGGGATGATCAAACGCAGACGGGGCTCAATAGTCAACATCTCCAGCGTAGTTGGCCGGCGGGGAAACGCCGGGCAGGCGAACGACTCAGCAGCAAAGGCCG